>CAZURG010000025.1:0-17285 GCA_964623645.1 uncultured Gammaproteobacteria bacterium | reverse complement strand
TATTGGTCTTCTTCGAAGCAATTTCTTCTTTCTCCTCCGGAGGGAGAGACTTATGAGGATGTGCAGGATTTTACGGATTCGCTCAGCGAATCCGTAAAATCCTGCACATCCTCATAAGTCTCTCCCTCAGGAGGAAAAAGAAGAAATTGCTTCGAAGAAGACCAATAACGAAGAGGGATCATCGAAAAGACCCATCAGCCGGGGGCTGATCCCTGTTTCGTCTGGCCTAGATGTACAAATTAAGCGTTTCGACGCAAAGAAGCCCCTTCCCCGTTGTTCCTCAACGAACGGGGGAGAAGCTTTTGCTCGCACACGACACAAACACGTGAAGAAAATGGATCATGTTCGCAATGGCGTGAAACGGTAGCCGGATGATATCAAATGGGTTTTTTCCTGTCAAATAAGCCTTATTTTGCTTATTTTCGAAAGGTTATGTAAATGAACCCTTGACAAAACCTGAAATTCCTGGTATACTACCTTTGATCTTTCAACATCCTCGGATGTGAACCCAGGAAGGCCAGAAAAAAGGCGCTTCCCAACGCCAAACTCCTCATAAAAGGCTTGGAGGACCTTGTCATAGCTTGTCGTGACAAGACCGGTTGCTGGTCCTGTGAACCCCCGGCTTCGGCTGGACGTTTTCAGGCCGTCAACTGTTAGCGCTCTGCTTCGGCAGTCAGCGCATCCCTCCAGACCCTTTATGGGGAGGACATTACAACAGAATCCCCTCAAAAAGCTGGAAAGAACGTGTCGATGCCGAAGGTATTCGACACAAACACGTTCTTTCCACCCCAAAAAGGGCGGAAAGTGGAAACGAAGAAGCTTCCTTTGATCTCTCTCAGAGGAAAAGCTGTCCGGTGTACGCGCCTCGCGGTTTCGACTGCTCGGCGCCGTACGCTAGACCTTCTTGCGACGGTGATCGTGAAAGCGATTCGCTCTCGCCTTCGTCGTTCCCGCTTTCCGCCGTTTTGGTAGGGAAAAATGCGCTGGGAGGCGCAAACGAGATGAGCAAGCCCACCCTCTCGATCGACCGTCGCGACAACGAGGAGATCACGCCTTACCCACGCGGCGAACCGGTCGACCTCAACGCCACCTACATCAACGCCTGGTTCCCGGATCGCGACGGGCCGGACGCGCCGCCGATGACGGTCGGCGGGACCTTCCGTCTCCACGTCAATCTCGGTCCAATGCGTGGGACGCCCGTGGACGACTGGAAACCGGCTCCGCCTTCCTCTGAGGAGTCGGTGGATCACGTCACCGTGGTCGTGCGGTCCGGGTGGTTCGACGTCAAGGAGTCGTCGCGGCGGCTGGACCTTCCCGCGAATCCGAACAACGTCGTCGAGTTCACCCTCACGGCCAAAGGCGCGGGGACCGCCGAATTCGCCGTCATCTTCCTCGTGCAGAACGACCCGGTCGAGCGCCGCGAGTTCACCGTCGAGGTCCGCCCCGCCGACGCCCCGTAACCCCCAACCTGACCCCGATGGACGCCGCGTCCATCGGGGGCCCGCCTCAGAGATCTCGACGAGATCTCTGAGGCGGGCAGTTCCGCCCAACCGAGATAGCTCGGGAAAGATGATGAGAAAAAAATGAGTGCACAGAACGCCGTCGCCCGTCGTGATCACACCCCCACCAAGACTCGGTGTCACGGGTCGCCCGGCGCGGACAGCAGCGCGCAGATGGTCAGGCTCGACTTCATCGATCTGGGTGATGCGAATGCCCCGCTGGAGGCAATGCCGCCGCGGGAGCAGGCCATCGAGATGGGCTGCCTCGCCTGCATGCGCGTGGATGGAAGCCTGCTGACGAACGGCAGCGTCTTCGTTCACGAGGCGTGCCTGGTGGTCGGGTGCGGGCTCTTCCTCGAGCCGCTCGAGACCCTCGCGGAGCCCTCCGTCCCGACTGAAGCCCCTACGGGCTGGGAGGTCATCGACATCGGGGCGATGATCGCCGACGCCTGTGCGCGCTACGCCCCCGGGCTGGGCGTGGGTTCGAACGTGCCCCTGCACATCTTCCCTGCGGGGGTCGCGCGCTGAGCGGCCGACGTCCGACCCGCAGACCGACGAACGCTCGGCGCCTAGTGGCCTCGTTCGGCCACTAGGCGGCCCAACCACCCCCCTGGCCTCGACGCAACGTCGAGGTCCCATCTCGACCGCCATATCAATCATGGCGCGCGAGACGGGACGATCGTGTTCCGACTCAAGGAGATTCCATGGGATTCGTCCACGAGATGCCGGCCAACGCGCAAGAAACCGTCTGCCCGAGCTGTCGGGGAACGCTCCAAGAGCGGAACGAACAACCGATCTGTTGCAGCACGACCTGCGTCCGCAGTCCGTTCTGGCTGGGGATGGCGGTCGAATCTGTAGAGATCGTTGACCTGTTCACGGGCGAAGAAGTCGCTCGTTCGCTCGCTCAAGCTGCGAAGCGACCTCGCGCGTCTGACCGCGTGGGGTCGACAATCAGCGTGCGGACGAACCTCGGGACGCCGCACTCGATGGGCCTCAACGACATGCGGCGACGCGCCAACAACGTCCGCCACAAGTTCGGAAAGATGCCGGACTTCAGCGACGAGACCATCCAGCTCATGCGCCGGGTGGTCCGGTAGCAGCGTTCATTTCACTTCTTCCGCTCGCGTAGGCATTTTCCCTGGAAAAGGAAAGGTGCCAACACGACAGGAACGACAAAGGAGAGGGCCGTGAAAACATCCATCCGCTTCATCCTCGGAGCGCTCAGCGGCGAGATGCTCGCGATCGCGCGCGCCCTTGAGGACGCGGGCCTCGCGTGGCAGTGGGGACACCTCCCCTTTGCGGGAGGTGAAGAACTCCTCACTCCCGAGGGCGACCTCGGGATGCCGTACGGCTCGCGCCTGGACTCGGGCGAGCTCGAAATCCAGCTGCGGCTGACGGGCAGCGACGACCTGCGCTGGTATCGTGCGGCGGACCTCCGTTCCCCGCGTCCGCTGCTCGATCATGACGACGCCTGTCGGGTCGAGGACATGCCGGCGCCCGCGGAGGTCTTCAATGCCTGGGTCGGCTGCCGACCGAGAACGTCCGCCGGCTGCCTCACCCCCAGGGAACGCAATGAGACCGTGATCGCGCCGGATATGCAGCGCCTCCAGGGCCACGCCCTGAGCGGATCGGTCATCGGGCAGCTCTCATATTGGGCGAGGCACCTCACGAACCTCTCGCCCGAAGCCATCAAGCTCCTGGACTGGTCGCACGACCTGGGACAGCGCGTGGGAACGGCCATCCGACAACGGCTGGAACCGATCTGCGAGACGGTCGGCGCGGTCGGCTACGACATGCGCGCCACCCTGATGGGCCAGACCCAAGCTGACCCCAACGCTTGCCTGCGCCACGTCGCCGAGATGAGTGCTGACCGCGAGCTCGCGAGGCTGAGCGGCAAGGAGCCGCTGGCAGCGACGGCCGCCATCTTCCTCGACCAGGTCGAAGCAGCCAAGGCCATCCTGATGGCCGCCCCAAAGATCGATCTCGTCGAGCTGGAAGTCCGCGACCTGCTCGACCATCCTGGACCGATCCCCGCCCTGACGGTCGCGGCGGCATGCCTTGGCATCGGCTACGTCAAGGAAGTGGGCGGAGCCTGCCTCCTCGACGGTTGGACAACCTGTGAAGCCGAGAGCGCCTTCGAACGCATCGGTCTCAAGTCGCTGGCGGAAACGGGCCGGACCGCCCAGCCACCGTTCAGGAGCCGCTACCGGCCGCGCCTCGCGATCGCGTCATACTCGCCCTATGCGTACGACGTGCCGGTACGCATCCCCGTCCCGGCCGCAGCGCTCGCCCCGTGGATCCGACAGGACACGGTCCGCGTCCTCGCCGCCCAGTTCGAGGATCCGAATCTCGACCTGCAGGATGAGGACGCCCAACGCGCCCTCTCCGAGGCATGGGAGAAGATCGGGCACGGGACGCGATAGACATGCTTTCCGGCGGTCGGCCAGCCTCATCGGTTGGTCGACCGCCGCACCCCTCTCCCGAGCGCCCTCACCGGCTCTCGGGGCGCTCACCTTGGATGGCAAGCCTGGCATCTAAGGTGAGCGTGGCAACACGCTTGAATGCTCCCCAACCATAGGGCAGAAACAGCCCACGAGAGGACGAACCATCATGGACGGACACCGGAACGAGACCCTCCCCACCGACCGTGCCCACACCTGCGTGCCCTATCGCATCACGGCCACGTCGGAGAAGGTCGAGATCGGGAGCGCGCATCGATTTTGCATCAAAGATGAAGACGGGTACGGGACCCTGACGACCCTCTGGCACGAGTACCAGGCTTCGCTCACCGGCGTCGATTCAGGTCACGACGAGCCCTACCTCGTGGTATCCGTGCATATCCTCACGGTGTGCGCGCCCACCGGGTACGACCATTCGACGGTCATCAAGGACACGCGCACCGAGCGGGTAAACATCGCCGTTCGGCAACTGTCGCCCTCGAACGAGGATCGGCGGATCCGCATCGACGATCGGAACGACCTCGCCTCGCCTCCGGAGACCTTCCTGGTCCCGGAGAGCTGGGTGAAGTACGCCTGGGATGGGTTCGATCACGCGCCGACCGCCATCAAGCGCGACGCGCCCGAGGCGCCCAAGCCCTTCCGTCCCAAGACCGTCCGCAAGACGGCCGAGGCGCGGCGCGACTACGACAACCCGCCGCGCGGGATCATCACGGCTCGGTCCGCGCTCTACCCCATCAGGACGGACTCGGAATACACGTACCGCGAGACCGTGAACGGGAAGACGCAGAGCTGGGCCACCTTCGGACGCTCGACCTTCGTGGCCCGCGCGACGTGGAACGAACGCAACCACATCGTGGTCACCATCGAGGAGACGATGGAAGTCTGGGTTCCGGGGCACGACGAGGTCCCTGTTCGATACATGAACATGAAGCCTCAGACCAAGTGGATCCGCACCCAGGGCACCTCCTGGGACAACGAGCTGGCGCAGCTCTCGAAGGCCTGGAACGGGGCCGTTACGGTTTCCGGCGAGATCCACGCCACGCACAAGCATACCCACGGATCCCCCTCGGAAGTCACGTTCTGGATCCCCCGCTCGTGGATGAAGTGGACGCGCCCGTTCCCGCCCGCCCGCGACGCGCAGACCCTCGAGACCCGCGGGGACGGACCGAAGTTCGACCCCATCGACGAGGACGAGCGCGCAGAAACGCACGCGCACGATCTCGAGACGACGCGGCTCAAGCACCGGTGCTGGCGGGATCTGACCGATCACCGTTCCCGCCGCCGCCACACCGGCACCGCGCGCGAGCGGGTGATCGAGCAGCGCTACGTTCGCTCCCTGCGCCAGAACGCAGAGCGCTGGCTGGACTGGAACGACGGACTGGACTTCTTCCGGGAAGATCCCATCGTGCGCCTCGAACGCGAGGAAGCCCGGCGCCAGGCAACCGAGGACGCCATCAACGAGGAGGAAGTCTGGGCGCTGTACGGCCGCTCGCTCGAATGGGAGGAGAGCCTCATGACCTCCCAGGACCCCCTCGAGGAGGTCTACGCGGAAGAGCTCCACGCGAAGGGCGATCGGCCCGACAGCATCGCCAAGATCCGCGACAACGCGCTCTTGGAGCCCTATCTGGGCATGAAGACCCTGAAGTCGGTATTCGTGAAACCGCTCATGCCCATCCCGTTCGCGATCCTCAACCGTCCGCTCTCCGAGCGGTACAAGCTCTACGCTCCGATCCCCCTCCTCAAGGAGGGGCTCTGGAAGCGGTTGAAGGTGCTCGCGAACAGGATGGAGCCCAGCAACCCCCAGACCGACGACCGCCTCCGGCAAAGCCGAGCCTCGGTCTGGAACGAGACCCTGTTCCCCGAAGCCTACGAACGCGAGACGGGCCCGGCCTTCCAGCTCCTCGTGCTGACCCGAGCCCTGTTCCTCGCGGACAAGTTCCTGGAGCGCATCGTCCGACACAACGAGCGCGTGCGGGAGTACCAGATCGACGACGCGATCCGTAGCCTGTATCTCGCGCATCACGATCGGTACCTCCACTGAAGACCCTCGCTCCTCCCGTCGCCCGGCGACTGGAGGAGCCTCTTTCTCCGCCGCTTTCCCCGGAAGGCGCCAGAGAAAGGAGCCCGTTTTTCCCTCAATGAAGGGAAATTCAAGGGAATGCTTCTGCGCTTGCGAAAAATAACGAGAAGGTCCAAACTGGGAGAGTTCGCCACGGCTGGCTTAAGCAACGCGAGACCTCACCGACAATCCCCGTTGGAAGAACCCCACCCCGGTGATGGCATACCATCTTCGAGGCGGAGTCCCTCCAACCAGGAATTCCGAGAAAAGAGACGCTTTAAACATGTCTCTCAGATTGGTTCGGTCCGGTGAGGAAGATGCGTCGATCTCCGAAGAGCCGTCCGTCCCTCCGAAGACCTCGGGGATCCGGCACGTCTCTGAACTCGTCAGGCCGCCCGCTCTTTGCGAGGCGTGCGCGAAACTGAGGCCCGAGGCGAACCTCTGTCGTGCCTGCGCGGCAGCCTATCGGTCCTACCAGATCTCGCTTCTCGTCGTCGCGAGCGAGCTCCGCCACAAGTAACGCTCGCCGCTCGCGAGCCTGCCCCGACGGCATCTCGTCGGGGCCCCACCCGGATGATGGTCTTGTACGATCATCGAGGTGGAATCAACGCGAGCGGCGACAAAAGCACTCGGAATCGGTTTTTCCCGTGTGAGAGAACACGTGAGAGACGGGTTTCGACCCGGAAAGGCAAACAGATGAGAACGATTTTCCAAGATAAACCGGCCCACTTCCTGAACGCGGCGCGTTACGTCCTGCGTCTCTCGTCCGGCCAAGCGAAGGCCCTTCACCCGATCGAAAATCAGCCAAACTGGCCGTGCGGGCTCGGCGGGCTCATCGGTCGGCACGATCGTGGCTGCCCCGCGTGCGCGGGAGAAATCTGGGCCTGGAAGTTCATCCCCAAGGTCCGCGAAGCCTTGGAGCTGACGGCCATCGAGAACGGGCCCGTCACAGAGAGGCGCGTCCTCGCCGTGCTCGAGAAGCTGGAGAAGTTCTGCGCATGTGAAATGCCGGAACTGGCCGAACATGTCCGAGACACGGTCAACCGCGGCAGTGAACTCACGGATGCCGGGGATCTGCCGGCCTTTTGGGTGATCGACCAGATCCTGCGCCAACACGCGCAGCGACTGGGCGTCCGCCTGCCGCCCCACCTCTCAAGCGAGGTGGACTTCGCCGCCTATGTCGCCACCTGCGCGAATACGCGCCTCCGTCCGGTCCGCCGCCTCATCGCTACCGGCCTGCTCCCCTTCTGACCCCCTCCCTCCGATCCGGGCCCTCCGCCCGTGATCGGAGGCCCACCTCGCGCCCCATCTCCCATGAGGCCCGAGGCGGGACATACAAGCTCCATCCCGATCCCGATCGGGATGCCTCCCAAACGATAAAAGAACGTGGCCATGGCCACGTTCTCTTTTTGTTTTTTTCGCTAATAGGTCTGCATCACCTGATCGACAGCGAAACGGACCGCATCATCTAGATTCAGCTCTTTCCGCGCCACTCGATCCATGAGCGTCATGAAGGCCTGTTCCATCGCCCGTGGATCACGCCCCTGGTACCACGTCAGAGACGTCAGTACCTGTGACGCGAACACGCCGATCGACTCGTTTCGCAACTGCTCCGCCAGCACGTCACGGCGTGGTGACGGACGCTTAGCCAAGGCGGAGATCGTCTCCTGCTGTTCGCGTTGGGCTAAGAAGTTTAGGAAGTTCCAGGCATGGGCTTGCTGCTTCGACCGCTTGGACACCGTCCAGAACCAATAGTTCGCGATGTTTTTTTGCGGGCGTCCTGAAATCTGCGGCAGTTTCGTGACTCCTAGGTTCAGCTGCGGCGCCCGCGCCTTGATCAGGTCCTGTTGGTACGCATAGCCGAAGAAGAACGCGGTCTTTCCTTGAATGAAGGCCTCCAGTGAATTCCCCAGCTCGGCATTCCAGGTGTACACGTCTTTCGTGGGATCCGCGAAGTCCGTATAGAACCGGATCGCGCCCGCGGCAGGCGGCTCCGCGGCCGCCGGCAGGTCATCCGGCGTCTGATGGAACGTGGGCGTGCCTAACGCGTTCGCCATCACCGCCCCGTTCTGCATCATGAGGGCCGCGAGCAGGTCTGGACTACGCTCGACGCTCGTCCCCAACCCCAACGCCCCGCCGGATTGCAGGATCTTGGCCGGTTCGCGGGCATCCAGCTTGGTCAGCTTACGGACGTCTCCCTGAAAGTCCTCCCACGTCTCCGGCGGCAAGGCGATGCCCGCCAAATTCAGGAGGGAACGGTTGTAGTACAGGCCCATCGTGTCGATGAACGTCGGCACCCCCACGATCCGTTCACGATAATCGGGCGCCGACGGGTTCGTGGAGACATCAACCTGGCGGATCGTATCCCGCGCAATCGTATCGACGAACTGGTCCCGGAATTCGCGGTTCGTCATCAGGGGGAGCGTGACCGTATTCCAGACAACTTCTTTCTTGATGGTCCCCTGCTCAGTCCGTTGCGCAACCGTCACGGACGTCGGCATCGCCGACATCTTCGGGAGGTACTTGTTTGTCCAATCATGGTGGATCAGGAACACGTCCGGCCCGCGGTCTTCCGCCATAGCGTTCAGGAGTTCGCCTTCATAGTCGGCGAGGCTCAGGCGCCGAAAATTGATCTGGACGTTCGGATACTGGGCCTGATACGCGCGCATGGCATCGTAATACACGTCCGTATCATCGATCACGCCCCACATGTTCAGAGTAAGCGGCCCGGCCAGTTCTTGCGTCTGCTGGTCAACTAGCTTCGTGCAACCCGCGCCCATCAGCGAGATGGTAAGCAGGCCCGCGACGGCCGCCCGTCCCGCCCAACGCACCCGGAACCCACTGAGCCGGGACTTCAAAGAAAAGAAGAGCTTCTTCATGTGGGCAGTATAGCATGTTACGCGTGGTGTAAAAACGATTCCTGCGCGCCAAGCGCGTGAGAGGAATGCTGTTGCTCCTCACGGCCTTCTCCATCCCTTCCCTATAATGACGGATCCCGACAGACCCTCTTCGTTTGACGAAACGGAGGCGCCCTGCTATCCTAAGGCGTCACGTCCTGACGAAAAATCAACCAAAAACGGAGGCCTGCATGCGTGCCTGCATCGCTTTGCTAAGCGTCAGCCTATTCGTCCTCCTCTACGAGAGCCCTTCTCTGTACGCACACTCGGTCCGGCCCCTCGATAATGGGCACATGGTCCGCTGGTACGAGCCTGTCATCACGTTCCACATCGACCCATCGATGCACCGCGCGCCCGGTCTCCTGGACACGCGCACTGTCGTGGAGTCGGCTGGAAATGCCTGGGCACTGCCACACGTCCCTCGCATCCGGTTCGTGGAAGGCGCCTGTCGCTCCGATGAGGACGAGGCCGGCGATGACTGGTGCTCCTCGATCCGATACGTATCGACCGCATTCCCCTGGCGGGTACAGAACGGCAAGGTCCCGCTCGCCCTTTGCCACGTAACTCGGGAAGCCGCAACCGGTCGCATCATCGATACCGACATCCGCCTGAACGGCGTCAACTTTCACCTCATCGAAGCCGAACGCTACGGGGAGTTCTCGGCATTCATCAGCCCACTCGACTGGCACGACTACCGCAATACCCTGACCCACGAGTTCGGCCACGCTCTCGGCCTCATCGAGGACGAGGTGACGCCGAACGCGACGATGTTCCCCTCGTCCGTCCCCGGCGAGACCGACAAGCGCGAGCTCGACACGGTCGACCGCGCCTCCATCGCGGCCGTCTACGACCCGCGGCAACCCCAACCAGACTTCTGGGAGCGGCTCCGCTTCACCCCTCACGAACGTACGATCGTCGTCATCGCCCTGACGACCGCCCTCCTCAGTTTCGCCTATCTGGTGATAACACGTCCACGGACCGGAGCGGCGCTCGCCCTTCTGCTCGTCCTCCCCCTCCTCCAACCCTCTCCCAAGGTGGAACGCGAAGCGCACGGCCTCGTCCTCTCACGCACGACCGGCTGGGTCCAACCCGGCGTCCTCCTGACCCGCGCCCGCGTCCGCACGCCCGACGGCCGGACCATCACGGTCACCCGCCACGGCGGAAGGCTCGGACGCTACATCCAGACCGTCGCGCACCAACCACGCGCCGACGAGCTCGAACCCGGCCGACGCATAACGCTCCCTCCTCGCTAAATTCGAGGATTTTTTTGTTCTTCTCCAGCTACGTTCACACGCGACCTTCTTTTCAGTATACTGAAGGACAGCTATATGCTCTCGCCCTTTTACAGCGGACCTCGGCAACCACCTCCCCTTCCAAGAACCGAGTCAGCCCGCAATCACGAAGCCCTCCGTCAGCTCGTCGAGGCGCGACGAGAACAGGCGAACCGTCACCTGTACGGATTAGGGCTCAGCGAAGGAGATGCCGCACAGATTCTTTCAGACACGGAAAGCCTAACCCGCGAAGGGAAAAACGAGTTGGACTCCCTCCAGCGCGCCCGCGCGCACGAGGATGCTTTCGTGAACAAAACTTATGCCCCTCGTTCGGGAGACCCTCATCAAGCATTCTGGCTCGCAAAACGAGACGCCTCCCGGGAATTCACAAAACTCGCCTCCCAGATCCCGGAAACCGTCCTCCTCGCCTCCGAGACCGAAGCCGACCTTGACGCGCTTAAGCGCTCGTATAAACGCGGCGTCCTCGACTGTGCCCTTGCCGCCGCGTGCATCGACGGAGGCGATACGGATCGAGCCCACATGTATATACAATCGGCGTTAAAGATGTCTGACGCATGCAACGTGAGAAAGAATCGGATGAGGGAACGGGTCCAAACCGACAAAACGCGAAACGAATCCCTGCGCTGGCAGGTTGAGGCCAGCGAAACCTCCCTCGAGCGCATGACGTACCTCATCTCTGACCTGCGTACGGACGCCTTCAAACTCATGGGCCAGGCAGTGGACGCCTCAAGGACCAAGGTACCAAATTAAAGAAACCGCTGCCCATGGCAGCGGTTTCTTTATGCAATCAGGTTCAGCAATCTCCCCTTCACGAATACCACCTTCTGAACCGCCTTCCCCTCCAGATACCGACGAACATTTTCGTCATTCAGCGCCCGTTCTTTCGCCGCCCCTTCCTCAATTTCCCTTGATACAGGGATTTTTGCGCGTACCTTCCCGTTCACCTGAACGACGAGTTCATACGTATCCGCCTGCAAGGCACTCATTTCGAACGCTGGCCAGGCAGAAAGGTGGACCGTGTCCGCGTTCCCTTCCTTATGCCATATCTCTTCTGCCAAGTGCGGCGCGAGCGGAGCAAGGATCTGCAGGAACCCGGCACGCTGCGTCGCCGGAACGCCACCCGCGTCCTGGAACGCGTTCGTGAGGATCATGAGTTGCGAAACGCACGTATTGAACTGCAGCCCATCGATCCCCTCCGTCAGTTTCTTGACGGTCTGGTGGTACAGCGTGCGGAGTTCCGATGTCTCTTCCGGCCGCGCCTCCATCTCATACACGTTCCAGACACGATCCAGGAACTTGCGCACGCCTTCGATCCCATTCGTATCCCATGGCACCGGCTGGTCGAACGGACCCATGAAGAGCTCGTAGACACGCAACACATCGGCCCCATATTGCGCGACCACGTCATCCGGATTCACGACGTTCCCTTTGGATTTCGACATTTTCTCCCCGCCGGCCGCGAGCACGAGGCCGTGGGAACGCCGCGTCTGATACGGTTCCGAACCGATTTCACGCGGCAGGATTCCCACGTCCCACAAGAACTTATGCCAGAAGCGCGAATACAGGAGGTGCAAGGTCGTATGCTCCATGCCCCCGTCATACAGGTCGACCGGCATCCAGCGTTTCAGGGCTTCCGGTGAGGCGAGCTGCTGGTCATTCTGAGGATCGGTATAGCGGAGGAAATACCAGCTCGATCCGGCCCAGTTAGGCATCGTGTCGGTCTCGCGCGTCGCGGGGCCGCCACAGGTGGGACAGGTTGTCTTCACCCACGCTTCGATGCTCGCGAGCGGCGATTCGCCGGTTTCGGAGGGCTCGTACGCCTCGATCGGTGGCAGGGTAAGCGGCAAGCTTGATTCCGGCAGCGGCATCCACCCGCGATGCTGCGTCGCGAGAACGCGCTCCAAAAGCTCCGGATATTCTCGCCCCTGGAAATGCCCAAACCCATCCCAGACCTGGCGGAACCACCCGTCCGGAATCCCCTCCAGGCTCACGGCCGGGACGAGCGGATCATCCGCTGAGGCGATGAACTGGCAGTCTTCGGCAAGCGCGGCCAGATCCGTGGGCAGCGGTTCCGCAGACCAGAACGCCTTCACGGCCGCGACGTCCATGCCAGGCCACAGCAGCGCTAACCGTTCCCAATCGCGCGCTTCCACGGGAACGAATACGCTTGAGGCGATGAGGATCAGGTGACCGACGCGGATCTTCCCTTTCGCAAGCGCATGCACGGCCGCCTTCCCCCCCATGCTATGGGCCACGACCACGTCCTGCAAACCCAATTGGGCGACTAGTGGCGCCAACGCCTCCATCCACGCGGAAAAGTCGGGATGCTTCGGGTCCGGCAAGGTTGGAGCAAGGACTTCGAAACCCGCCGCTTCCAGACGCGCCTTCATCCAAGGGAACCAATTCTTGTCGGCCCCACTGGCATATCCGTGCACGAGCAGGACTTTCTGCTTCTTTGCCGCACACGCCGGACAATGCACGAGCGGGATCGGCTCACCCCAATAGCGCTGACGTGAGAACACCCAATCGCGCAGCTTATAGGTCGTGGCACGCGTGCCGATCGTTTTTTCTTCCAACCAAGACAACATGTCCTCTTTTGCCTTCCAGGTCGGCAAGCCCGTGAGCCAGCCAGAATTGATGGCGATCCCCTCCTCTTCCATGACATCGTTCGCAGGATCCGCGAGGCGCGGCAGCCAGACGTCGAGCTCCGAGCAGTTCATCGCGGCGGGCGTCAGCTCCTTCTGGTCAATCCAAACAGGCTCATGCTGGGCGAGCTCTTGGGGAGCGACTTCATCACGCGCGTCATCCTCCAGGTCAAACAGGAGGGCCGTCGCATAGGCGACCCGATTCTCGTCCTTATGGGCGGCAAAATATTCCGCATGGACGGGACCGCCCAACACGCGTCGGAACGTCGGGTTCGTATACCCCGTCTCCTCACGGATCTCGCGGCGAGCCGCTTCGACGAGATCCTCACCCGCCTCCACCCCACCCATCACAAAGGTCGTCCACGGATGCTCTTTCCATTTCAGGCACAGGATCTTTCCGGTCCGCGGATCGCGGATGATCGCCTGGACCGTCTGCCGCTCGACGCTCTTTTTTCCCTCAACCGGGGGATTTTTCTTATCGAGACGTTTCGGGGCGACGACGTAGGTGATGGGTAACCCAAAGGCGGTAGCGAACGCAAAATCACGCTCATCATGGCCAGGAACGGCCATCACCGCCCCCGTACCATAATTTCCCAACACATAATCCGCGACCCAAACCGGGACCTCACGGCCGTCGACCGGACTCACCGCCAAAATACCGGTCTCGACGCCGGTCTTCTCTTTCCCTTCGGCGGAGCGCTCGGTTTCGGCGCGCGAAAGAGCCGCGGAAACATATGCCTTCACGGCTTCCGGAGCTTGCCAGCCGATCTCAATCCAACGCTTCGTGAGTTCAGGGGAGATCAGCAAAAACGTGACGCCGAAGATCGTATCGGGACGGGTCGTGAAGACGGTAACGGCATGGCTGGCCCCTTCCTGGCCCGGAACGCGCAACGGGAACGAGACGTGCGCCCCCGCGCTCTTGCCGATCCAGTTCCGCTGCTGCGCCTTGACCTTGTCGAGGTAGTCGACGCCATCGAGATCCTTCAACAGGCGTTCCGCGTACGACGTGATCCGGATCATCCATTGGGACTTCTCCCGTTTTTCGACAGGACTGCCACAACGCTCACAGACGCCGCCTTGAGCCTCCTCATTGGCGAGGCCGATCTTGCATTTCGGGCACCAATTGATGGTCGACGCCGCCTTATATGCCATCCCACGCTTCACGAACTGGAGGAATTGCCACTGGGTCCATTTGTAGTAGGCGGGGTCCGTGGTATTGATCTCACGAGACCAGTCATAGCCGATGCCGAGCGATTTGAACTGGCGAGTGAAGTTAGCCACGTTCTTGGCCGTCGCCACGCTTGGCGCGATCTTATGCTTCAACGCATAGTTTTCCGTAGGCAGGCCGAAGGCGTCCCAACCGATCGGATAGAGGACATCCTTTCCCATCATGCGCTGACGACGCGTGAAGGCATCGAGCGCAACGTATGGACGCACGTGGCCGACATGCAGACCATCTCCAGACGGAAACGGAAACTCAACCAGGCCAAAAAACGGTTCCGCTTCAGGACGGCGGCCGGCACGATAGACACCATCAAGCTCCCACTGGGCTTGCCAGCGGGCCTCGAGATCGTGGATGGGGCGATGGGACATAGGGAGGAATAAGGCTAACCTATCAAGAAAAAAATGGGTTGGCTAGGGGTGAGCGGCCCACGTCTAGGGCATTGACAAAAGCGGCGTTCCCTATTAGGATAAGCCATCGATCATGGGAGAATGCAAAGGGGAGCCAACATGCTCAAGTTCATCCGGATGCTCATCGATGTCACAACCTTCTTCGCCAAGAAGCAGCTCGACGCAGCTTGGATGGAGCTGAAATACGCCTATCCGAGCACCTTCGGGAGGCGCGTCCGGGTCGCGGGCATC
Source organism: uncultured Gammaproteobacteria bacterium (assembly GCA_964623645.1). GTDB lineage: Bacteria > Patescibacteriota > Patescibacteriia > 2-12-FULL-60-25 > 2-12-FULL-60-25 > JAGOUA01. The sequence goes on along the minus strand of CAZURG010000025.1, from coordinate 2,571 downwards.
CATGGACCGGGCGCAGGGGATTCGGATCACCCGCACTGGACGCGAATCGCCTTCACCATCACCCCCGGGGATCGAAACGAGATCCCCGTCACTCGACCCGAACCGATCCGAGTCTGATTCTTGGCTCTGCTCTGCGAATTCTCAGGGCGGCGGAAGAACGTACGACTCGATCCGACCCCATCTCAACCGATTCATTTTGGCCAACCCGTGCACAGCCGAAACCTGCCGCAGCGCCCCTCAGAAACTGAGGGGCGTTTGCGATAGATGGCTCAGCGCCGAGACCTACTGTTTCGGTTTTGGTGGAGGCGGTGGAGGTGCTGGGGGGATGTACAGGGGCTTCGCGAAGGGGATCTTGGTGTTTGGTCCGTCTTGGCGAATCTGATCCGGAACTCTTGGATTCTTCGGTTGCCCCGGGGGATTGCTCACGATCTTCTCCTGGACTAGCTCGTAGAGCGTGGAGGGAATAGGGACTGAAGTTCCTCTTCGGCGTCTCGTTGAGCAGTGCGCCTTACGGAATCACGTTCATACCAATGAATTGTCTCGGCCTCGGTCTTGCGGATTCGCTCCAAAAGCTTCTCCACATCTTTCGCCTTAACTTCCGGGACATCTTCTACGTCTTCCTCCGAGTTCAGCTGGAGCCACCACAACTTATCTCCTTCATCGGCAACTTCAGTCCAAGTTGCTGCTGCGGCCGCAGCTTTTGCTGCCTTTTCCTTGAAGTCAAGGATCGTATTGGCCACGGATACAATTGCCGCAAGCAGCAAGAAAGTCATTAGCACGAATTGATGGCTACGGAACCAGAAGAAGTTCACTACGCTAGCTGAGGATGAAAATGAAGCAACAAATCCCGTCGCCTTCGCAGCAATCGCAAACGTCTTTGCCTCCGAGCGAAAGAAGTGCTTATTGAAATGAGAAGTGAAAACTGAAGTCCAAAGCTGATTTCTGTTAACCATTTTACTGACCTTTCATATGTATCAAGGCAACAATTCATGCCGACCATCGGCATCGTTGGCACCTCGTACAATCACAGAGTACCACTACGCACAGAACGATGAAACCGGTTTCTCAAAAGTCCGGCGCTCAACTATTTCGTACGAATTGCTCGATCCCCACTCTCCGTCTCATACACTTCGAGACGACCGAGAGATTCAAGCGTCGTGAGGTACTCGCGGCGGGTATCGAGAGAGGGCGGGAGGTAGTCCGAGACCCAACGGGTCACGAAGTAGTTGGCGCCCAGGTAACCCCCGCGATCGCGGAAGTGTCCCTCCGCCCGGCGGAGTTCGTCGAGGAAGTGGGCGAGGTGCTCGGGGAGCTCGGCGTCGAGTTCCTGGGCGCCGATGGGTGCCAGAGCGGAAGCCGGAGTCGGGAGTGATGGCGCGACCACCACGGGCGGCGTGGGGTCGAGACGTGGAGCGGGGCGGGGTGGAGCGAAGTCCTTCCCGAAGATGGGGAGCCCGTCGAGGAGGTCGAGGTGGTGGTAGGCGGCGCGACGAAGGCGGCTCGAGAGCCCGGCCTTGCCCCAGGTCGCGATGTAGGTCTGCTTGCCGAGGGCGCGAGCTGCTTCGAGCGCAGAGGCGAAGTCCCCGTCGCCCGAGATGAGCACCGCGATGTCGTAGGCGTCGATGGCGGCGAGGCGGACGAGGTCGGCGACGAGGGTCGTGTCGACCTCCTTCTCCTCCGTGTACCGCACGGCTTCGTTGCAGTGGTCGCAGGTGAGGGAGCGGACCCGGCGGGGTAGGCGTTGGACGAAGTAGCCAGGTTCCTCGTCGAGCCAGTCGAGGAAGCGGGAGAGGCTTTGCTGGCCGGGAGAGTCGGCCTCGGCGCCACTCTCGATGCCTGTGTAGTAGTGGGCGGCCCAGAGGCGGGAACCACCAGCTTCAGCGACGAGCCAGTGGGAGAGCTTCACGAAGTCGAGGGGCTGACGGTTCGTCTGGTCGCGCCAGGCGCTGTAGAAATTCTTACCGTCGAAGAAGAGAGCTACTCGCACGGAAACGTTTCTTTCTGAAATGAAACTGTCACATTTCAGTCAAATATGTTCCTAGCCACTCCCTACCTTCAACAACTTCTCGCAACGGTGGATCGTTTTGCGCCAAGTTGAAACTCATCCTCGACAACATCCAGGATTCAAGTCTGACATTCCAACACATTTCTCAAAGACAATCACAACCTCACGCCATCGATGTGGACAAGGATGTCCCACATCTCGACCTCGAGACACCTTCTATGCGAATCAATCGTCTACCTACAAACACACAATCACTCACAACACATCCTCGGGGGTTGGCGCTAGCGAAATTCAACCCAGCACCTATACCGAAAAATCGCCATACATGGCAGGCCCAACCCCGATGTGCTGAGAGGCTATTCCCGCGGGTGAGTATCCGCAACAGAGGTCCTTTCATTATTCTGGCCGAGCACGGTCAGACCAATTCCTTCCTCGTTTAGCCATGAACGAAGAGGGTGGTTTTGCGCAACAAAAATCATCTTATAACCTTTTTCGCATCTCTTCGAAAGCGTATGCTGAAGCATCTTTATCGCATCATCCATCCTCCTGTATTCATCAATTCGCTC
>CAZURG010000024.1:3101-17295 GCA_964623645.1 uncultured Gammaproteobacteria bacterium | reverse complement strand
CCGACGGCGATTTCGGTGTCGGTGGTCAATGGCGGATTCACGGTAAATCTAGGGGATGTGATAGGGGGGCAGAACACGCTCTCGACGGTTGATTGGAATCAGTCGACGCTCTACTTGGGTATCACCGTCGATTCGGATGGGGAAATGAGCCCGCGTCGTCGATTGACGTCTGCTCCTCAAGCGTTTTTGGCGGATAATGCGCTTCAGCTGCAGGGAATGTCTGCTTCAAGCACCGCTTATGGTGGGCAGTCACTGTTCACGATCCATCAAACGGAAACCTCGGCGGCGACGGGGACGCGAACGGCTCTCTTGGTGCAATCCGAGGGGACAAGCGACACTAATGACTATCTCTTCCGGGCCGTGAACAGCGCGGCGGCAACCGTTTTCTCCATCGGGCGCGATGGGACCGTGACCTCCACGGGCCGTCTTTATGTAAATGCGCCCTCGACGTCGTCGACGATATTAGGAAATGTCTTGCTTGGTGGAGCGAGTCAGGATGGCTCCATTCCCTCGACCTTTTCCATGAATGGGGGTGATGTAATGGTTGCGAGTGACCTCGGCGTCGCATCGAGTGTCACTTCCCGTCTAGGGATGTATGTGGGCGGACGGACATTTTATGCGGATCAGTATATTGAGACGACATCGGGATATTTCGTGACCTCTAGCTTGGACATCGCCATCCATGGACGTGGGGGAGCAGCGTACGTGGATGTTGATAACACGCTTAGCTTTGGTGCGCCGAACGAGATCGTTACGTATTCCGGGACGGGGGTAATGCGTCCCGATGCGGATAAGGCGATCACGCTTGGAACGAGCGAGTATCGTTATAACGCCTTTCTCGGTACGGTGACGACATCGAAGATGGTCGCTGTCACGAATACGAACAGCGATCCGACGGTTCACATTACGAATACGGGCAGCAACGGTGCCACTGGTCAGGCTTGGGGGGCGTACATTGATAAGTTGCTCGTTGGAAACCAGTACGCGACAGGTACGGCGGACTATGTTTCGGTGATCGGATATGACTCATTTAACTCAGTAAATGGGGTCTGTATTGATAATTCTGCGAATGCAGCGAAGTGTCCCACCTTCGGGGGGACGCTTTACAGCTTGGTCACCGACGACGCCATTGGTTCGGCAGCCTTCGACTTGGCGGAATTGTATTCGATCAGTGGCGAGGCGGAGCCTGGCGATATCCTGATCATCGATCCAGATCAGCCGATGCGCATGAAGAAGAGTCCTGGCGTTTCCTATGACCAGCGCATTTCGGGGGCCGTTTCGACGAAGCCGGGTTTCTTGCTTGGTTCGGGAGGGGATGCACCGGTCGTGTTGAGCGGACGCGTGCCGATTAAGGTGACCGTCACAAACGGTGTCATCCGCCCGGGAGATGCCATCACGTCGTCTAACCGTCCGGGGATCGGGATGAAGGCGACCCGTGCCGGCATGATCCTCGGAAGGGCACTAGAAGCGGCGGATGTGGATGGGATGATCGAGGTTTTCATCAAGCCTGGCTTTGATGCAAGCGGCTTATTACAGGCGGACGGCAGCCTGACGGTTTTTGGAGAGGATAGCGGGTTCCAGGCCCAAGCCGTCGCAGATGCGGGCGCGCCGACCCAGTCTTCCCACGCTCTTTCGTTCCGAGGCAGCGCTTGGGATGGGGCCCGTTCGGTCGCCAGTGAATTCCGTCTGTATAACGATGTCCAATCCGCGACCCGATCGGCACTGAGTATTACGGAGGGGACGGGCTCATCAACAATCTTTTCGCTAGACCAGGGCGGCTCGCTTACCTTAGCGGGTGATCTGGCCCTTGCTGGCAAGCTATATCCGTCCGCACGCGGCCGATCTCAGCGCCAAAGCTACATTTTCGTCGATGATTCTGTGGCCGGAAGTCCCTACATCTCAACGAATGCCGACGGCTGGCAATCACAAAGCGGGTATGACTACGCAGAACGCTACCAGTCGCCAGATGCCCTGAAGCCCGGAGATGTCGTTGTCGTACAGCGTGGCGAGCGTCTCTACGTACAGCGTTCGTTGAATGCGACCGACCTTCCCGTTGGGATCGTCTCAACCAAGCCAGGATTTATTGCCGGTCGCCCACAGGAGGGGGCATATCCGATTGCTCTCGCTGGCCGCGTCCCGACGAACGTCTCCACCATCAATGGCGCGATTGAGGCGGGCGACCCACTGGCACCGTCCACGATTCCCGGGGTGGCCGTGAAGGCAACGCGTCCCGGACCGATCGTTGGTCTGGCTCTGGAAGGGTACAGCGGTTCGGATGTCGGCAGCATCGAAGTCTTTGTGAATCCGACCTGGTGGGGCGGTACGAACGCCCGTACGGGCGTCAATGCCAGTGTCAGCGAAAAGGCGGCGCAAGGATTTGCCGAAATCACCCCAGGAAAGACCAGGGTCCATGTCGCGCTCCCAGGCTTCGTCCGCTATCCGCACCTGCAGCTCACCCCCTATTCACAGATGGAGCGCGGCTGGTGGATCGAGCGGGTCACGTCGGAAGGGTTCGATGTCGTCTTGGGTGGGGTGATCGGCCACAACGCCCGGTTTGCCTGGACGGCCACCGAAACCGCCGATGAGGCGCCGGTCTCGTTCTCAAGCGGACGTGTCTTCATGGTTGACCCTTTCACGGGACACGTGAATTTCCCGGTAGGGGTCGGTGATACCGATCCGCCTGCGGCCGCGACGACGCCTTCCCCGGCAGCTCCAATTGAGGAACTGCCCGTGCCTGCGGAATCAGAGGCAGAAGAGCAGGCAGAAGAGCCGGAACCAGGAGCGGAGCCACCGGCTGACGAGCCGGAACCACCGGGAACGACCACGGTTGAGGCGATCGTTCCTCCGGATGGGTCTGCCACGGCGCCCGAGGAGATTCCGGTTGAGGCCGCCACGTCTACGGAAGAGGCCATCCTTCCAACGTAGAGAAAAAATGCGCATGTAAGCGCATTTTTTCGTTAGATGGGTGCCCATCCAGGGGGCGGTTCGGTGGGGGCGTGTCTTTGTTTTTGCTGAATAACACCGTATCCTATGGATATGAGCACCCCTTCGTTCGGTCAGGCGGCCCGCCTACAAGCTCGCGAGGCATCGGATCCCTGGCTCCGTTGGGCAGGCGGAATCTTTTGGTATGGTCTGCTTGCGACGAGTGTCCTTTGGTGGAATGGCTTGCTGGATCCGTATGAGTCCCTGAAGCAAGTCTTGTTCGGGGTCGTGCTCGTCATGACCGCCCCACCGCTCTTTCTTGCGTCCACGCGTGCCTCCAGCCGCCGCCCGTTTTCGTGGGCGATCTTGGTTTCGTTGGGTCTTGTCCTGGCTTCCGCCGTACTATCGTGGGCGATCTCTCCAGATCGCTGGTTGGCCGCCTTTGGGATCGCCGGTTCCATCTCGATGTCGCTATTCCTGTGGATCGTCGCCCTTACAGCCTGTTTTTTCGCGGGGATTCTGCGAAGCCTGGGCTGGAAACCAGCTATTCTATCAGCTCATCTGGTTAGCCTTGGTGTGACTGCAAGCGCTCTGTTGCAGCGCTTCGGGATCATTGACCTGTCTCCTGGCGGGGCGGCTGCACGTCTCTTCACGCCCGTCGGTAATGAATGGGCTCTGGCCTGGCTAGTGGCTGCTTTAGGGTTGGCGACGCTCGCCCAATACGTGATGGGCCAGGTCAGCGTTTCACGGTTGGAGCAATTCCTTCGCGGACTGTTCTTGCTTGCTGGCGGAACCTATCTTGTCATCGTCGACCAGACGCTCATCTGGATTGCGCTTTTGCTCGGCCTTAGCTTGTTGGCGTTCGTGAATCGGGTTGCATTACGTGAACGCAGTTCCGCGCTCGGTGGTGTCTTGGTTGCGGTGTTCCTGGTCGTCTGCGGTCTTCTTCTGCCGATCCCAAAGCCGATCGACTTGCCGATGCTGGCGGCCCTATCTCCGGCAGAAAGCTGGCGGGTCGTACAGGTGACCTGGTCGCGGGGCGGGATGCTCTTCGGTTCGGGTCTCGGCCAATGGTCCGCCGCCTTTGAGCTGGTCCGTCCGCTCGCGTTGAACGTTGGTTCGTTGTTCGCCATCCGCTTCGATGTCGGTGGTGCCTTCTGGTGGACCCTTTTATTGCAACAAGGCCTCTTCGGCGGTGTGATCTGGCTCCTGTTTCTCGCGCTAGCGGGATTTCAAACGATCATTGCCGCCCGTGAGGACGAAGACCGTCTCCCGCTCGCTATCGGTCTGTGGTTTGCCCTCATCAGCCTGTTCCTGATGCAACCGCACGGCTGGACCCTGGTTTGGATCTTCGTCGCGGCCGGCGTCTTGTTCGCTCGTCGTTCAGAAGCGAGAGAGGATTCCTCGTTGCCCTGGCAGGCGATGATGGTCGTTTTCCCCCTTGTCTTGGCGATCCTCCTGCCGTTTGCGATCCAACGGGTCCGTGCCGATGCAGCCCTCCGTCTCCTCAAGCGGGCGTCCATTTCCGAGGAGCGGCGCGAATACGGTCGTCTTGCCGCCGAACGCGCGCCCTGGCTCGTTGACAACGCCTTTGCGCGCGCCGAGGCGGATGCCGCCTGGATCGACGAGCAGATCCGTGCCGGCGTCCGCGATCCAGACGCGTTTCAACGGGTCTTGGCCGAGGTGATCGACCGACAAAAGGCTGCCAACGCCCGCTGGCCGCGCGATCCGTCCCTTTGGTTGGCCCGCGGCCGCTTGTATCTGACCCTCATTCCCGTCACGGATGGCGCCGACCAATTCGCCCTCCAGGCCTATCAGGAAGGTCTCGCGCTCGCGCCAAACCATCCTGGCTTCCCCCTCGGCATGGCCCAAGTGTTCTTGCTGCGTGCTTCCGCTCTGGAAAAGCGGCTCAAGGAGGCCGAGCCGGCCCAGGCGACGGCGCTCAACGAATCCCGCCTCGAACAGTTTCGCCTCGCGGCCCAATGGTTCCGTCGCGCCCTCGAGCGCCGCGCCGACGACCGTTCCATGCAGTATGCCTACGCGCTCACCCTCGCCCGTTCCGGCGATGTCGCCGGGGCCGTTCCCTTGTTCGAAGCCTTGTGGAAGGAGGAGCCGCGCCGGGCCGATCTCACGCTTGAATATGCCACGGTCCTGGCCGCCGCCGAACGCCGCGCCGATGCCATTACGCTCGCCCAGCGGATCGGCTCACAAGATCCGCTCTTCATGACGGCGCAACGCCTTCTCGTGACGTGGTACGAAGGAGAGCGGCGCTGGGCCGAAGCCTTGGCCGCCTTACGGAACTTTCCTCCCCAGGAGCAGCAGACCCCCGCTTTCCGCCAACGCCTTAATCGGTTACAATCGAACGTGAACGCCCCGGTGTCCCGTTGATGTATGTTCGCCGCCCTCCGCTCTTTCTTCCGACGCTCGAAATCTCCGCAACGCACGGCGCAGCGCGCGCTCTTTGCGCAGCAAAAAGAATTGCAGCAGGACCTGCAGGCCCTCATGGGCACGTACGAACGCCGGCTCGCCTATCTCCAGTCCCGCCTGCTCGGCATGACGGCTGCCCAGGCCCAGGATGACCGCCGCCTGTTCGAGGAGGCGCACCAGTCCATCAAGCGCCTCCTGACGCGGTTGCACGTCGCCGATCAGGAAGCCGAAACCCTCCTTCGCGAATGGCATGATTGGGTGGGGCAAGAAACTCAGCAGGGACTTTCTTCTGAGGCGAAAGATCGTTTGGAGGTTTTGCGTTCCGAGTTGACTGTCCGTGGTCTGCTACCATCCGTTCGAGCGACAAAAACCGCTTCCGAGCCACTCCCTGCCAAAAAGAAGATCAGATCATATCAGCCAACCACGCTGGGAGACGACCCGTTCCAAGCCTTCGACGAAGTCTTCGCCCCACGTCTCCAAGCTGAACGGACTTGGATCGATCGCACCTGGCAAAAGAGCTTGAACGTCGGCGTCCGGATTCCCTGGCGCGTTTGGCTGACCCACCGCCGCAAGCGCATTTACGGTTGGCAGAAGCGTCTGCGTGACGTCCTCTCGTCAACCAGGGCCTCCTGAAGGCCTTCCAGGGCCTGCCAGGCCTTTCCTTGACGGGCGCCTGCCTTTTCCGCATACTACCCCCGTTCGGCAGACCTCCCCTTGAGGGGGTAACCCCGCCTAAACAGACACGCCCGGGCCCTTAGCTCAGCTGGTAGAGCGCTTCCATGGCATGGAAGAGGTCAACGGTTCGATCCCGTTAGGGTCCACCACGTAAAATCTCCGCTTAACGGCGGAGATTTTTGCTCATCCGCGAAGCCGCCTGAATGATAAAAGAGATCCAGGCCTCATCCGCGCAGCATGCGCAGGATAAAAGCCAGAGTCGCCAAGCGAGCGAATTTAAATCAACGAAAGAAGCGGATGGGCCATCAAGAAACGATGGCTCGCGGAACCTTTTTCTTTTCTGAAGCAGGGCAAATCGGGAAGAGGTTCCATCCGTTGCGCCCATCTAGCGAGGGTGTCGGTACCGTGAGCGCAGGAAGAAGAGCCGTTCGACGCACCCTCGTACGTTGTTGCTTAAACGATCCGGGCGCGTGTTCCCAATAAAAAATCCCCAGCAGCATATCCGCTGCCAGGGAGGCAGAAGCCTGTTCCCGGCCCTCACCTACCGGTCGATGGAGAAGAAGCACCAGCCCAGTTCCGGATGGCTCGCGGGCCAGGGGGTGCGCTGGATGGTGAGCGCCTCCTCGTGATCGAAGGCGCCCGCGGCGTTCAGGCGGAGACGGAACGCGTCCACCTGTCCCAGTTCCGGAAAGCCGTTAAGCGTCGTGCAGACGCTGCCGATGAGCGGATGGCCGCGCTCCTCGTTCTTCACGAAGCCGCGCTGCACATCGAAGGCGAAGCCCGCGCCGGAACGGCGAAAGACGTTCCAGCTCATGACCTGACCACCCATCAGGGTGCTGAAGGCGCGCGTTGGGAAGGGGTCCCAGTCGGTGACGGTGTAGACGATGTCACGCCAGTGGCCTGCCATTTCAGGATTCGCCGGGGTGCCGACGAAGAAGCGAAAGCCGGCAAACGCCGACGGTCCCGCCGTCCAGCGGATGCGGTCGACCTCGGCGACGAGCTCATCGCCGTCCGGAAGCGCGTCGGGTACGCAGCCGTCCTCGCAGTCGCAGCCCGGAATGAGGTGGGGCGCGAGGGACAGCCGTCCTTCCGGGTTGCAGACGCGCTCGTAGGTGTTGGGCCGGCAGCCGAGGACGGGCGTCCGCGGATCGCGGGGATAGCGGCATCCCGGCGTGCAGCGATCTTGCGCGATGGGAGCGCAGGCGGGACCCGCCTCAGAGGCGTCCTGCATCGGAGCGTCCGCAGGAGGGGCGGTGGAGCCGGTGGCGGTGACGTCAAGCGCGCAGGCAGCGCTCAGGCAGAGAAATGCGAGCAGGAGCAGCTGTTTCATGTTCCAGGCCTTCCTTGTTTTTGCCTTCACAGTCCGATGCTTCGTCGTTCTTTGCTGAAAAAAGGATCATTCCAGCAAAGATCTTCAGAAGACAAATAAAAGCCTAGTGAAAAAAGCCATTTTGTCAAGCGTTCGAAGGTCGCTCGGAAAGAAAAAAACTCTCTGGTTAGGGAAGAATGACCTGTCCGTTCCGCCGATGAGATCGTGTGATCGGGCCGGTCGCTGGCGCCGCCTTGGAAGCGAGGTGAATGGCAGAACGATTGGGACGATCTCATGGAAAGGAGGTCTTCTCAAGGGATTCGCCCCGGCTTCATCGAGGCGCAAGCAATAAATCCGTCGCACGTGCGACGGATTTATTTGATATACGCCAACGGATTCTTCCGTTTCCCCCCGACATACACCTCATAGTGCAGGTGCGTTCCCGTCGACCGTCCCGTTGTTCCCACGTAGCCGATGACCTCACCGCGCTTCACCTCGTCGCCGACCTTCACGAAGAGCTTGGAGGCGTGGGCATAGCGGGTCCGGATCGCGCCCGCATGGTCGATGACCACCTGCAGGCCGTACCCGCCGTTATTCCACCCTGATTCCCTCACGATGCCATCCTCGGACGCGATGATGAAGTCGGTGTAGTCGCCATCTAGGTCGACACCCGTGTGGTTCCAGCCGTAATATTGGTTGATGATGCGCTTACTCGTCGGCCAAAGGAGTTTTGCCTTGCTTTGGGCAGCTGTCTCCTCGACTTCCTCGACGGGTTGCTCACGCGTGTCTTCCGCGGAATTCGCGAGCTCCTGGTAAACGTCGTACGCTTTGTTCTTGATGCGAGCGATGGGGATGTCGGAGCGGACCCCTTTTACTGAGGTCACCTTTGGCGTCTTGGCTGTCTTTGGAGGGACAGTGATCGTCGAGGCCTTCGGAGCCGTCGCGGTTGGCGCGCTCGGCGTATTGATCGGCGTGGCCGGTTGGATGGGCTTCGGGGCCACTACGACCCGTGTCGCCGGCGGTGTTCCTCCCGGGATAATGAGGTCCGCTCCGGCGATGAGGCTTTTGACTTTTGGATTCCCTTCCGCCAGCTCCGTGACCGGAACGCTGTAGAGCTTCGCGATGCTGGCCAACGTCTCCCCACGCTTCACGGTGTGCATGACCCCGGAAACGGGCAGGAGCTTGAGCTCGTCTCCCGGGCGGAGGCGGCTGTTGGATGTGAGTCCGTTCGCCCAGAGGACCGTATTCGTGGAGATGCCGTGGCGACGCGCGATCACTGCGATCGTGTCGCCGGAACGGACGGTGTACGTCGTGACCTCAGTCCGTTCGACGGGCGGTGCGGTAGGTGTTTCCGTGACCGCGAGGACCGGTTCGGTAAATGCGGCGGGGGTCGGCGCTTCCGTCTCGAGGCTGCTAGGTCGTGGGCGGAGAGCGACGGTGCCGGCGATGCCGTGGTCGGTTGTTCGGTCGGTTCCATCGCCGAGGTCGTAATCGAAGTCGATCTTCGCTAATCGTTGAACCGTCCCATCAAGATAGGATGGGGCCGTCGCCAAATCCTGGTGACCCGTCTCCTCGATGACGGATTCCTGACCATTGGTCACGAGCGAATAGAGGATCGAATGCTGGCCGACGTCCGCAGCGGCCGAGGCGGGCTCAAGCTGCGTGAAAGCGATCGGGACCGCGAAGGCGATCAGGAGGATATGTAGGGTGTACCGGCTGGTAAATAAAACGAAAAACAGGCCACGCGTCGAGGCAACGGTCTTGCGGATGCGTAATTGGGTAAAAAAGAAAATGCGGTAGATCGGCAACGAGACCCAGCGCGAAAAGACGTTGCGGAGCGGATCTGCGAGGTGGTCGTCCAGGTAGGAAAAAACCCTTCCAGCGTGTTGGAACGCCGTCTGTAGCGCCGTCAGGACTCCAAGAGCCAGCCGGGCCAGATGATAGGGAAGGGGGGAACGGTTGATAGAATCCTCCGTAGCCATGAACGAGCGCAGGACCGATGCTTCCAGGTCTGTCCTACAGGCCCGCCAGGGACTGTCTAGAATTCACACGAAGCGCGCCAGGCGAGCGGCGAACCGCGGGCCTTAGGGAGCCAAATAACGTACCCGTCAGGATACGGGATCGCGAGCCGATCGTCAAGATAGGCTTAAAAACCCCTAAAAATCCTCTTTTTTTCGATATGTGAACGCTTCTGCCACGTGTTCGGCGCGAAGTTGCTCATTTCCGGCCAAATCGGCGATGGTCGTCGCGACGCGCAGCAGGCGCGTATAGCCGCGGGCGGAGAGCTGGTAGCGCTGGATGGCTTGTCGCAGGAGCGTTTCCGCTTCCGGCATGATGGGCATGTGTGCTTTCAGCTGCTTGAGGGTCGCGTCAGCATTTTGTCGGATGGAGGAAGAAGGGAAGCGCGTATGGACCCGGGCACGTGCCCGGGAGATGCGCTGCAAGGATCCCGATTCGCCCGTTTGGGGTGCTCGTGGGTCTAATTCCGACTCCGAAAGGCGGTCCATATGGACGAAGAGGTCGATGCGGTCGAGGAGCGGGCCGCTCAGGCGTTTGCGATAGCGTTCGATGGCCCCGGGCGAGCAGCGACATGTTCCCCCTTGTGAACCGGCAAACCCGCAGGGGCAGGGGTTCATGGTCGCAATCAGCTGGCAGCGGGCGGGGAAGCGCATGGCCCCATGGGCGCGACTGATGTGGATCACGCGATCCTCCAGCGGTTGCCGGAGGGCCTCGAGGAGGCTGCGCGGATATTCAGGCAGTTCATCTAGAAACAGGACGCCATGGTGCGCGAGCGAGATCTCTCCCGGCTTCGGTGGCGAGCCGCCGCCTACGAAAGCGGGCAAGCTGGCCGTGTGGTGGGGTGAACGAAACGGGGGGCGACGCATTAGGTCGGTCACGAACCGTTGGCCGGCCGCGGAATGGATAAGGGTTGTTTCGATGGCGGCCTCTTCCTCAAGGTCGGGGAGGAGATAGGGGAAGCTGCGGGCGAGTAAGGTCTTTCCCGAGCCGGGCGGACCATAAAAGAGGATGTTGTGGCCTCCGGCGGCGGCGATCTCGAGCGCGCGTTTCGCTTGGGCGTGCCCGCGCACGTCCGCAAAGGGATCGGATGGGCTTTCTGTTGTTGTGGTGACGGCCGTTGAGGTGGCCACGGGATTCGCCAAGGGCATCTCGTTCTTTAAATGACGGACGAGCGCGCGTAACGAGGGGACGCCGACGATCTCCACGTCGGTGAAGCAAGCGGCTTCCCCGACGTTCTCCAGGGGAAGGAAGAGCCGACGAAATCCTAATTTTCTTGCCAGGAGGGCCATGGACAAGGCGCCGCGGACGGCACGAACGTTTCCGTCCAGACCTAATTCACCCACGAAGAGGGCTTCCCGGACGGACTCTGGGGGGATGAGGCCTTCACGAAGTAAAATTGCGATCGCGATGGGCACGTCGAAGCTCGAGCCCGTCTTCTTTTGATCGGCGGGGGCGAGGTTAACGGTGATGCGGGTCTTTGGGAACTCGAATCCCGATTGGCGGATCGCGCTACGGATGCGCTCACGAGCCTCTTGGACCGAGGCATCCGCCAAGCCGACGAGGGTAAATACGCTTAACCCAGACGAGATGTCCGCCTCGACGGCAACCGGTTCGGAATAGATCCCGTGGAGGAAGGCAGTTGTGACGAAGGAGGTCATGCTCTACCCCGTTCCACAGCTTAGGCGGCTTGTCGAGGGCGTTGTTTGGCGAAGGTGAAAAAGAGGCCAATGCAGCCAAGAATGATAGCTAGATCCGCAAGGTTGAGGACACTGAGATTTCCAATCAGGATCCAATCGCGCACGTAGCCGAGGCGGATGCGGTCGGCGAGGTTACCGATAGCTCCTCCAATCAGGATGCCGGCGGAAAAGAGAGCGCCGCGATGCTGCCACCACCAGGAAAAGCGAAAGAAGGTAATCAAGAACCAGCTCAAGAAGGCGGTCGAGGAAAACACCAAGACCCAGACAGGAACGGGGGCGTTAAACGTCGCGCCGTAGTTCACGTGCTGGGTGATCTGGAGCCAGGTCGTCCCGGGAGGGAAGGCGCCGGGCCATCGTTCTGGATGGGAGAAAAAGAGCGCCTTAGTTCCCGCGTCGAGAAGGAAGAGGGTGACGGCCGTGACGAAGAGAAGGGTGCTTCCTACAGCTCTTGCGTAAGCGTCTTTTTGCATGTGATACAGGCCGAAGAGGTGGGCCGCGCCTCGAGGCGCTTGGGATCGATGGGCTTTTGGCAGTACTTGCAGAGGCCGTAGGCCTTGTCCTTGATCATCTGCAGGGCCTTGCGCACGTCGCGCAGCTCTTCCTGCAGTCCTTCGATCACTGCCAGGTCATCGGAAATGGTGGTGGCTTCAATCGAGTTATCATCGTCCGTCTCGACTTCGTCCGTCGGTGGCTTGGGCATGAAGACGCCCGGCTGGTTCGGATCCTCATCGGCAAGGTCCTCAAGGTCGCGCAAGAGGCGTTGCTCCTCTTCTTTCAGGCGCTTCTCGATGTCTTTTAGGAAGGAGGCGGAAAGGGTCATATGACCGACTGTAGCATTCGAAGCCGGATGCGTGAAGGAGAAGGCTTGGAAAAAGGCAAGGGCTTGATGGAGAACGCCGCTTAAGAGGAGAGGGTCTTTGGTTTTGTATAGAAATGACAAGGCGCCGACGGCAGACCTTGTTGAAGGAAAGCCGGATCGGCGCCGCAGGAGCGAAGGCGGAAGGCCTTGTTCGTCCGATACCACGAGGGGCTGGACAAAGTTTGGCACAACCAAGGGCCAACGCTGTAGAGAGGTTTCTCGAACCTATCCGTGGGTAGAGCCCCCGATGGCACGCCAGAAGGTCGTACCATATGAGTGGAGGATACCGAGTTGTCGCCACAAGCACGTGCGACAATGCGCGGACAAGTGGGAGATCTCCCCATGCCGTGAGGCATCAATCCCGGTGAGGGGACTAGGGGGAGGGACAGAAGCTTGCGCTCCGTTCCCTTTCTCTTGAGACAAAGGAGAGAAAAGGGCTTTCCCTAAACAGAAAGGGAACGGAACTTCAGAGGATGGAGGTATGCGAGGCGCCCTAGGAGAGGGACGTCCGCTAGAAGGAGCGACGAAGTGGCATAGCCCTGCCAGGAGGTGAGGAACATTCGACCAACGTGTTTTCCTTACTGTACGAAAGAGCGTGACCGAACCGATTCACGGACGTGCGGTTGTGTAGGCCTACTCACTCACGAACCGATCTGACCGATCCATCATGCATCGACCAACCCATTTTCACCGATCTCACCAAGAAAGAGCGACGAACCGACCGACACTATCCGTACCGACAAAGAGCGAAATCTTCAATTGTATGGAACGCCGGGTCAAAGGTAATCGCTCGGTCGCGACGAGGCGCAGACGGAGCACAGATGTGATGCGTGCCCGGCAAGAAAGGGCGTGTGTTGTGGCTGTGTTTTTTTGTTTCTCCAACCACCTATCCACTATACCATTTTTTCCGGAGGAAATCAACCCAGTGAACAATCAGGCCGTGGAATAAGAGGCGAACTGAGTTATCCACACGAACAGTCACGCGGAGGATTTTCGAAAAGGAGGATGCGCGGAGAAAAACGACGCTCTTCTCGATCTCACGAACGGATGCAGACGGAGAGCTGTCCTTGGAACGCGCCAATCTCGATGAGGGTGAGCGTTGAGGAGGGGAGAAGGACGGGGAGGAAGTGTGCGAGCGAGTTGCCGCGGATCCGAAGGAAGGGGTTGAAGGTTGGGACGGGGCACGTGTCGGTCGAGGCGGCGGCGGGTTCGCCGAGACGGAGGACGCTAGAGGTTGGGAGAGAACTGGTGGCGGTGAGGAGATTGCTGGTCGAGCCATCTTGCAGGAGGCGTCGTTCGGTCGCGCGGACAGACGAGAAGACGTTATTCGCGGGAAGGGCGGCGCGGAAGACGAGCTCCCAAGAGCGGCCGGCGACGGTATCGGTCCAGGAAACGCGTTCGAGGGCCTCGCGCCAAGGGGCGAGGCCTTGGCCGTTCACCGAAGCGGACGCGAGGAAGGCGGCATCGAAATCGGGATTCTGGAGGAGATATGACAGGTCGTCTTGGGAAGAGAGCTCGCCTTCGACCGTTGCGGGAAGGGAGCTGACCAGAATATGTTCATTCCAAGCAAAAAAAACGGGTTCAGGGCCGGATAGGTCCTGCCAGCGGGCAGCGCCAAGGGCTTTCGGAGTGCGTTTCAGCCAAGCGGAGGCCTCGCGGAGGCTGAGGGGGGACGCGGGCGAGGTTGTTTCCGTTTGAGCGCTAAGCCGATATAGGCCGTGACGTTCGATCGTTTGAAAGCCTGCAGGCGGGTGGATCCAGAGGGGAGCGAGGAGCCATGTGGGATGTTCGGGAGTTCCTCCCATTAATAAGGACAAGCGACTCGTGGGCATGGCTTCCTTCCAGTTGGTTGGGAGGGGGAGAGATGTCTGCGCCTTGAGCCAGCTTTGTCCGGCGGGTGGAAGAACGGTCGTGATCGGGGTCTGCGGGAGAGAAAAGGAAACCCGGCGTTGCCAGATCCAACCGCTCCCAAGTGCAAGCAAGAGAAAAACGAAAACAACCCCTAAAAAAAACGGTAAACGTGCGAAGGGAAAGCGATCAACCCGTTCATCGAGGATGATCCGGTGGTCGCTCCCAAGGGGTGGGAAGGTCTCTTCCATGGGTAAGCCTTGTCAGGCTAACGGATTTTTTTGGGTTTGGCTATGTGGCTCGTGCGATACGGGTCTAAAAAGAAGACCCCCATCATTCAGATGGAGGTCTTTTCTTAGTTTTGGCTTGAGCGGAACGGCGGCCTTGCTCCTCCCTCGCGCGGCGGACGGGCGGGCATCGGGGCCGGGGCGGGTGGGA
>CAZURG010000024.1:0-3091 GCA_964623645.1 uncultured Gammaproteobacteria bacterium | reverse complement strand
GGGAAGCTGTTTCCTTCGACGCGTTTCATCGACAGGTTCAGGCGACCCATGCTGTCGATTTCGTAGACGACGACCTTGACCATCTGGCCGATCTTTACCTGGTCATCAACGCGGTTGACGCGATATGGAGCCAGTTCGGACACGTGGACAAGTCCTTCGACCTTCGGGAGGATCTCGACGAAGGCGCCGAAATCAAGGATGCGCGTGACGCGGCCCTCGAATTCTTCGCCTGCTTTCACCTCACGGGTGAGTTGCTTGATCCAATCGACGGCTAATTGTAGTGATTCTGGGTTGACGGACGTCACAGTCACCTGACCGCTGTCCTCGACGTCGATTTCTACCTTATGTTTCGCGATAATTTCGTTGATCACCTTGCCGCCGGGGCCGATCACGTCGCGGATGCGCTCCGGGTTGATCATGAAGCTAATGATGCGCGGCGCGTACTTCGAGAGCTCTGCGCGCGGGGCCGGGATGGTCTGTTCGATGAGGTCGAGGACCTGCAGGCGAGCCGTGTGGGCGCGCGTGAGGGTCTCTTCGACGACGCTCCAGGGAAGGCCGCTGGTTTTCGTGTCCATCTGGATGGCGGTGATGCCATCGCGGGTGCCGGCGATCTTGAAGTCCATGCCACCGGCGCCGTCTTCGAGATCTTGGAGGTCGGTGATGACTTGGTACTTGCCTTTGCTTTCATCGCTGGCCATGCCCATGGCGATCCCGGCGACAGGGGCAGCGATCGGCACGCCCGCGTCCATGAGGGCAAGGGTCGAGCCACAGGTCGCGCCCATCGAGCTGGAGCCGTTGGAGCTCAGGACTTCGGAGACGACACGCATGGTATATGGGAACACATCACGATGCGGGATCACGGGCATGAGCGCACGTTCGGCGAGGGCGCCGTGGCCGATCTCGCGACGGCCCGGACCACGGTTTGGCTTGGTCTCGGCGACAGAATAGCTGGGGAAGTTGTAGTGATGGAAATAGCGTTTGGTGAGCTGGAATTCCATGGTGTCCAGGGTCTGTTCCATGCCCGGCGAACCGAGCGTGACGGCAGACAGGACCTGCGTCGATCCGCGTTCGAAGAGGCCGGAGCCATGTGTACGCGGGAGAAGGCCGACGAGGGCACCGAGCGGACGAACGTCATAGAGGCCACGGCCATCGGCACGGCGGCCTTCCTCGAGGATGAGGCGGGTCACTTCGGCTTCAGCGTAATCGTTGACGCGCAGATTGATCGCCTTCTTCCATTCCTTGCCGATCCCTTGCTCGATGGCGTGGGCGAGGGCGGCAGCCTCGAGCTGCTTCACGGCGGCCTTGCGGTCGGCTTTCGTACGGAGCGGGTTCGCGAAGAGTTCCCGACCGTGTTCGGCGAGGTAGGCTTGGAGGACGCGTTCGACGTTCGCGAGGGCTTCGGCTTTTGCGGGGTCTTCAGCGGATTTTGCGGGTGCGCGCTTTGCTTTTCCGTGCTTGCTCACGACCTGTTTGATGAGGTCGATGATCGGTTGCAGGCTCTTGAGGCCGAATTCGAGGGCCGTCCGCATGTCCTGTTCGGAGACGCGCTTGGCAGCGGCTTCGACCATGATGGTCTTTTCGGGGGTGCCGGCGATGACGAGGTCGAGATCACCGTCTTCGGTCTCTTGGTAGGTGGGCATCAGGATGAGTTTTCCGTCTTTACGGCCTACACGCACGGCGGCCAAGGGTCCGTTCCAGGGGATGTCGGACAAGGCGAGAGCGCAGGACGCACCAATGAGGGCGGGGAGGTCGGCGTCATTCTCTTGGTCATGCGAAAGGACGGTTGTGACCACGGCGACTTCGTTGCGTAACCCATTCGGGAAAAGGGGGCGGACGGCACGATCGACAAGACGGCCAGACAGGATGGCCTCGTCGGTGGGACGGCCTTCACGCTTGATGAAGCGGGAGCCTTTGATGCGGCCCGCGGCATACATGCGCTCTTCGAAATCGACGCTGAGCGGGAAGAAGTCGGCTTCTTCACGGATCTCGCCGAGGGTGGCGGCGCAGAGGACCATGGTGTCGCCATACCGAATCACGCAGGACGCGTTGGTTTGCTGGGCGAGCTGGCCGATGCTGATGGTGAGCGGACGACCGGCAAAATCGATGGAATAGTCTTGGGAGGGGGAGATCATACGGAAATCAGGGCAGCGAAGCTAAAAGGTGACGCGAATCTGGCGACGGGGTCCGCCGCTCGTGCCGCGTGGCTTATCATTTGATGAAGGTTCGGATGAGGCGGGTGGGGTGACGGGGCCACCCAAGAGCTGAGCCTCTTCTTCAGAGGGGAGTTCGAGTGGGGCGTTGTCTGGGTCTTGCTGCGCCTTGTTGGTGGGCGCGCCACGGCGGCGCGGGCGGATCAGGAAGAGGTCCGGATCACTAGCGAGATCGAGGAAAGACGAGGCGATCTCCTTGAGGCGGGCATTCGTCGAAGCATCGAAGGCGACGACCTCGCAGAGGACGCCACGACTTTGCAGGTGTTCGATGAGTGGGACGAAATCGCCATCACCGGTGACCAGGACGACCACGTCTACCTTCGGGGCGATCGCGACCGCGTCGATGGCCATGCCGACGTCCCAGTCGGCCTTCTTTTGGCCACTGGCGAACTCCTGGACATCCTTCATCTTGAGTTCGATGCCATTTTGCGTCAATGCTTCAAAAAAGGCTTGTTCTTCACCCGTTTTGGATTTTGCGACGTAGGCGATGGCGCGGATGACGTGACGATCGCCTACGGCCGCGGCAACCACCGCGGGGAAGTTTACGCGAGCGCTAAAGATGTGCTTGGCGGAATGGTACATGTTTTGCGTGTCGATGAAGATCGCGACGCGCTGGTCTGGGCGTTTGAACATAAAAAAGAAAAACTCCTTATTAAAACCCTACGGGTTTAGGGTAGCAAAAAAGTCTTTATTTGTCTAAATAGAGGGAAAAACGAGACCTCCTGGCAGAGGGGGTGGGGCTGCGCCCCATGGGCCCGCCCTTTCCCGCTCGGGCCGGTCCGTCCGGCAGGAGCCCTTCTTGTGCGTCGCGATGCAGTCCGCTCTATGGATGGGGCTCATCTTTGCGTCCTTCCTGAGCGCGCGACGCACAAGAAGGGCTC
>CAZURG010000023.1:0-17400 GCA_964623645.1 uncultured Gammaproteobacteria bacterium | reverse complement strand
TTCCTTTCCCTCCCCTGTACGTCCCGGGGCGGAACACTCTCTTTTTCGGTGAGAGTGTGTGAGCTTCCATCCCGGGAATAAAATGCGAGTTCTCGAACCGAAAAAGAGGGTATTCCGCCCCGGGACCGGCCCGTCATCGCGGGAAAGGGCCGGCCGTGGGGCGCAGCCCCACCCCTCTTGCCGGGAGGCAGACTCATTTTCTCAAATCAAAAAACAAGCGTATGCTAATAGCATATGCTAAACATCGCGATAAACGGCTGCGGCCGCATCGGCCGCCACTCCTTAAAGCTCCTCCGCGAAGTCGCTGATGCGCAGGTCGTTGCGATTAACGATCTCACGGACGCCGCGACACTCGCGCATTTGATCCGGCATGACACGGTATATCGCGCCTACCACCGCCCCGTCTCGTCGGAAGACGGCGCCCTCCTCATTGATGGCCACCGCATCCCCGTGTATGCGGAAAAAGACCCCGCCAAGCTCCCTTGGGGCGAGCTGAAGGTCGACGTCGTCCTCGAATGCACGGGTCGTTTCACTGATCGTGCGGGGGCGGAAGGGCACTTGAAGGCGGGAGCAAAGCGGGTTGTCTTGTCGGCTCCCGCGAAAGGGGATGAGATCCCGACGTTCGTCATTGGGGTAAATGATGCCGCCCTGACCGGAAAAGAGCGGATCGTGAGCAATGCCAGCTGCACGACGAACTGCCTGGCGCCGCTTATGGCGGTGATGCAGTCGGCGTTTGGGATTCAAAAATCGCTCATGACGACCGTCCATTCGTATACGGCTTCACAGGTTCTACAGGACGCGCCGGCGAAAGACTTACGTGATGCGCGTGCGGGCGCCGAAAATATCGTCCCTACGACGACAGGGGCTGCGCGGGCCGTTGGCTTGGTCCTGCCAAGCGTGCAAGGACATTTTGATGGGCTTTCCGTGCGTGTTCCGACGCCGGTCGTGTCATTGTCAGACTGCACGATGCTGCTTAGCCGCTCTGTGACCGTTGAGGAGGTGAACCAGGCCTTCAAGGACGCGGCGTCAAGTGAGGCGTGGAAGGGGTTGCTGGAAGTGACGGCGGAACCACTCGTTTCCTCGGATTTTATTGGCAATCCAGCCTCCTGCGTCGTGGATCTCGGGCTGACCCGCGTCGTGGATGGGGATTTGGTGAAAGTGGTGGGCTGGTACGATAACGAGTGGGGGTATAGCCATCGGTTCGTCGAGCTCGCCTTGATGGTGGGGAAGCGGATCGTCTAAGTATGCCCCTACGCTCTCTCCCGCATGACCTTAAGGACTGGCACGGAAAGCGCGTTTTGTTGCGTGTCGATTGGAATATCCCCTTGGAAGCGGCCGTTGATCCTGAGAGCGAGCTCAAGATCGCCCGGACCATCCCTACGATCCATCGTCTGCAGCAGGCGGGGGCGATCGTGGTTTGCCTGACGCATTTGGGGCGCCCGACCTCGGCGAAAGAGGCGGCCTTCTCGACGAAGAAGCTCCTTCCGTTCCTTGTCCGCCACCGGTTGAAGATGGAATGGATGGGCGCGGATGTTATGAGTACGAAAGGGCGTCATGATGTTTTAGAGGCGTTTGCGGCCGCACGTCCGGGCTCCGTCTTTTTGCTTGAGAATACCCGCTTTTACGCAGGCGAAGAAAAGAATGCGGTTGCCTTTTCGAAAGCGCTCGCGACCCTTGGGGATGTTTTTGTCAATGAGGCGTTCGGTGCGTGCCATCGCGAACACGCGAGCGTCGTTGGGATCGCGAAGCTCCTGCCGGCCTATGCGGGGTTGAATGTCATCGATGAGATAGAACATCTGCAGGCGATCCGCACCGCCAAAAAAACTCCAACCATCGGATTTTTCGGGGGGAAGAAGATTTCGAGTAAGCTCCCGGCCCTCGAAGCCCTACAGAAGAACGTCGACGCCCTGTATCTCGGTGGGGCGATGGCCGTGGCGTGTGAGGCGGCGCGAGGGAAGAAGGTCGGGGCTTCGTATATCGAGCCGGGACAGGCAAAGGCGGCTCAAGCGCTCCTGAAGCGGAAGAACGTCCACTTGCCGGTTGATTACGTGGTCGTCAAGCGGATTGAAGAAGGGGCTAAAACCCGCATCACCGATGCGGACGGGATCGCTGCGGATGAGAATGTGGTCGATGTCGGGCCTCGGACGCTCGTCTTGTGGGCGGACGCCATCCGTAAGGCGGCGCTCATCCTGTGGAACGGGCCCATGGGAATCGCCGAGATCGACGCCTTCGCCGCCGGGTCCCGCGGGTTGGCGCGTTACCTGGGGTTCTTGCCGCATAAGGCCCAGGTCGTGGTTGGGGGAGGGGATACCCTCCCCATCCTGACGGCGGCGGGTGTCATAGATCGCATCAGCTTCGTTTCTACAGGGGGCGGAGCGATGCTCGACTTCTTGGGGCAAGGCGAGTCTTTGCCGGGGCTGCGTCCTCTTGTGGTGAAAAAAGTGGGTGAAAAATCTTAATCTTTTCTTTTTCTTATGGCCGTTTCTTACAAAGAACAGCCGGCACTATTGGTCCTTGGGGGGATCCTGCTGGTCGTCCTCACCGTGTTCGTAGGCGTGAAAACCTGGAACGCGGCGGTTGAACACAAGTACATCGGCAAGCCGGCAACGGTTCGTGACACGATCACGATTCAGGGCGAGGGCAAGGTCACGTCCAAGCCGACGCTCGCGTTCGTCCAGTTCGGCGTCGTCACCCAGTCGCCGACCCCGGCCCAGGCTCAGGCGGCGAACACGGCCAAGATGAACACGGTCACGCAGGCCATGAAAGACCTCGGTATTGATGAGGATGACCTCGAGACCTCCGGCTACAGCCTCAACCCCAACTACGACTATTCCAAGTCGCCGATGGTGATCCAGGGGTATATTCTCACGCAAAACCTGTCTATCAAGGTCCGTGATTTCGACAAGGTCGGCACGGTCCTCGAGCGTGGCGTGGCCTTGGGGATCAACCAGGTGAACACCGTGCAATTCACGATCGATGAGCCGGCCCAACTCCGCGACCAGGCCCGCATGGAAGCCTTGGAAGACGCGAAAAAGAAGGCGGATGCGCTCGCGCGTGCGCTCGGTGTCGATATCGTCCGCGTTGTCTCGTTCTCCGAGAATGGCTGGAGCGATCCGGGTCCGACCCCGATGTACTATGGCCGTGAAGCGGCCGTGTCCGCGATGGCCCCGGCCCCGTCGATCCAGTCCGGGACGCAGGATGTGCAGATGACCGTTTCCGTGACGTACGAAATTCGTTAGAGAAAAAAACGCCCGCCTCCGTTGCGGGCGTTTTTGTTTTTCGCGATATGGTATACTGGCCGCGGATATGTTCTTTTCGTTCTTTTCTCGCCCGACGATTGCGTCCGTCCATGCCCGTGAGGTTCTCGATTCACGCGGAAATCCGACGGTCGCGTGTCGCGTCACGTTACATTCTGGCGCTACAGCCGAAGCGAAGGTGCCGTCGGGTGCTTCCACCGGTTCCCATGAGGCCTGGGAGCTGCGTGATGGCGGCAAGCGCTACGGCGGAAAAGGCGTCTTGAAGGCCGTGAAGCACGTGAACGGGCCGATCGCGAAAGCGTTGCGAGGGAAATCAATTTTTCACCAACGCGACCTGGATCAGGCGCTCATCGAGCTCGACGGAACCGATAACAAGAAGAAGTTGGGCGCGAACGCCCTGCTCGCGGTCTCCCTCGCCTGCGCCGAAGTTGCCGCCGTCGAACGGCGCGCACCGCTTTGGAAGTCCTTGCGCGAAACCTTTTCCTTCATCAAGCCCGCTTCATTGCCCGTTCCTACGATGAACGTGCTGAATGGCGGCGCGCACGCGCACTGGTCAATGGACGTGCAGGAGTGCATGATCGTGCCAAAAAACGGCCCCTTAAAAGAGCGCATTCGTTGTGGGGCAGAAATTTTTGCCGCCTTGCGTGACGTCCTCGCCTCCGAAGGGTTTGCGACGACGGTGGGGGATGAGGGCGGATTCGCGCCCCGTCTCCCCTCGGTTGAGCACGCATTCGAGACGCTGGCCGCGGCAGTCAAGAAAGCGGGTTATAAGTTGGGGAAAGATGTTGCCTTCGCAGCGGACGTCGCCAGCTCTGAGCTCTACGACGCGAAACAGAAAAAATACGTCTTCCGTGGGGAGGGGCGCTCTTTTTCCGCAGCCGCCCTGCTGAAGCGCTATCTCACCTGGCAAGAGGCCTACCCATTCGAATCCATCGAAGACCCCTTCGCCGAAGACGACTGGAAGGCCTGGGTCAGCGCCCTCCCGGTCCTGGGCAAGAAAAGCGCGATCGTCGGCGATGATTTCCTGGTTACCAACGTCACGCGTCTCGAACGGGCCATCCGCGAGCAGGCCGCGAGCGCGATCCTCGTGAAAGTGAACCAGATCGGTACGGTGAGCGAAGCGGTCGACGCCATCTGCATGGCTCATCGCGCGGGATGGAAGACGTCGATCTCGCATCGCTCAGGAGAGACGGCGGATACGTTTATTACCGATTTGGCCGTCGCCGCAGGTTCCGAATACATCAAGACGGGCTCGTTAAGCCGATCGGAACGCGTGGAAAAATACAATCGCCTCATGGAAATCGAGGAGGAAATGGAAAACGGCTAGCCCAGGCTAGCCGTTTTCGTATACGAAGAGAAGGTCTTATTTTAGCGAGTACGTCAGTGTCAGGCTCAACGCAACGCGCTTCTCGATCGACGTCGTATCGTCGTTATCTCCGTAATAGGAGGGGGTAAAACTGTTGACGGGGGTCACGTTCAGGAATGTCCCGCTATCCATCCGCAAGAGCTTGCCGAGGCGGTCACCGCTCAGTTTTTCGGCTTGCGTGCGCGCGTCCTCGGCCGCTTCCTGCACGAGGTCGCGACGAAGTTGGTCACGGTTCGACAGGAAGAATTCCGTCGAATTCTGTTCGATGAGCGCGCCTCGTGCCGTCAGGGCCGACGCAATGTCGCCCGACGCTTGGTTAAGCTCCTTCACCTGATCCGACTCGATGACGACGAATTGCGATCCACTGCGGTTTGCCGGGGTTTGTTCGTCGTAGTAGGAGCCGTAGGTGTTGTCTTGGTACGGTTGCCGACTCACATTTGGATTGCGGATGCCCGCTTCTTCCAATAGACGCACGAGTTGGTCGATGTCCGCGCGTAATTGGGGTTCAAACGAGGTTTGGCTCGTGCTGCTTGCCGATTCCTGTTGTCGGCGCACGAGGCGGAGAGACCATTTCATCCGATCGGCCATAACGATCCGGCTGGCATAGCCGGGCATGGTTACGCTGGATTGCGAGGCAGTAAAGCTTCGGTAATCGGTATATGCTTTGACGGCTCCGGCGCCGAAGACGCCCAAGCCGATGAGTAGGGCCGCGCACACCAGTGCTTTTCCGGGGAAAGAAGGGGGTTGTTGGTCCATATGGCGCCAAGGTACCAGCGGCGCATGTCTTAACCAACCACCTTGTCAAACCTTTCGTAACCGGCTTGAATGTCCGCATGTCCCCACGGTTCCACATCACCACCTACGGCTGTCAGATGAACAAGAACGATTCCGAGCGCATTGCCGGCCTATTGCAAGGGTTGGGCTTTGTCGCGACCGAAGACGAGGCGGCGGCTGACCTGATCCTTGTGAACACCTGTAGCGTTCGCCAGTCGGCTGAGGATCGCGTCTACGGTTCACAAGAAAAATATTTGGAATACAAGAAAACCAACCCGAAGCTGATCGTGGCCGTGACGGGCTGTTTGCCGGGTCGTGACAAGAAAGGGGAGTTCCGTAAGCGCCTTCCCGCGACCGACCTGTATTTCCCGACCCCCGACATGGTCCATCTCCCAAAATGGATCGCCGAACTCCGTCCGGATCTCGTGAATTCGGAAGCGTATGAGCAGGATTACTTGAAGATCCATCCCCTCCGCGCGCCCTCCGTGCAGGCCTACGTCACCATCCAGACGGGGTGCAATAAGTTTTGTACGTATTGCGTCGTCCCGTACGCGCGCGGTCTCGAACGCAATCGTCCCGCCAAGGAGATCCTTGAGGAGGTTCGCGGCCTCTTAGCGCGTGGCGTCCTCGAAATCACCTTGCTAGGCCAGACCGTCAATTCCTATCAAGCGACCGACCCGGAAACCTTTTCTCCCGAAAACCCCTATAATGATCACTTCGCGGCCCTCCTTTGGGAGCTTAACCAGCTCGCCGGCCTCGAACGCCTGCATTGGACCGCCGCCCATCCGCTTTCCATGACCGACGAGGTCATCGACGCCCTCGCCCTCCCGAAACAGGTCCGCTACCTCCATCTTCCCGTCCAGTCCGGCAGCAGCGAGGTCCTGCGCCGCATGAACCGCAAGTATACCCGCGAGCAATATCTCCACGTGATCCGCAAGATCAAGGACCGTTGCCCCGATCTCGCCCTCGGCAGCGACATCATCGTCGGGTTTTCGGGGGAGACGCCCGAGCAATTCGAAGAAACGCTCAGCCTCTATCGCGAGGTCCAGTACGATATCTCTTATAACGCGCAATATTCGCAACGTTCCGAAACATTGGCGGCGAAACTCTTTCCGGATGACGTCGCCGCCGAAGAAAAGCGCCGACGATGGGACGAGCTTCAAGCGTTGATGGAAGAGACGAGTTTGCGCAAGAATGAGGCTTTTGTCGGCAAAGAGGTGAATGTCCTCGTCGAACGCGTCAATCACGGCTACGCGACCGGGAACGCCGAATCGCTGAAGCTCTGTCGGTTCCCCACAAAAGACGCCTCCCTTGTCGGCAAGATTGTGCCCATGCGCGTCGCTTCCGTAAAAGCTTGGGTCTTAGAAGGGGAAGCGAGTCCCTCTTAGCGCTATGTCGCCCCGCGTCCTCTGCCTTATGGGTCCCACCGCGTCCGGGAAGACGGCGCTGGCTTTGATATTGGCGCATCGCTACGGCGCAGAGGTGATCAACGCCGACGCGCGCCAGCTCTATCGCGACGCGCCGATCGGCACCGGCGTCCCAGTGGGCGTCTGGCAGGCGACGCCAACCGGAGAAGGGTATTTCGTCGATGGCATCCGCCACCATCTATTAGCGATCAGCCCACCCGATGAGACCTGGACCGTTTCCCGCTGGCAGAAGGAAGCGCTTGCGGCCATCGGCGACATTCTTGCGCGCGGTCGACTTCCGCTTGTCGTCGGTGGAACGGGTCTCTATCTCCGCGCCTTGTGCGAGGGATATGTCTTCTCTGGCGAACCGGACCGCGCATTGCGTCGAGATCTGCTCGCTTCAAGCCCCGAGGAACGTCGCACTCGTCTCATCGCGCTCAATCCCGAAGGGGCTGCCCAAACGGATTTACAGAATCCCCATCGCGTCCTGCGCGCCTTAGAGCGCGCGCTTTCCGGAGCCTCCGTTCCCGTCCGCGTTCCGCCGCCTTTTTCTGCGCTCAAGCTGACCATGGACTGCTCCGCCGATGCATTAAAAGCCAACATCCAAGCCAGAATCGATGGACAATGGTCCGCTGGCTGGCTTGCGGAAGTTCGCGCCTTGCTGGCTCGAGGCATCTCGCTCGACAGTCCCCTCATGCAGTCCATCGGTTTTCGTACAATCGTGGGCGCTCTGTCGGAAGGCGTGTTTGATGAGGCGCATCTCAAATCCCAGGTCATCCGCGAGACGTGGCTCTACGCCCGTCGCCAACGCACGTGGTTCCGCAAGGAGCCGCATGTTCATGCGATCCGCGAGGAAACCGACGCGATTCCATTGATTGATTCGTGGTTGAACGAGTCTTCTCATCCATAATGGATCAAGGGTATACTCAGGGCATGAATTACTGGCTCCTGAAGAGTGATCCGGATACCTACGCCTGGTCCGACCTCCAACGCGACGGCAAGACGCGCTGGGACGGCATCCGCAATGCCCAAGCCCGTAATTTCCTCCGCGAGATGCGCGTTGGCGATCGTGCTTTTTTCTATCACAGCCAAGCTGAACGAACGATCGTCGGCGTCGTCGAGATCATCCGCGCCGCCTACCCTGATCCCACCACAAAAGAAGGGGATTGGTCCTGCGTCGACATCCGTCCGGTTGAGGGGTGGGAGGTTCCCGTAACCCTCGCCGAAATCCGTGCCAAACCAGCCCTCAAGGATCTCCTTCTTCTCAAGCAGGGCCGCCTCTCCGTGACGCCGGTGTCGGCCGTCGCCTGGAAAACGATCCAGTCGTTGCGTGCATAATGGACGTATGGCTTCTCCTGGACGTCGCGTGCCTGGTTTCTTGTTGAAGCTCTTCATCTGGAAGGAGCCGACCTTGCGTCATCTTGCGGATGGGTTACGCGCCCATCGCGGAAGCCTGCGTTGGACGGGCGTTTTATCTTGGCCATCGTCCGCCTGGCGGCATGGCCTCGCGATGGCGTTCTTAAAGTCCCTCGATAGGGAGATATTTTTCGAGGAGCATCTAATCCGTGCCCACGGCCTTCTTCCCTCCGAAGAGCGCTCCATCCATCGCTGCAGGGAGGATCTTCTGGCCTGGCTTGAGGCGGCCTCCTCCTGGCAGCTGATCGTGCCTGCAGACCCATTTTGGGATGAGTCCGAGCTCATCCTTTGGCGGGGCGCTCTAAAACGCCTCGTAGCCCGTTCATTATCGTTCCTTTGGCGACTGTCCATCCGCCTTTCTCATCTGGAAGCCACGCTTGCTCGCGGCCTCCGTCGCCTTTCCTTCGCTATCGACAGTCGCCCGTAGATTCGCTAGGCTGAAGGCATGATTGATCCTGTCGCCCTTCCGCCCGTCCCCTCCGCAGAGCCCCCAAAATCAGACCAAAAGAAGGCGTTTCGCTTGATGGAACTGGTCCAGGTGGTCTGCCTGACCTTGGCGATCGTGATCCCGATCCGCCTTTTCTTGGCGAACCCGTTCAAGGTCCAAGGGGCGAGCATGGAACCGGCCTATTTTGATCACGAATACCTCATCGTCGATGAGTTGACCTATCGGTTCGATGAGCCGAAGCGCGGCGAGGTCGTCGTCTTCCATCCGCCGACGGATCAGAGCAAATATTATATCAAGCGCGTCATCGGCCTCCCCGGCGAAACCGTCGAGCTCGTGAACGGGATCGTCAAGATCTACAATCAAGACCACCTAAACGGCTGGACCCTCGACGAGGCCTCCTATCTCGACCTCGCCGATTACAGCGTCCAAGAGCGCGCCTCCATGACGATGCCTCCCATGACCCTCAAGGAAGACGAGTATTTCTTGATGGGCGACAACCGCCGAGCCAGTTACGATTCGCGGTTCTTCGGTCCTGTCAAGCGTCCGGCTCTCGCGGGCCGCGCCTGGTTGCGTGGCTTGCCCATCCAACGATGGGGGATCCTGACCAATGTGCCTGATTACCCGCAGCCCGCCCAACAAGAGGCTCGTTAAGTTGCACCGACAGCGGTTCTTTGTTACCCTTCAGCAGAATTAGCCTTTTTTCCTATGCCGATCCTGAAAAAATCCCCCAAAGACGACGCCAAGAAACGTCCGGAGGCCGCCGCTCCGGCTCCTGCCAAGAAAACCGCCCAACCGCTCTCGCTTTTGCGCGGCATGCGTGACCTGTTGCCCCCGGATCTCGTCTATTTGCGCCACATCCAGGCCGTGATCGCCAAGGTCGCCCAGGCCTATGGCTTCGCTGAAATCGAGACCCCGCTTGTCGAAGAAACCGCCCTGTTCGCCCGCGGCGTCGGCAAGACCACCGATATCGTCGAGAAAGAGATGTATACCTGGGACACCGCGAGCGGCGAATCCGTGTCGTTACGCCCCGAAGGGACCGCTTCCGTGACCCGCGCCTACATCCAACACGGTATGCTGAACATGCCGCAGCCCGTGAAGTTTTGGTACACGGGTCCGATGTTCCGCTACGAACGTCCGCAGGCCGGTCGTTTCCGCCAATTCTACCAAGCGGGTCTGGAAACCATCGGTGACGCCGACCCGATCGTCGACGCGCAACTCATCCTGATCGCCCACCTGGTCGCGAAGGAGCTCGGGATCGAATCGATCGTCCGCATCAACTCCATCGGCACGCCCGATGCGCGCGCGAACTACAAGAACGCCCTCGTTTCGTATTTCCGTTCGAAGCGCAGCAAGCTGTCCGAAGAAGACAAGAAGCGCCTCCTCAAGAATCCGCTCCGCCTCCTCGACTCGAAAGAGCCGGGCATGCAGGAGCTCAAGGCCGAAGCCCCGCAGATGGTCGACTGGCTCGACGAGGAATCTCGTGTGCATTTCACCCGTGTCCTCGAATACCTTGATGAGGCGGGCGTCCCGTATGAGCTCGATCCGTATCTCGTCCGCGGCCTCGACTATTACACCAAGACCGTCTTTGAATTATTCGCCACCAGCGACGACCAGGAACTCGCCCAAAGCGCGATCTGTGGCGGTGGCCGTTTTGATGGCCTCGTCGAACTATTGGGCGGACGTCCGACCCCGGCCGTTGGCTTGGCCTTCGGTCTCGACCGTCTCATGTCTCGCCTGAAGGATCGCCAGGCCTTGCCGCCGGTCGTCGAGCATGCCGACGTCTTCTTAGCGCAGCTCGGCGAGATGGGTCGCAAGCGCACCCTCCCGATCTTCGAGGAATTCCGCCAAGCTGGCATCAAGGTGGGGGAGGCGATGTCCAAATCGTCCATCAAGTCGCAGATGGAGCTCGCCAACAAGCTCGGCGCCAAGTGGGCGATCGTGATCGGCCAAAAGGAAGTCCTCGACGGCACCGCGATCATCCGCGACATGGATGCCGGCACGCAGGAGATCGTCGACGCCAAAAAACTCGTTCATGAGATTCGCAAGAAACTGGGAAAATAAGCGCACACAAGAACACCGCAACCGACCTGGCCTGATCGCCACCGTCGTTTGCGGTGTATTGTTTCTCCTTCTTGGGGCGGGCTGCGAGATTCCTGTCTCGTGGGAGTCCGCTTGGGAATCGCCTGCCGCCCCTACGACCACCACGACAACGGCCACTTGGCAAGAGGTCGCTCCTGGCGTCGCGCGCTTTGACCAACGCGTGGGCTCGGGTGATGCGGCGGCCCGCCTGATCCTCTGGCGGTTTTCCCCGGAAGCGTCCCTCACCTGGTCGATCGTCGCCTCGAGTACGGAGCCAAAAAGTGTCAGCAAATGGGCGGATGAAGATCCGAAAGCTCTTCTTGTCTTGAATGGTGGATATTTTCATGCCGATGGGAAGCCTTCTGGCTGGGCCCAGTCTTCCGGACATCTCCTAACCGGGCGCTCGTTCGAGGCTCAACGCAGCGGCCTCGTCTCTCTTGGCGAGGCGCCCGCGCTCCTTTTGGGGACGACGGCAACCGCGACGATCCGTGAAGACGGCCTCCAGTCCTATCCTTGGCTGATCGAGAGCGGAACGCTCGCCTTCACCCAGGAAACCGGCCAGTACGCCCGCCGTACCTTCCTTGGGATGGATGCGAATCGGAACTGGTACGTCGGGATCGTCCCTTCCGAATCGTTGACCTTACATCAGCTCGCGACGGTATTGTTTGAGGTCCCGGTTCAATGGCGACGCGTGATCAACCTCGATGGCGGCCCCTCGACCGGCCTCATCAGTCGTTTCCCTGGCGCGGAAGACCGCTTTGATTCGTTTTCCCCGATTCCCTACGTCATCGTCGCTCGGCCCCGATCATGATACGATGGGGGATGTATGCCCGACGTCCTTGCGTTCCTTGCCTCGATCGGTTTTCCGCTCTCGCAAGACCTGCTCTTCTTCGCTGGGATCATCGTTGTCGCGATCGTATACGGATTGACGCTTGGGCGTGATCGTTCGATCGTTCCGCTCTTGGCGCTTTACATCGCGTACGTCCTCACGCTTCACTTGCCGCTCGTTTCGCGTTTGAATCAATGGTTGAGCCTCCCGCCTGGGCCGACCTTGCCGCTGTTGTGGTTCGGTGCCTTCTTCTGCTTGGGGGTTTTCCTTTTTCGCCGTACGCCCCATATCCAGCCCCTCAGTCGAGAGACCGGCACCTGGTGGGAGGCGATCCTGTTTGGCTTGCTTCAGATTGGTCTCGTCGTGTGTTTCGCGGCGCACCTGCTGCCTTCTAACCTACTTGCCGAATGGTCCCCGCGTATTCGCGAGATCTTCGTCGGGGAGTGGGGGAGGACCTTTTGGATGACGTCGCCATTGCTGTTCTTGGTGTTCTTGCGGCGATCGTATGGGTATCCGAGTGATTTGTTGTTGTCGTAGATAAAAAATCGCATCAGGTGATGCGAAGGCCTCCTTTCAGATGCATGCGCGTAACGGGACCCGCCTTGTTCATATGTCGGTTCCAGGCGCGGATGAGTCGGCTTAGGATCACATAACCTACATGATCTGGCGCCGCCTCCACATCCGTTCACGGGCGTTTCGTCACGAAGTCCATCAGGTAGTATGGCGAAATCGAGCCACGTCTGGACGATCCGGAGACCGCTCTCATCCCGTATGCCATCCCGCTCGAGACGATCAATCCCAAGACGCTCCCGGTCGAGCGTCCGCGTCCCTGAGCCGTGCCCGTCCGCAGATCTTTCTGCCGGACGGGTTTTTTCTTTGGGAAAACCAATTCGTTCATTCGAACGAAAGAGCCTCGCGTGCGCAGGGGATCGCTGGCGGTGTATCATGGCGAAAGATTCTGTCGCGCCTTCCTCTCATGCCTATTTCTCCCTTTGAACAAACGCCTTCTTCCGGAACGGAAGACCGTTACTCCTTCGCCGCCCAGCGAGCCGGCTCCGAAATCAAGCACGAACGGTTTCGTCGCGAACGGCAAGAGAAGGGGGAGGATGTCCCCACGCCCGTGTTAGCGAGGGCGTTTCTTGAGCTTCGACGGGCGATCGCCGACACGGCCTCCAGCGAGTCGCATGCGGCGGACGCGGTCCCTGCGCTCACGGAGCTCTTACGCGACCATCCCGAAGTCAAGCGGGAATTTTCTGCACTGGTGAGGGGGTTGGTCCATGGCCAAACGACGGATGCGTACGGAAGGATCGTCCCTCTCGATATCGATGATCCGCACTGGAGAGCCCGCTCCGAGGGGTGGATCCAGGCTCTCTTGGCTGTCGCCGTCGAGGCGACCCCCGCACAGCGGGCGGAGATCCGGCGTTCCGCCGAACGCTATTTGCAGGCCTATGCCTCCGTTTTATATGCGCGCACGCTCGAGCGCTTCGTTTCTGGCTCCGTGCGCCGACGCGCGCACGAGCTGCGTGACGCCTGGAACCGCAAGGGCGCGCTACACGAGATCGAGCAGGAGGTTCGTCGACGGTTCGACCTTTCGCCTACGGAAGCCCGTCACCTGGTCGCCATGCACATCCCGACCGATCGCCCCACAGAGACGTTCAAAGAAAAAATGGCTTACTTGAGGGAAATATGGGAGCAGAACGCCAAGGAGATCCCGCACCGTGCCCTGATTGAATCGGTGGCTTTGACGGCTATTTCCGGGCTGGTCGATGCGAATCTCCCGAAACGGTCGGAGGCGTCATTTCAGGAGGATCGCTTTTCCTTGCAAGCCTACGTCGCGTACATGGTCTGGGAGGTGTCCGCCGATCTTCTACGCAGCGTCGAGGATAATGCTGCTAAGCGTGTCCGACACAGGTGGGACCGTGAGGTCGTCCTACGGAGCGTCGAAAGCAAGCTATTCCGTCGCGGCGAACACGACGATGTCCAGGACCCTGAGCGAGCCGAAGAGATGATCGAAGAAGGAACCGAAGCGATGCAGGACCTGCGTCACCTGGTCCTAGACCGAGTCGGGCCGACCGTCATCGGGCTGTGCACCACGCTTGCCGCGATTGCCCGCCTGCATCCCCTCGCCGCCCTCGCCGGGGCAGGATCCTTGCCGCTTCTGGCGTATGTTGAACTGGTTCGTAGTGACTTACAGCGCCAAGAAAGACAGGCAGAAAACGCCGCGCGCGAAGCGGCACGCGCGAAACAGCGCATTTATGGACATGACCTGGAAGGCATTCGTCTCACCACGGAAGCTAAGCGGATCCTAGATACCCTTACAGATTCCGAACGGTTAGCTAATGAGGATGTCCCTCACGAGACGCTATTGAGACGAAAGATACGGCATACCGCCGCAAAATATGCTGGCGCGCTTACCGCGGGCATCGTGACGCATCTCGTCCAAGAGACGGGAGCCGTGCAGGGAAAAGCGTCGCGGGAATTATTGCAGCAGCTTCGAGAGCTCGATAACAAGGCGCGCGCCCTCGTTGCCGAAACGAATGAGAAGCTAGATGAGCGTATCGAGAAGATCCGGGCCATGGAAAAAGCACTCGGTCCGAAAGAAGAATACGATGCTCCTCAGGGCTTGCGCGAGCGCGCCAGGCTCCCCGCCTCAAAGCTCCCTTCCTACGACATCTCCCTCGAAGGGCTCTGGTACGGTGTCCTCAAGGGGGTTTCCACGACCATCCGCGAAGGCGAGATGGTCCACTTGATCGGTCCGTCCGGCAGCGGCAAGTCAACGATCCTCAAGCAGATCGTCGGGACCCTTTCTTCCGCCTACGGAGAAGTCCGCATCGGCGGCCTTCCGCACCACGCCATCCGGCGCTACGGCGAAGATTCCCTGTATGAGATCATGGCTTACGCCGAGCAGCACCCAAAAATAAACCAAAAAGCCAGTGTTCGCGAGAACTTGCTTGCCCTCGTGCCCTCCCTTCGCGTCGATGATGCGGAGATCCGTTCCCTGTTGGGTTCGCTTGGGCTGGGCGAGCTGGCGAAAGAGCTTGATCAGCCGATCGAGCATCCGCTCTCCGGAGGCGAACTGACCCGCTTCGGCCTCGCCAAGGCCCTCATCCGCCGCCCGAAAATCCTCCTCCTCGACGAGCCGACGGGCCCATTGGACCAAAAAACCGCACGCGAAATCTGGCGACTGATCGATGATCTCCATGCGACCCATCCGCGCCTGACGATGATCGTCGTCACCCACGACCCCGTCCGCCTCGAGCGGATCGACCAAGGACAGGGGAGCCGTTCCCGCATCATCCAGATGGAAGACCTCCACGCCCAAAGCGATGCCACGCAACAAAGAGGGCCTCGAAAGCCATCCTCGCCTCGTTCATAGTCATCTCATCACATGTCTCGCTCACGTCTCGGCGGTCTCCGTCTCGAACCCATTCCCTTCGACCCGGCATGGATCACGGAAGGTATTTCGGAGCGGCGTCGCATCATCCTTCAGGAGCGCTCTGAAAACCTCGATGCGTATCGCTTTTTCTACCCTTCTCTCGACAATCAGGTTGAAGGATTTTTGATTGAGCCGAAAGGGCCCGGACCGTTTCCCGTAATCGTCTATAACCGTGGAGGCAGCAACGATTTCGGCTCAATCACGGAACAATTTCTCCGCTGCGCACGTCCGTCCGCGCTGGCGGAGGCCGGCTATTTGGTGATCGCGACCCAGTATTCCGGCGCCGGCCGAAGCGGAGGAGTGGATGATTTTGCTGGTCCACAGACCCTCAACGATGTCCGTGAGCTCTATGGGCTGCTAGTGGCGGATCCGCGGGCCGACCATTCGCGGATCGGGATGTTCGGGGCCAGTCGAGGAGGAATGATGACGTATCTAATGCTTCGAGAAGCCCCGTGGATCAAGGCGGCCGCGACGATCGCGGGAGCCGCCGATCTCGTCGACACTTCTTTTCGCCCCGTCATGACTGAGCATTACGCCCGCATGTTTGGTGGCGCTCCCGAAGAATGCGAAAAGCGTTCGGTTCTATCGTGGGTACAAGATCTGCCCAAGCACGTCCCTCTCCTCCTGATGCATGGAACCGCAGATTGGCGTGTCAATCCGATCGAGTCTCTCCGTCTCGCGCAACGTTGCTACGAGGAGCGCATCCCCTGTCGCTACATTTCCTACGAAGGCGCTGATCATAGTCTCACGGAAGTCTACGGCGAATCCGTTGGTCAGCTCGTATCTTGGTTCGACACATACGTCCGCGACCTCGCCCCGCTCCCGGACCTCGTGCCGCATGGAGAATAGCCTCGTATTTTGCGAGGCTTTTTGCTACGATTTGACCTCATGACCCCCTCCGACATCCGCCTCGCCCTCGCCACCGTCGGCGGCGCCCCCAACAAACGCCTCGGCCAGCATTTTTTGATCGATAAAGCCGCCCTCGAAGCCGTCATGGATGGTGCCCACGTTCAATCTGGCGACAAGATTCTCGAGATCGGCCCCGGTCTTGGCGTCCTCACGAAAGCCCTGATTTCCCGCGGTGCCCACGTCCAAGCCATCGAAAAAGACCGCCGTTTTTCCGCTTGGCTCACCTCCCAGGCCTGGGCCACCACCCTTTCGATCCATGAGGGTGACGCGATCGCTCTTGATTGGGCGCCCCTGATGGGGGAGCGGCCCTGGAAGCTCGTCGCGAACCTCCCATACGCCGTCACGTCATTCGCGTTGCGTCTCGCTCTCTTCGCCCAACATCCACCCACGCACGTTTCCGTCCTCGTCCAGCGCGAAGTCGCCGAACGCGCCCTAGATACGAAGAAAACCTCGCTTTTATCGCTAATGGTCGGTCTCTCGATCTCGTCCGGCCGCATCGTCCGCCGCGTCCCACCGGGGGCCTTCTTCCCGCCGCCCAAGGTCGATTCGGCCGTCCTCGCCCTCGAAGTCCTTCCCTGGGAAGCTCGTTCGGCCCGCTGGGGCCTCCATCCTGAGCGGGTGATGTTCTGGGCGAAGCGTGGTTTTGCTCATCCTCGCAAGCGTTTAGCCTCGAACCTCGACCTTTCCGAGCCAACCTGGGACGTCATCCGTGCCGGAATTGTGGATAACCCCCACATCCGCGCCGAAGCCCTCTCCGTGGAGGCCTGGGCCGCCCTCGCAAAACGCCTAGAAACCCTTGAAAACCGCGCAATTTGACAGAGGAAGGGAGCGCCTCTTGACAGCCTGCTTCAGCTCCATTAAGATTGGCCCACATTCTGAAACGGCTTGACTTCCGCTTCGGACCGAATATTGACAACAGAAGAGTGACCGCAATAGAAACGATTGTCTTTTGACCTCAAGATTTCTACCAGGAGTCTTGGGGTATAGAATCATTCGCAAGAGTGATTTTACTGAGAGTTTGATCCTGGCTCAGGACGAATGTTGGCGGCGTGTCTAAGGCATGCAAGTCGAGCGGATTATTTCTTGTAGCAATACTTGAGATAGTTAGCGGCAAACGGGTGCGTAACACATTGGCAATCTGCCTCGTAGTCGGGCATAACCCATCGAAAGGTGGACTAATTCCACGATATTCTCCCACCGTTAGTAGGTGGAGAGGAAAGTCGCAAGACGCTACGAGAGGAGCCTATGGCCTATCAGCTAGTTGGTGAGGTAACGGCTCACCAAGGCTATGACGGGTAGGGGATGTGAGAGCATGATCCCCCTCACTGGGACTGAGACACTGCCCAGACACCTACGGGTGGCTGCAGTCAGGAATATTCCGCAATGCACGAAAGTGTGACGGAGCGACGCCGCGTGCAGGAAGACGCCCTTCGGGGTGTAAACTGCTTTTATAGGGGAAGAATTTGTGACGGTACCCTAT
>CAZURG010000022.1:0-17884 GCA_964623645.1 uncultured Gammaproteobacteria bacterium | reverse complement strand
TGCGATGCCTTCCCCTTACGCCTCATCCTCCAGCTCATCCAGTTCATCACGCAAGCGCCGCACCTCATCCTGCAGGCTCCGTCGCCGGCTTGGACGCTGGAAGAAGCCGAAGATCCCCTGTGCCATCGAAGAGACCGAACCGACCATCGCCACAACTGAGGAGATCTGCGTCGTGAGACCGTCGACGGCCCCTTCGAGGAGGGATAGTTTTTTGCGCGTCTCTTGGACCAACTCGTTGGTCTGGCGACCGAGATGGGCCAACTCATACAGCGCCCACATCACGAAACCGGAGACGCCGACCAGGCAGATCGACGCGACGAGGAACCAGATATCGCGGGTAGTGGAGAGGGACATATGCGGAGAGTATAGCACGAGCCCCTCATTCCCGAAATCCGCCCATGCAAGCGGCTTTGTTGTAAGCTAAGTGCGGAATTCCGCTCTGATACTCGTCGCGAGCTTGGCGCGGGCAACCTCTACAGCCGCGTCGACCTCTTCGGAAGCGAGGGTACGATCGTTCGCCCGGAAGACCAGACGGAACGCGAGGGATTTCTTGCCATCTGCAAGCCCCTGCCCGCGATACGTATCGAACCAAGAAGCGCGGACCAGGAGGCCGCCCGCATTCGCTTCACGCAAGGCGGTCTCGACGGCCTCGATCTCGATCCGTTCGTCAACGATCAGAGCGAGGTCGCGCACGATCTCCGGGAAGGCGGGCAGTGGCTGGTACGTCTTCACAAGCGTCGCCCGATGCTGGACCGCTTCGGGAAACATCTGCACGAGTCCGATGCGCCGTTCGATCTTCCAAGCCTCCGCCATCTGCGGATGTAGTTCGCCGACGGTCACGAGCGGTTGCCCTTGGACGACATATTGCAGGCTCCGCTCAGGATGCCAGAACTGGTCCCCCTGCCAACGCTTCCAGCTGCCTGGCTCCACGCCCAACTCACGGAGTAACGCTTCGGCGATGCCTTTCGCCTCGTTCCAGGGCTCCGAACCCCTATCACCGATCGCCAACAAGAGTTCGGTCGTCTCTTGCGGAAGGGCCGGGACCCCTTCGGACGGCCAATAGATGCGTGACAGCTCGAAAATCCGTAGCGCATCCGAGCGTTCCTGGTTATCTACCAAGGCTTGAAGGACCGATGGTCCCAGGGACGGACGCATGAATTCCGCATCCTGAGAGAGCGGGTTCAGAAGACGGACGCAAGCCTCCGGTTTCATCCCGACCCGTTCCAGCTGCTCGCGGGAAAGAAAGGAATACGCCATGAGTTCCGTAAGCCCGAACCCCTTGCACAGATCGCGGATCCGACCTTCGAATGCGAAAGAAGGGTCAGACGGGACCGGGCTCATGCCCGCTGGAAACACGGAGGGCAGGTTCGCATAGCCGTGGACACGGGCGATCTCCTCCACAAGGTCACGCGCATCCTCGATGTCGTGGTCGCGCCACCAAGGGACGGTCACCTCAAGTGTCCCAGCCGTACGGACGACGGTAAACCCAAGGCGTTCCAGGGTCGCCTGCATCTGCTCACCGGTTAGCGTAATACCCATAAGGCGCGCAGCCTCCGCTTCCGCGAGGGAAAACACGGCGGGATGGTAGGCTTCCGCGCGCGCGTCGGCAACTTCGGAGACGACCTTGCCTCCGGCGATCTGGAGACAGAGCTCGACCGCACGAGCCAAGGCCCGACGGGGCGCTTCGGCGGAAAGGCCTTTCTCGAACAGCTTGGATGCATCCGTCGACAACTCCAAGGAGCGACCCGTCCTGCGAACGGAAACCTCATCAAAGACGGCCGACTCAAACACGACGGAGGTCGTCGTCTCGCTCACGGCGGCTCGCTGCCCACCGATGACTCCCGCGACGGCGACGGGACCGTTTGCGTCACGGATCGTCAGCATTGAAGGCTGAAGTGTGTACTTAACCCCATTCAACGCCTCAAACGATTCGCCGACGTATGCGACGTCTACCCCAAGATTCCCTTGTAATTTTGCCGCGTCGTACGCATGCATCGGCTGGGCCCGTTCCAGCAGGACGTAATTCGTGATGTCGACGATCGCATTGATCGGCCGCAACCCAGCCGCAAGCAACCGCTCGCGCATCCACCAAGGCGAAGGGCCCATCTTGATCCCCTCGATCTTCACGGCGCAAAAACGGCTGCACAAAGGACGCGCCGCGTTCGCAACGGGCAATGTGACGGTAAGGGGTGCGGTACCGACGGAAATTTCGGCAGGCTCATGGGCGCGCCACGGACGATCCAAGATCGCCGCGACCTCGCGCGAGAACCCTTCCATTCCCATCGCGTCGGGACGGTTAGTGGTAATTTCCGTATCCAAAAGGACGTCACCGGAAAAGCCCAGGGCTTCGGCGATGGGTAGGCCTGGACGGAACGCTTCCAAGTGCTCTGGAAGCGCCTTTCCGACATCAAGAATCTCCTTCTCGCCATGTGGAAACGCTTCAAAAAGACCAATCTCATTAGCGGCACAGATCATTCCTTCGCTCGCGACTCCGCGAATCTCTGTCGGTTTGAGCTCGACCGGTTCGCCTTCCCCGTGCCAGCGCACCCACGAACCGATCTTCGCGACTGGGACCCACTGACCGAGCTCGACGTTCGAACCGCCACAGACGATGCTGAGTTGCGCGTCGCCAACGTTCACCTTGGTGACACGCAATCGATCCGCTTGCGGATGCGGCTCAACGGCCTCGATTTTCCCCAACACGATCCCTTTCAGGCTTTCGCCTTGCGGGATCAGCTTCTCAATCCCCGGCCCAGATAACGAAACGCGCGCCGCAACGGCTTCGGGCGTTAACCCATCCAGGTCCACCCATTCACCCAACCAATTCCAAGAGGCAAGAATGTTCATAGGGATCAAAACTGCTGGAGAAAGCGAATGTCGTTCTTATAAATCACGCGGAGGTCGTCGATGTTCATCCCCTGCTTCATCAGGTACGTGCGTTCGACACCCCAGCCGAAGGCGAAGCCTTGGTATTCTTGCGGATCGACGCCGCCAGCACGCAAGACGTTCGGATGGACCATACCCGCTCCGCCCATCTCGACCCAGCCGCGCTTACACATCTTGCACTTTTCGCCGTCCACCCTCCCTACCCCGTTGCAGACCCCGCAGGAGATATCAATCTCAAAGGAGGGCTCGGTAAAGCGAAAATGGAACGGGCGGAGACGCGTCTTGCGTTCGGGCCCAAAGAAGGCTTTCACGAAATATTCCAACACCCCCAACAAGTGCGTGATCGAGGCGACACGGTCGACGACCAACCCTTCGAACTGATGGAACATGGGGACGTGCGTCGCATCGCTCTGGCGACGATAGCACTTGCCGATGTTAACCATGCGAATCGGGAATACGCCTTTCTTCAATTCACGAACCTGGGCATTCGAGGTATGTGGCGTGAGGACGATCTTACCGATCTCTTCGTTGCCTGGGAGATCACAGAAAAATGTTTCCCATTCGTCGCGGGCGGGGTGGTCTTTCGGCATATTCAAGCCTTCGAAGGCATAAAAATCGCCGTCGATCTCAGGATGGCGAGCTCGGGCGAAGCCAGCCCGCTCAAAAATCGCGGTGACTTCACGAATCGCTTGCTGCATAAGATGCAAATGGCCGACTGCTGGCTGGCGTCCAGGTTGGGTGACGTCCACATGATCCGCGGCAAGACGCTCGCGCCAGAACGACGCTTGCAAGTCCTGCTTCTTTGTAGCGAAAGCCGCCTCCAAACGCGTCTTCACTTCGTTGGCGACGACACCCACCTTCGGACGGTCTTCCGCCGAAACGGCACCCATCCCCTTCAGGAGGCCCGCCAATTCCCCTTTCCGACCTAAAACGGCGATCTCCCAAGCTTCGAGCTCGGGCATCGCCTGGACCACGCGCAGGCGCTCAAGGGCCTGCGCCTCACACGCATGGAGGGCATCGATCATACGACAGGCGTTTTACCGCAAAAGCGGACCGCGTGCAAAAAACCTGCGAATCTTGACGCGGATGGCATTTTTCCCTAAGGTAACGCTCCGTTCCGTCACGTACCCTCGGAGGGACCCATGGATTCACCCATCCAAACCGCCCGCGACCCACGCTACACGGCCACCCTGGAATGGCTCCAGAAGAGCGAGACTCGTGCCCAGCTGGCGAAAGGGCATCTCGGCAAATGGCTCGTGGCCGTCGATCGAGCGGTCGCCCATGTCGCCGACACCCAAGCCGAAGCCCTCGCGTGGATGCAGGCCTACACCCCCGACGGGATCGCCGTCCTCTGGCATCTGCAGGTCGAAGCCGCTTCCTAACCCTTCCCCGTTGGGGATTTTTTCTTGCAAAAAAAGCGAGGCCCACCATCTCGATGAGTCTCGCGATTCGATGGTCTCTCCACTTAGAAAATCCCCCGAATCCCTTGCCAGATCCCCGGCCCGAAACGGAAGAGATCTTGGACGGTCACAAGCAGGATCAGGATCAGCAGAAAGATAAAGCCAAACCCGTGGATCGCCGCTTCCAAATTCGCATTGAGCCGCTTGCGACGGGCGAATTCCGCGAGTAGGAACAGGGCCCGTCCCCCATCAAGCCCAGGAATCGGCAAGAAGTTCACGACCGCGAGGTTCACGGAAAGGATTGCCGCAAATTGGAGCAGCGGCCACAAGCCCTGATCCGCAATTCGGCCGGTCATCACCGCGATCCCAACCGGACCAGAGACGCCTTGGTCGACCTGACGCTTCACGACGAGGTCACGGACCAGGCTTCCCAGTCCCTGGACAATCCGAACCGTGTAAAAGGCAGTTGTTTTTGCGCCTTCGATCGGCGCCCGCCACCAGGGCCAGCGCACGACGGCGGTATCGGCGAGACCGACCCCGATCCCCTTGGCCTGCGCTCCCGGAAAGAGGTCTGGAGTGACAGTGATCGTCTGCACGCTCCCTTCCCGTTCGATTTCAACGTCGATCTGCGGACGCGTCTCCGCAATGGCGCGGATCTGGCCGCGAATTTCCTCCGCCCGTCCGACCTCGCGACCATCAAGGGAACGAAAGCGGTCCCCGATCTGCAAGCCCGCTTTCTCCGCCGGGCCGGTGGGCACGATCTGCGTGATCTCGACGTAGCGCTGCTTCACGACGGCTTCGTTCGGAAGGTTAGCCCCGTCCATCGGCACGCCGACCAGGTAGCCGCCCGTAAACAAGAGTGTCGCGAGAAGCCAATTCATCACGACGCCAGCCGCGATAATCACGAATTTTTTACCGATGGGCGCCTGGGCGAAGCTGTCGCGATCGCTCGCCGATTCACCCTGCTCCCCTTTTAGGCGAACAAACCCACCCAACGGGAGCCAGTTCACGGACCAGATCGTGCTCGTCACCGTCTGTTCACCCTTCTTCACGCGGCGCCACTTGCCGTGCTCCTTGGTCCAGCCCAACGCCCGCGGCGGAAAGCCCACGCCAAATTCCTCCGGCTTCACACCCGCCCAACGCGCGGCCAGATAATGCCCCGCCTCATGGATCAGGACGAGGCCGGACAAGACCAGCAGGAAGATCAAAATAGACATGGGAAAAGTGAAGATAGGCGGCCTTAGTAGGCCGAGGATATCAGCTTCCAGTCCTTTTTAAAATGCGTGGTAAGCTTGCGTCGTAAAACGTTTGTGTTTGGTTACTGATTTGGGCATGAAAAAAACGCCGAAGCGTCAGACCATCAGTGACCGACCCGCACGAACGTCAGCTGACGAACGCTGCCGCCGAAGAGCGACCGCGCCATCGGCACGAAACCAATGTGGCGCGCGATGCCGTCGTAGACGTATGCGACCCCCCGGGGCCTCCCCTCCCCGTCCTTCCAGGCCTTGTCGTCATCGGGAAACGACACGATGGTCCCCCGCCACCGGTCCCGCCAGTCGGCGCTGAGGAGGAACAGGAGCGGGAGGCCGAGTTCGCCCTGATGACCCGCTGCGCGGAGGTGGGCACGGATGCCCGAGTGATCGAAGGGCCACAGGTCCGGAAAGGGCGCGTCCATTCCCTCGACGAGGCGGCCCGGCGCCGGACCTCCTCGACCAGGTCGGGGTAGGTCCAGGCCCGCGTGACCTCGAATCGCGCCCGGCGGACCCGCACGGCCTGCCCCTGGGCCGTACCGAAGTCGTCAGCCGGGGAAAAGGGCTTGATGAGGGGCATCCCCTCGCCGCGGTCGATCGCGTCGCTGCTCTCACGTGCGCCAATGGTCTGTGCCATGATTCCCTTCTCCGTCCCTTTCAAGGGTCACCCGCACCAGAAGAGAGGGTTAGCAGCTTGCGTCGTAAAACATTTGACTATATTTGCCTTACCTAACGCATTTTCTTTCCATCTTCTTCCTTCTCTTTATTGACGTTTTTGCTTCGGCTGCCTATCATGGGACCAATTATTCCTTTCGCTTCCTATGTCCCCCCTCCTCATCGTCCTCTTGGTCGTGGCTGCGGTCGGCCTCTGGCTGGTCTTCACCTACAACGGGCTCATCACCCTCCGGAACCGTACCGACGAGGCCTGGTCCGACATCGACGTGCAGCTGAAGCGCCGCTACGACCTGATCCCTAACCTCGTGAACACGGTGAAGGGCTACGCGACTCACGAGCAGGCCACCCTCGAGAAGGTGATCGCCGCCCGTAACAGCGCCATGGGCACCACCGACCCGGCCGCCAAGGCCCAGGCCGAGAACGCGCTCTCGACGACCCTCCGCAGCATC
The DNA here is from genome assembly GCA_964623645.1 of uncultured Gammaproteobacteria bacterium. GTDB lineage: Bacteria > Patescibacteriota > Patescibacteriia > 2-12-FULL-60-25 > 2-12-FULL-60-25 > JAGOUA01. The sequence continues at coordinate 11,224 of CAZURG010000022.1, read as the reverse complement.
TTCGCCCTCTCCGAGAACTATCCTGACCTCAAGGCGAACCAGAACTTCCTGAAGCTCCAAGACGAGTTGAGCGACACGGAAAACAAGATCCAGGCCTCCCGCCGCTTCTACAACGGCAACGTCCGCGACTTCAACACCAAGCTCGAAGTGTTCCCGACCAACCTCATCGGCAAGATGCTTGGCTTCGTGAAGCGCTCCTTCTTCGAACTCGACAGCCCGGAAGAACGTAAGAACGTCGAGGTCAAGTTCTAACCGCCCATGTACCAAGCCATTGATTCCAACAAGCAGAAAAGCGTCTTCCTCATGGCGCTTTTCGTCGGGATCCTGCTGGCGGCGGGGTACGTGTATGGCTATGTGACGGAATCGGGGTGGTTTGGACTCGGGATCGCGGTCGTCATCTCCCTCGTGAGTACGCTTGTGACCTGGTTCGCGGGCGACACCATCGTCCTCTCGACGACGGGGGCACAGCGCATCGAGGCGCGCGAGCAGGCCACCGAGCTCTGGAACCTCGTCGAGAATCTCAGCATCACGGCCGGCGTACCCATGCCGAAGCTCTATATCATCGAAGACCCCTCCCCCAACGCCTTCGCGACGGGACGCGATCCGGAACACGCTTCGATCGCGGTCACGACAGGTCTCCTGCAGCGACTGAACAAGACCGAACTGGAAGGGGTTCTCGCGCACGAGCTTTCCCACGTTAAGAATTATGATATCCGCTGGATGATGGTCGTCGCGATCCTGGTCGGTTCGCTGGCTCTCCTTGGTGACCTATTCTTCCGTGGCGGAATGGTAAAAGGACACAGCGACAAGAAGCGCGACGGTGGCTGGCTCATGATCGTCGGGCTCGTCCTGCTCATCCTGGCACCGATTGTTGGGCAGATGATCAAGCTCGCGATCAGCCGCAAGCGCGAGTTCCTGGCAGATGCCTCCGGCGCGCTCCTCACCCGCTACCCGGAAGGCCTCGCCTCTGCGCTCGAGAAGATCAGCCAAGCGGGGGTCCCCGTCCAGAAGGCCCCGAGCGCGACGGCCCACCTGTGGATCTCCTCCCCCCTCCATCAAGAAGGAAAGGTCAATTTCCTCGAAAAACTCTTTTCCACCCATCCGCCTGTCGAGGAACGCATTCGACAGTTGCGCGACATGGGCCGATAACCCACGGCGGGCCATCCGGATGGCCCGCCGCTGCCGTTCAAACGCCTCCCCCTCCCCTATGCTTGACCACGACCTTCTCTCCCGATTCACCACCCATCTCAAAGAAGCGCTCCAAAAAGCGCTAGCGTTCGCGTTGGCGCAGGGCCGGAATCTCATCGAGCCCGGCGATCTTCTCGTGGGCTTGACCCAGGAGACGGGCTGCATCGCGGCCGAATTCCTGAACCGTTCGGCGATCACGCCGGAGGTTGCGGGTGCGTTTTTCGCGGGCTCTGCGGAAAAATTGGTCCAGGGCACGACCGTCGCCCCGGACCTCACGAAAGAAAGCCGCCGCATCCTTGAGCAGGCCGTCGTGGCCGCACGGAACTTCGAGCATCGGTATATCGGCACGGAACACTTGCTCTTTTCCTTGATCACCAACCCGGATACGGCGCTGGAGCAGTTTTTCACGCAGAACCGCCTCGAACGCGATGCCGTCCGCGAGCAATTGCTCGGCCTCTTGAAGTCGACGGCGAAATTCCCTGAGGTCAGCGCGAAAGGCGAGGAGGAGGAAGGCGAGGAAGGGGAAGCCTCCATCGCTGGCGAGCCGAAACGCGCGCCGAAAGCCGCCCGCAAGTCGCTCGACCAGTTCGCCCGCCATCTCACGGACAAGACCGCCGCAGAAGCGCACGATCCGGTCATTGGTCGTGACGATGAGATCGGACGCGTCATCGAGATCCTGTGCCGGCGGACGAAGAACAATCCCGTCCTCCTTGGCGAACCAGGCGTGGGCAAGACGGCGCTCGTCGAAGGGCTCGCCTATCGCCTGGCGACCGGCGACGTGCCGGACGTCCTCCAGGGGAAACGCGTCTATGCGATCGACTTAGCCCTCATGGTCGCGGGCACGATGTACCGCGGCGAGTTCGAGGCGCGGTTGAAACAGCTCGTCGAAGAGGTGAAGGGCGACCCGCAGATCATTTTGTTTATCGACGAGATCCATACGATCGTGGGCGCGGGCTCGACGTCGGGGTCGCTTGATGCCGCCAATATCCTGAAACCAGCCCTCTCGCGCGGCGAGATCCGCTGCATCGGCGCGACGACCTGGGCGGAATATAAGAAGCACCTTGAACCGGATGCGGCTCTCGAACGGCGGTTCCAACCGGTGGACGTACCGGAACCGTCGACGGACGTGACCTTGGCTATGCTCGAAGGGTTGAAGTCGCGTTATGAGAAGCACCACGGTGTCCGTTACGAGGCCAAGACCCTCCCCCTCGCCGTGCGCCTGGCGGAACGGTACCTCACCGACCGCTTCTTCCCAGACAAGGCGATCGACATCCTCGACGAGGCCGGGGCGCACGTCGCTACGCGGATGCGTTCGGACGCGATCGTGAAACGGCTGCAGGCGATCGATACGGATTTGGATCAGGCGAAGAAAAAGAAGGATGCGGCGCTGGAAAAAAACCTCCTGAAGGAAGCTGCTGCGGCCGCGAAAGAGGAAGAGCGTGCCCTGCGTGCCAAGGCAGGCGTGACGGAAGAGCTCCAGGCCATCCGCGCGAAGGCGAAGCTCACGGTGCAGGAAGGCGACATCCTCACGATCGTGTCGCGGCTATCACGTATTCCGAAGGACGCGCTTACCATCGTCGAGGAAGAGCGGCTAAAGAGCATCGAAGACCGATTGGAGACGGTCGTCCTCGGGCAACGGCCGGCCATCCTCGCGGTCGCGGAGATCGTGCGGCGCGCGCGGCTCGGGATGGGCAACCCGCGACGGCCGAAGGGATCGTGGCTGTTTGTGGGGCCATCCGGCACCGGAAAGACAGAGCTCGCGCGCCAATTAGCCGTCGAACTCTTTGGGAAAGAAGATGCGATGATCCGCTTCGACATGTCGGAATTCTCGGAAGGGCATTCGGTCTCGAAACTCCTCGGCTCCCCCGCGGGCTATGTCGGCTTCCGCGAGCAGAACCGGTTGACCGACACCATCCGCAAGCGGCCGCACGCGGTCCTGCTGCTCGATGAGTTCGAGAAGGCGCACGCGGACGTACAGCATCTCCTCCTGCAGATCCTTGAGGACGGCATGCTACAGGACGCCTCCGGGAAACCGGTGTCGTTCCGGCAGGCCTACATCGTTTTAACGTCAAATGCGGGGTCGGAATTGCTGAAGAAGAAAACCCTGGGATTTGGCTCGGCGACCTCGAAGGAGGCGCTTCCGGAGACCTTCGTCCGCGAACACCTCCAGGAACGGTTCCGGCCGGAGCTCTTGAACCGGCTCGACCGGCTCGTCGTCTTCCAGCCCTTGCCGCGCGAGACGTTGCGGCAGATCGTGGAGCGCGAATTGCGGCTGGTCCTCGACCGCCTCAAGGAACAGCGCGAGCTGACCTACAAGGTAAGCGAGCCGCTCATCGACTGGCTCCTCACGCGCGCCTGGAGGCCCGAGGAAGGGGCGCGGGCGGCGCGGCGGACGATCGAGCAGGACATCGAGTCGCTGCTTGTCCAGGCGATCCTAAAGCAACCGAAGAAGAAGCATCTACAACTACAGCTGGGCAAGACGGGTCCGTTGGTCAAATAGCGCCGCAGGGCGCTGTTTGTTTTCACGAACACATCCCCCGCTATCCGAAGCGGGGCGCGTTTGTTAGAATCGGGACATGCCTGACGGAAACGCCCCTTCCTCACTGCCACGGCCAGACCTGTCGGGATTGTTTGATGACGTCGGGCGGTCTTTAGGCCAGCTCCAGGCACACGCCGAAACCTTCACACGGGCCGCCGACGCGATAGTGGGGGGATTCGATGAAGCGAACGAAATGGTCAATGTCGGTTCGGGGTTTCGGGCGGACATGCTGCAGGCCCAGGAGGAGACGCGGCCATTCGCCACCAAAGGGCGTGAGATCGCGGAACGGGCGGAAAAGGCGCTTACCCGCCTGCGGCAAGAGGCGGAGGGGTTGGAAGGCCGATCCCCTACCGAACAGCGCGAGCTCGTCGCCGGATTACGGGCTGAGCTCGAGGCGATCAACCAAGAGACGGCGACCCTGCGTGCCGCCGAGGAGCATTTTGAATTAGTCGCACATGACCTGAGCCGCCGCGGGGAAAAGCTCTCGGAAATGAACCCGATGGTCGGCGAACGGTTCCAAGAACTGTCGCGGATCGCCACCCAGGCCGCACTCGAGAGCGCGGAGGGACGCGGGTATGCCTCGCGGCTTTCCGATGCGGCCCCCGAACTTGAGACCGCAGAAGCGGCATTCGTGGCAGAAGCGGGCGACCATGCCGAAGCCGACGCGATGGAGACGGAATCGAATACCAAACCAAGCCAAGACCCGGCTCCGGAGCCGGGCGCAACACAAGCAAAACCATCCGAGGCACAGGAAGTGAACGAACAGCGCGGACGCTTAAGGAATACGCTCGCCCGACAACGTCGTGAAGCGACGGAAGCCGCGACCGCAACGGAAACGACGGAAGCCGCGACACAAACGGCAAACACCCACGAAGAGCTCGCCGCCCCTCTCCAAGGAGCCTTGGAGGAAGCGGCAAAAAAGAGTCGCTACGGCACGAAAAAAGAGGCTGTTTCGGAACCGGAAAAGCGGGCGGGCGAGCTGACCGAAGCAGCAAAGGAGACCGTAGCCAAACCGCCCATTGCAGACGTAGGCATCCCAGCAACAACTCCTGAAGCGGAAAACGCCCCCTCTTCCGATCTGGAGCAAGATGCAGAGCGCAAACGTCCGACCCGTGATCTTGATAGCGCCGCGATCGCATCCGCCATTCAAGAGACGATGCGAGCTGAAGCAGCGCCGGAACCCGCACAGGAACGCACGGAAGACCGGAACACTTCAACCACCGCACCCGGCAGGCCCCTCGAACCGACCATTTCCCCCACCGAACAGCAGAAGATCAACGAAGCCCGCGCTGAACTCAAGGGAAAATATGCGGAACGCAAGCGCGACACCGAGATCCTCACCCTCTACGGCGAGCGGATGTCGACGCGGAGTTGGGAATATCTCCAAGGCCATGACCAGGTACGGTATGGCCAGCTTCAGGCCGCCCAGGCGAGCGTCCCGAACCTCCAGATCGACGGGTCGATCTTCTTGAGTGCGGAAGAGCGGCAAGGCGTCCACCTGTCAGCGGTCGTGGACCTGCGTGCGAGCTTTCCGGACGTGACGGATGAGCGTTTGAGTTCACTCCTGCTGCTCCAATCCCTGAATGTCCTGCAAGCGCAGCAGAACGCGGACCGGTCCACCGCGGCCCTCGCGATCGCAGGGGTCTTGGCCGGCACGCAAGCCCTCCAAGCATCGGCAGCGGCGCAGGCGACGCCTGCCGTCTTTGCGGCCCTTGCGAATCAGATCAATGCGACCCGCGACGCCTTGGCAAAAGAGGAGCAGCACGCCACAGAACGCGCCCAGGCGGTCCGGATGTCGCAGGCGATGGCGCCTGCGACGGGCGGAGGCGGGACGGCCGTCGGTTCAGCCCCACGTCAAGGCGCGACGGCGACCCTCCAGGCCCAGCAGCGGCAAGGGCTCGATACCCGTAGGGCCCTACAGGCGGCCTTGCATGCTCAGGTGCAGCAATTGGCGGCAGGAAACGCCCTAGGGAGCGCCTTGGCGCAGCAGGCAGCCCTCTCGGCCGATCAAGCACAGGCAGCGAACGGGCTCCTCGCTTTCATCCTCCCAACGAACCTGCGAGCGGCGCCCTCAGGGGAACGAGTGGGCGCACAGGGGCGAGACCTGCTCCGCGCGGATGCCTCAGAAAGAAATGATCGGGCGCCAGATTCAACGAATGATGCGGCTGACCGTTCGGCCTACGAAACGGAGCTCGCAGCGAAGCTCGCGACACAGCAGATGCAGGACCGGCGCTTCGACCAGATCAGCCAGAGCCCGGTGGGCGGCGGAACTGCAGCCGGCGGATCCGCAGGCTCCAGCCTCATCGGCAACGTCAGCGATCCCCTTTTAGACAGTAACCGCCTGCGGCCACTCTCGCCGCAGGAGATCTTCGCGCGCAAGCAGGCGGCTATGCGCGAACGAGCAAAGGGACTCTCGGGAGAAGGTCTCGTGGCAGGCGGCTTTGAGGCGGCCTTCGGCGATGGGGACGCCCTCCCGAACGCGGGCGCAGAGACGATCGAGGTCGAAGCGAGTGACCTGATCTCAGGAGACGCGACGGAAACCGCCGATGCACAAACGGCGGAAGAGGCCGAAGCGGCCCGGGTCCAGGAGCTTCTGCAACGGCAACAACAAGACCGCGCAGCGCAAGACCAAGGGAACGGTCCTAGCTCAAAGCTCGAGCAAGCGAAGAAGCTCCAAGAACTCGGCAGCAGCCCCGCCGGAACCCAAGCCAAGGCCCAAGCCTTGAAGCTGCTTGGCACGCCGCTCGGAGTCGTGGCGATCCTCGCCCTTGTTGTCATCCTGATCATCTGGCTGAACATCCGCCTCTTCTTTTCAGATGAGGAATCGACGTGGCGCAAGCCCTTGGGGACGTGGGGGAAGATGGGAACAATCATTCTCGACTTCTTCATCGTCATCAACGCTGCCTTCTCGCTCGCGCTGCTCATCATCATCTGCATCCTGCCGTTCCTACCCGCGCTGTTGGCGTTAGGCGGCATCTTCGCTACACTACAGGCAGCCATCCGTCTCTTTGGCGGATGATTTTCTCACGCTTGCCCCTCGCTATGCTGCTCCTTTCTGAGCGCGCCAAAAAACTGGCCCTCATCGCCCTCTTCCTCGCTATTGCCTGCGGGGTCGGATTTGCACTGTATCTCACCTTCTTCCGAACGGCGTCCGCACCGGTCATGGAGCCGGGGACGCAAACGCTAAATAGCGGGTCACTGCCTGGATCGGGGGCCGCGCGTCCTCCCACCTCGACGACCGTGACGGAACCGAGCGGCTTGCCGGGTGGCACGACGACACGACCAGGAGGAACAGCTGGCGGAGCCGGAGCAGAACCGGGCGTCCAGAGCCGAACCAGCGCGCTCGTCGACCAGCAGACACAATTCGTGACCGCGAATGCGGGGACGTCGAACGGGGACCTGCGCTTCTATAACCCTGCGGATGGGAAATTTTATCGCGTCGATGCACTCGGGAACACGACTCCTCTCTCGGATCGGGCTTTCTATAACGTGAAGGAGGTGAGCTGGGGGCATACGAGCGACAAGGCGATCCTGGAATTCCCGGACGGGTCGAACGTCTATTTTTCCTTCCAGGAAAACCGGCAGATCACGCTGCCAAAGCATTGGGAGGACTTCAATTTCGCGCCAGATGACCAACAAATCGTCGCGAAGAGCGTCGGCAACAACGAGACCAACCGCTTCCTCGTGATCGCGAACCCGGATGGCAGCAACGCCCAGGCAATCCAGGAATTGGGCGATAACGCGGCGAAGGTCGAGACGGTGTGGACCCCGCACAGCCAGATCGTGGCGTATGCGCATACAGGGGATCCGATAGGGTTTGACCGTGAGCAGGTCATCCTCGTAGGACGGAACCAGGAGAACTTGCCAGGCCTCATCACCGAAGGGCGTGGGTTCATCCCGAGTTGGTCACCGACGGGAGCCGCGTTGGCGTACAGCGTCTATAACTCTGGGAACGGCTACCTACCGGAGCTCTGGGTGAGCGATGGAACTGCTGAAGAGATCAATAGCCGGCGCCGTCGGATCGAGCTCAACACCTGGGCCGACAAGTGTGGCTGGGGATCAGACCAGATCCTTCTCTGCGCCGTGCCAAGCAGCCTGGAACAAGGCGCAGGCCTGCAACGGGACGCCTCACGCAAGGGGCCGGACCAGATCTACCGCGTCGACCTGCGGACCGGACAGAAGACGAACCTCGGACGCGTGGACGGCGTTGCGGACGTGCAAGGCATCACCCTAGCGCCGGATGCCCGTTCGGCCTATCTCGTGGACCGGGCGACGGGACGGATCGTAACCTTCAATCTCCAACCGTAACCTATGATTGATACCCAGACCCGTTTCCTATGGGCGGCGGTGGTCGCCCTGGTATTCCTGGGCGGGCTTTTCACGTGGTCGGTGGCATATCGGCACCTGAACACCTTTTCCGTCGGTTCCGCGCCAAAGGTGGTCGTCGATGAGACGCCGCCGAGCCTGCCCGCGATCCGCCTTAGCGATCCGCGGTTAGGCTCGACGCGTCCGGATGCCCTCGAAGTGGTCGAATTCGCTGATTATCGCTGTCTGCATTGTCGGGCGATGGCGCCGGACCTGTTGAATCTCGTGACAGACCCCGCGAGAAATCTTCGCCTGATCTGGCGCGAGGCGCCGACGCAGGACCAAACAGACGAAGGCCTCCTCCCCTTCGCGGCGGCACGATGCGCCTATGCCCAAGGAAAGTTTCCGGAGATGCATGCCGCGCTGTTCCAGCTGACGAGCCTCACGCAAACAACGATCATCGAACAGGCGACGGCCTTACGGCTTGACCTAAACCGATTCCGCAGCTGCGTCGCTGACACGCGGCTTCTTGAGGCGATTCGCGCCGACCAGGCGACAGCCCTCGTGAACCGGATCTCGGCAGCGCCGACTTTATTCGTGCGTGGGGTGCCGTATATCGGACAGCTTGATGCCGGGCAATTGGAAACACTCTTGCGTTAAGGGCGTATGAAACGCACTTCGTTCCTTCGCCTCGGACTCTTTGGTCTTGCGGCCGCCCTCAGCCTCCTTTCCCCGTTGGCGGCATTTGCGTTGGGCGAGGGGGATGACCTTCGTGAGGTCTCCCGACAACAACGGGAAGAGTCGGAATTGCATACTCCGGAAGCCGTCCCTGGATATCAGCCGGTCCTCTTCTCCCCGATCACCCCGGAACTAGCCGTCCCCATCCCGGGCATAGAATTTTCCCCGCCAACGGAAGACGGTGATGACATCGTCGTCCCCTTCTTGGCGCAATACATTAGCGGGATCTACCGATATCTCCTCGGCATCGCGACCCTCGTTGCCATCATCGTCGTGATTGCAGGCGGATTCATGTACCTGTTGGGACAAACGACCGGATCCGCGCAAACGGGTTTGACATTGATCAAAGATGCGATCGCAGGCCTCGTCGTTCTGTACGCATCCTATCTCATCCTTTGGACGGTGAACCCGAACCTCGTCAACCTCCAGCCCATCCGGCTAACACGGATCCAAAGCGTCCCGCTCGGCGAAGATGCGGGTCAGGATGGGGATTTTTCGGACGTTCCGCCAAACCCAGATGGAGGCGAAGACGGATCCGGGTCGATGTGCAGCTTGAGTTATAACCAGGGACAATCGCCCTGGAACAGCCTTCCGTACGGCGGTTCGAGCGCCCTGATCGTCGGGTCGACGGATACGCGCACCGTCTGCAGCGACCATGCCCTAACAAACGGGTCGAGCTGTTTCGGGACGTTTGCGGAATCTGCGTGCGGGCCGACGGCGGTCGCTTCGGTCTTGGCGTTCTATGGCCTTCAGGTCTCCGTCTCGGGACGCGCCCCCGCTCCAGGCAACGCCTTCCACCTCGTCGATCCCATCGATGTCGCGATCTTCGCCATTAAGAAGGGCTACCGAATCATCGGTCGCGGCACAACGGGACGTGTTATGTCCGATGCGGACAGCGGCTTCCCCCTGTTTCAAGCCCGCACGATCACAAAAACGAATACTGCGGAAATCCTACGCGTCTTGCGCGCAGGGACTCCCCTCGCCTTCTCCTGCAAGTCGGTCCGCCTCTTCAGCGACGACGCCGCAACCCAACGCATCCTCAATCGCCGCGGCAGCGACAGGCTCTACAGCCCAGGACACTACATGGTCCTTTCGGGCGTCGTGAACGACCAGATCCTGCGCGTGCACGACGTGGGACGACGCAGCACGAAAACAATCCGGATGCAGGACCTGCAACAGTCGTGCGGAAGTCCCGTCGAGATTAAACCGCGACCGGGCGCAACAGGAACCATTAGCACGACCTGGGGAACGGGAAGTGGAGCCATTACGGTCCAGATGCGACTGCCGGCACAGCCGGCAGGACGATGTCAGACCTCCGGCGGGCAAGCGGGCGGGGCCGCAGCCGCAACAAGCGGCGTCTTCTCCGTCCCCTTTACCTATCGCCCCGAAGGCCAACCCGCGACCGCCTGGCCTGACGGTTCGGCTCGCATCCTCCTCCCGACTCGGCTCCGTTCGGCGACAAGCCAGCCGCGTGTCCGTGTCTTCATCTACCTGCACGGGAACAACGACGGAAATCGCACGCCAGAAGACCGCTACCTCCCCTACCTGCAGCGCGCCCTTGAGCGGGTTGCGGGAACGAAAGACATCGTCGTCATGACACCCCATCACAATGAGGCGGGTGACCGGTACCCAGGATTTAACCTCGCCGATTTCTATGGGGTAGGAATGCGCGCCCTACAGTCCGCCCTTCCAGGCGCGACGGCGGTCGACGTGGTCGTCGGGGCACACAGTGGAGCGACGTGCGGGACGTCCCCAGTGATCCTGCAGGCCCTCAGCTCGCCGCTTCCCGGCACACGCGGCGTGATCGCCTACGACGGCTGCCTCGGCGATGACCTCACGCCAGAAAATGCGACGGGAGCGGGGATCTCGCTCTACCTGAACCCTGATACGGCCGGGATGGGCAATGAGGACCCACGCGACGTCACCGGGAACGAACGGCGGAATGCGATCGTCCGACGCGCCTGGTCCTTAGGCAGCCACGCCTGCCCCGCCTGCGTCGCGAGCTCCGGCGCGAACGCGCAATGCTACGGCCAATCTGCGTCCTTCGCCCGCCCCGGCGGCGGCGAGCTCATCTCCTTCGAGACGAGCGCCGGCCACGGCCCCAGCGTCGAGGCCATGACGAACATCGCCTTCTGCGCCTTCTATCGCTAAAACAAGGAAAAACACGGACGCTCGATCCGTGTTTTTTTCATTCACAATGGGTTCTCTCCGCATTTGACTTTTCCCCCGCCGCATCGAATGGTGTGTGGTATGTCGAACAAGAAACCACCCCTCGTCCGTTTCGTCTGCACGCATTGCGATGGCCAGTTTTCGAAGTGGCAGGGGCGTTGCGAAACCTGCGGCAGCTGGGGGACGCTAAAAGAAGCGGTCCCGACCGTCGAGAACGAGACACGTCCCGTCATGCCCGCCGGCAAGACGGCGGCGTTTTCATCGCTGAAGAAAACCGAAGCGCAC
>CAZURG010000021.1:13840-18630 GCA_964623645.1 uncultured Gammaproteobacteria bacterium | reverse complement strand
AGGGTGCACGAATGCACTCCACCCCTATTCCTCCCTGCCCATGATGTGAGCCTTAAGTCCCGGATGCTCATCCAACCACCCGAACGGCGAAGCTTCCCAGTTCTGATGGCTCGCTTTCAGAGAGGCGTGTTCCTCCTCCGTCATGTCATCTTGCGGGACCAGATAGGACAGGTCGGAGTACCTCTTCCCGATGGGGACGTCACCGCTGAATTCGATCAGGTAGGCCTCCAGGCGCCCGATCCCGCGCGGGATGTATTCGGTTCCGCGAGCCTCCGCGAGGACGTAGAGGATCTCCTGATGCCTCGGCACCCCGTCCATCCGCTCCGAGATAAACCGGAAGCCGTCCAGCCTGTCTCGATCCGTCCTCGTCAGGGTGTCGCCCAGGAGGAAGAGCGTCGGGACGCGGTCCCCGTACGGGTTGCGGATCCCTGGGAAGACCGTGGCCGATTCGTGTTCGGGTGCGCGTCCCAATTCGCTCACGGCCTGCTTGAGCCGCCGGTACGAGCCGGGGATGTCGGTCCAGGTTCCTTCCGTGAGGACCTGGGCCGCTTCGGGGTCCGCCTCATACCGCCGCGAGGCCTGGCGCCGCAGCAGGCCACGTCGTTCGAGGTCCTGCAGGAGATGACGGTAGGTCTCTTCCTGCGTCTTCCGTGTGTACAGGTCCCCTCCGTTCGTGAAGAAGTCGTTCCGTTTCCATCCGGCCCCGTTCCAGGTGCGGCTGCTGGGGTAGTCGCATTCATGGAGCAGACGGTCGAGTAGGTCGGCGACGGGAGAGAGGTATTGCCGCCGAAACCCCTCCCACAGGCGCGGGAGGGCCGGTTCGCGTTCCAAGAGGGCGTCGAACGCGGCTGCGCGCGAACCTCGTGTGGGCCCGTCGTAGTCGCTACGCCGGCTGTCGGAGGTCCAGTGGTCCGGCACGGGCCCGCCGCCGTAGACGAGGTCCCTCGTCGGCACGCCGGAGGGGCGCTCGAGTACGTAGGAGATGAGGGCGTTTGCGAAGGTGGTCTCGTTAGGGAGGGGGATCTTTGCTTTTCTCATCGAGGTAGCTCCTGGTACGCTGTCGCGCCGGTCACTTCCGGTGACGGAGGTATAGGGTGGATTTTGAGATTTGTCAAGGGTTGTTCAATTATTTAGCCATTAAAACAAAAAAACACCCACGACGGCAGAACGGAACGTTCTCCGTGCGGGTAAGGGCCTCCTACTCCCTCGACGCGAGCCGCTCCGACGGCAGCGGCATGCCGAGGGTGAGGCTGAAGGTCTCGCTGCCGACCCTGAGCCAGTAGCGGAACCCCTGCGCGTCGGTTCCGAGGCGCGCTTCGCTCTTGTCGGTGACGTCGGCCACGAAGCCCAGCAGGGCCTCGTACTCCGCCTTGGTCACCAAGAGCTCGATCATTCCACCCTTCACGTGCTTGGCGGTCAGGAAATAGGCGGTCTCGGTGGCGCGCGTCCCGCCGTCGCCCCGGAACGACACCACAAGCGTCTCCTTGCCGATCATCAGGCGGTAGGGGAGCCCACCCTTGGTCTTCCCGAGGTAGGGCCAGTGGGCGTAGGTGTTGAGGAGGATCTCGTTCTCCTCCAGGTGCTTGATGACCCGGGCGTACTCGTCTGCGTCGATCTCGACGTCCGTCCGCGCCCCGGCCGCATCGACCACGGTCATCAGCAGCTGGTCCTTGGAAGGTCTCATGGGTCTCATCCGTTCCGTTTTCGTACCTATCGGCGTTCCCTGCCGCAAGGGTTTGTGGGGACGTCGTAGGATAGCAGGGAATGGCAGGCTTGTCAAGCGATATGTCTCAAGCGGTTCTAGGGGACTTAGCGGACTTTCCGATTTGTGCTGGCCACAACAAAAACACCAGCGATTGCTGGTGTTTTTGTTGGTAGCCCCTAGGGGAATCGAACCCCTATTTTTCCCGTGAGAGGGGAATGTCCTAGCCATTAAACGAAGAGGCCACGTGCGCGGACGGGCGGTACTATACAAAAAGGCTAAGGAAAGCGCAAGCTGGACCGTAATGGCCCTGCCTCATTGACGAAATACCGGATCTGGGGTAGTCTTAGCCATCGCCTGAATGGGTCAGGCGTCTGTTTCCGGGAGGTCCTGGATGGATCCCTTTGCGCTCCTGCTGTTCGGTTCTGGACTGGTCCTGGTAGCCCTGGCGCTGGGCTACCTGTCAAAGGAGAGGCTTCCGCCACCGCCCGCCCCGCCGCAAGACCCGCCGTCTCCTCCATCTCCGGCCTTAGAGCCCAAGGAGGAGGATGGGGAGGTCGCCCGCACCTGCGCCGAGCTCATCTACGCCCCGGCCTGGGGCCGGATCTACGGCGTACTTGAGAACATCGGTACCTCTTCCCGGCTACTCGCCGATTCTCAGACCGCGTCCGGGCTCATGCGCCTCGTCCTGCCGGACGGCTACCGGTACGATGGCCGTCCGCCGCTCCCCTCCGAAGCTCGGCTCATCGCGCACTTCGGCTTCGCTCCGCCCGAGCGGTTCGTCCCCTGGTTGCGCGACAGCCTGCTCTCGCCGGCGATCGCCTTCTGGCGGCCGTCCGAAGCCCTGGCTCGTCTCCAGGCTCGTCATGCGGCCCTCGAGGCCCAGCTCCGTCGTGAGAAGTCCCGCCAGAGCGGTCGGCGGGCGGTGGTGTTGGGAGAGCGCTCGTTCAACGAGCGGCTCGCCCGTTTGGAGGAGCGGCTCGCCCGCATCCGTCGGGCGGTCCGCGCCCGTGCGCTCGATCAGGGGCCCGCCAACGGGGACGTGGCCCTGCAGATCGCTCAGGTCGAAGCGAGTCTCGGCTTCCTCCGTGCCCGGCGGCGCTTCCCGGACGACCAGGCCTTCGCCCTTCTCGAGCGCATCGAGCGGAACCTGGACTTTTTCCAGGGGGTGCAGCCCAACGCACCCGCCACCTCTCAATCGTCAGGCTCCACCGCGGCCTGACTTTTTTCTTTGCCAAATTCTGGGCGCTTGCTACGCTCGAATCCTATGCCTCCCGTCCCGCTCTTCGCCTCGGATGCCCCCACCGGCCGTGCTCCGCTCGCCGACCGCGTCCGTCCCGCAACCTTCGAGCAGTACCTCGGCCAGGCGCAGCTCGTGGGACCCGACAAGCCGCTGCGTCGCCTGTTGGGGCAGGCACAATTGCCCTCGCTCATCTTTTGGGGGCCTCCTGGAACGGGGAAGACCACCCTCGCTCGCCTCCTCGCCACCCAGCTCGAGGCGCAGTTCATCGAGATTTCCGCTGTCTCTTCTGGCGTGCAGGAGCTCCGTTCGATCATGCTGCAAGCCGAGGCGACGTGGGTGCGCGAGCAACGGCGGACGGTTGTCTTTTTGGATGAGATCCATCGGTTCAATAAATCGCAGCAGGATGCGCTGTTGCCGTTCGTTGAACGGGGAGTCATCACGCTCATCGGCGCGACGACGGAGAACCCGAGCTTCGAAGTCAATGCGGCTTTGCTTTCACGCGCCCGTGTCTTGGTCCTCGAACGTCTCACGGATGACGAGGTGCGCCAGGTCCTGCTGCAGGCGTTGAGTGATCCGCGCGGGTATGGAGGCCAAGTCGTCCTCGTCCCCGACGACGTCATGGACGAGATCGTGCGGGGAGCGGATGGGGATGCCCGCCGGGCCCTCAACGCCCTCGAGACCGCCGTCGAGGCCTCGCGCGACGAGGGGGGAGCCGCCGCCCTCACCCTCGAACGCCTCCGCGAGGTTCTCCAACGTACCCACCTCGCCCACGATAAAGGCGGTGAGCAGCACTACGACCTCATCTCCGCCCTCCACAAGTCCCTGCGCGGTTCCGACGTGCAGGCGAGCGTGTATTGGCTCATGCGCATGCTCGAGGCGGGGGAGGATCCGCTCTACGTCGCCCGCCGCCTCGTCCGGTTCGCGTCTGAGGACGTCGGCATGAAGGACCCGCGCGCCCTCGTGCAGGCGATGAGCGCCTTCCAGGCCTGCCACGCGCTCGGGATGCCCGAATGCGACGTCGTCCTCGTGCAGCTCGTCGTCTACCTCGCCAAGGTCCAGAAATCGAACGCCTGCTACCGCGCCACCAAGGCTGCCCGCGAGGACGTCCGCCGCCTCCCGTCGCTCCCGGTCCCGCTCCACCTGCGCAACGCGCCCACGAGGCTCATGAAGGAGTTGGGGTATGGGAAAGGGTACAAATATCCGCCGGAACAGGATGCGATGGGACAGGTGTACCTGCCGGAAGCGTTGCAGGGGAAGAAGTATTATGAGGAGTGACGAATGTCTGCGAATGAAAATACATCGCCAACAACGATGTATTTTTCTGCCCACAACACGAAAAAAGCACCCGAAGGTGCCGAGAAGGAACGGGAGATCACGTGACGGGAAACTCCCGCACCAGCCGGTCCGCATGCGTCCGCAGGACCTGCTGCGCACCCTCGCTGGCGTAGTCCACGACGACGAGGTGCCCATCGATGATCCCGAAGTTGCCGGGGCGTTCGAACAGGTGTTCGTCCGCGAAGATGCCGTCGCCGATGAAGGGGATAAAGCGGCGCACGAGCGCCAGTTCGTCGTCATCGACCTCGTGTGCGTAGGGGAGGGGAGCGGCGTACGCCTGGACATTCACGATCCCCAGCGTGAGATGGGTCCGGGCCAGGATCGGATGCGCGAACGATCGAGCGAACCGTGCCTCCCGCAGGTTATCCGCGATCCCCTTGAAGAGGGAGCGTCGCGGCATGTGGAGCGTGTCTACATCGTAGCGAAGGAACTGTCGGGCGAGCTTGCGGAGGCCGCCCAAGAGCCCGCGCTCCCGTCGGTTGTCGTCAAAGAGCCTGATCAGCTCCTCCA
>CAZURG010000021.1:0-13740 GCA_964623645.1 uncultured Gammaproteobacteria bacterium | reverse complement strand
GGTCATGGGTTCGAGCCTCCATTTTCGAGCGTGGTCGTCGGACGCCGTATCATCGCAGATAGCGAATCCCTCGTCAAGGCATAGAGGTTTCGGTTGACGAATCCGTCCGGTTACGCGATAGTGGGATTATTTGATATGCCTTCTAACCGTTTTACGACGCAAGATTTCCCCGCTCTCGCCCGTGAGGCCGTGAACGTGATCGTCACCCAAGCCATCCGCCAGGCCCCGGAAGAGGGCATGCTGGTCCTGCACGATGCCGATTCGCCGCTCGCGTGTGTTTTAGCGTCTGCGTACCGTGAAGCCTTCCCTTGGGCCACCGTGCGCCTCTGGCAGGGGAGTGAGGAAGACCAGGAAGCCGTGAAGCGCCTCCTGCATGATCTCCCTGCGAAGACGCTCGTCGTCCTCGTGCAGAGTCTGAGCTTCCGTCTGAACGCGTTTCGCATTCGTCTCGAGCTGTTCGCGCGCGGGTTGAAGACGATCGAACATGTCCACCTCACACGCATGGGGAGCGAAGAAGAGCAGGCGCGTTATCTGAGTGGCCTTTGCGCAACTCCTTCATCTTTTACGACGCACGCAAACCACATCGTTGAACTGCTCCAAAAAACGAACCGGTTGGAGATCCGTTCCCAAGGCGGTGCGTCCCTCCGTTGGGAAAGCGCCCTCGAAGCGCCGAAGCGGAACACCGGCGACTATTCCGGGATGACCAACATCGGCGGGACGTTTCCTATTGGCGAGGTCTTCACTGAGGCGAAAGACGTTTTCACCGCCAACGGCGAGGTGCGTGTCTTCGCGCTTGCCGACCAGAATTTTCACATGCAACGCTTTGACCCGTTCGTCGTCCAGATAATGGACGGCCTCGTCGTCCTTCGTGGCGATGAGCCGCAATTATTCCGTGACATCATCACGCAAATCCAGACGAATGAGCGCCCGCTGGTGCGCGAGATCGGCTTCGGCCTGAACCCCGCCTTTGGGAAGGATGCCTTCGTCACCGACGTCACCGCCTTCGAGCGCCAGCGCGGCGTCCATCTTTCGTTGGGCGAGAAGCACGGCGTCTATCCCAAGCCCGGCCTCATGAAACGCGATGATGCGCGCTACCACGTGGACGTCTTCGTGGATGTGGAGAGCGTGCATACCGATGGGGGAGCGATCTACGAGAACGGGGCATACGTTTTGGCGGATGCGGGAAGCATGGCGTCGTGAGGCGAGTCGTCTTGACGTCCCGCCAGATCCCTGCTTCACTCGAGACCTCCTTCCCCTCCGCAAACAGAAAGGGCTTCCATGCCACCACGGATGCAAAGGCCGGGATACACGCCAAGATACCCGCAATCCACCTTCTTCCTCGAGGAGGACGGCGCGCCCTACGGTTCCATCATCCTCAGCAAGCTTCCGCGGACCGCCGGCCACAATCGTGAGATCTGGCAGGTCGAGAGCTGCACCCTCTTCCCGCCGGAAGGTCCGGGGACGACCTCCTCGCTCCGGATCGTGCGGTGGAACGAGGCTGCATTCACGGTCATTCCCGGTCCCTTGGAACCGATGTTCACCCTCTACAACGAGGAGCGCGGGATGTTCTCCGTCCGTTTCCCGGACCTCACGGTCCTAACCCTTCGCTTCGATCGCCTGCCGGAGCGCGAGGCCGGGATCGGACGGATCTACGCCTTCGCAGAGACGGGAAGGGGGGAGGATCTCCTGCGGACGTTTTTCCGTAACGTCCGTCTGGTCCTCGCCGACATTCACGGCCAACCCATTTCTGAAGAACCGAAAGACAGCTGAACGTTCGCCCTTCCCCGGAAGCCGGACGTTTTTTCTTTTGGTGGTTAGCTTTTGTCTAAGGCGAGTGTTTCCTCCTCGGCCAGGCGTACGGGGCCGAAGCTTCTCCGGTGGATCGCGCACGGACCGAGTTCTTTCAGCGCCACCAAATGCTCTTGCGTCCCATATCCTTTGTGGTGTGCGAAGCCATATCCTGGGTGCGTCTTCTCGAGTTCCGTCAGGAGGTTGTCGCGATGGACTTTCGCCAAGATCGAGGCCGCCGCCACGGCTCGACAATGCTGATCCGCCCGCACCAACGGGTGGCACGGGAACGGCAATTCAGGGATGAAGAACGCATCGCTCACGACGGCATCCGGGCGTTCCGCCAGACCAAGTAACGCCCGCCGCGACGCGAGGAGCGTCGCCGGCCGAATCCCCAAGGCATCAATTTCCTCGACGGAGGCGGAACCGATCTGCCAGACAACGGCAGAGCTTTTTTTGATGCGGATGGCAAGCGTTTCGCGCTGACTGGGGGAGAGGAGCTTCGAATCACGTAACGAGGGAAGGGGAGTGGGGCCACGCAGGATAACTGCCGCTGCCACGACCGGGCCCGCCAGGCATCCGTAACCCACCTCGTCAACGCCTGCGATGCATTGATAGCCATGAGCCCGCTGCAAAGACGCAAAGAAGCGTGAAGATGGCGATGAGGACATGCCAAGCAGCATACGGAAGATCAGGACGAAAGAAAACCAACGTTTTACGACGCAAGCGTACCACGCTCTTCAAAAAAGAACCCGGGAAGTTCACAATGGTCGGCATGACCATCCTCGGCTTAGATGTAGGGGAAGCCCGCATTGGGCTCGCGGTAGGGGATTCGACGATCCTGATCGCCTCGCCGTGGGGGATTCTTGAGGCACAACCGGAAGCGCAGGCGTTCGCGAAGCTGCAGGAGCTCATCATGCAAGAACGGGTTGAGCGCATCGTCATCGGGATGCCGTATTTGTTGCGTGAACCTGGCCACGAGACCGAACAACAGCGTCAGATTCAGGCCTGGACGGACCGGTTTCAAAAAATGATCTCCGTCCCGTGCGTCTTTGCCGACGAGACGCTCAGTACCGCCCTCGCCGCCCGCTGGCAGAATGAGCGCCAACAAAAAGGGAAGCGTGATGATCTCGCCGCCGTCGCGATCCTGCAAGCGTACCTAGAGCGCTTGCCGTCCGGCGCATGAGCACGTATCTCCGTGATCGAGCGTTCGTGTTAGGCATAAAACCATATCGCGAAGCAGATGCCTGGGTGTCATTATGGACCGAGCATCATGGGAAACAGGAGGTTTTTGCCGCTGGATTGCGCCGCACCAATGCCAAGCACCAAGGCCATTTACAGGCCTTTTCTTTGGTCGAGGTCATGATCGCTCACGGCAAGGCCCTTGACCGTGTGGCGGTTGCGCGAATGACAGCTGATCATGGGCTAAATGCGCGCAAGAGCGAAGCCTGGATCTTCATCCTCGGAGGATTGTCCCAGCTCTGTGATCGGTTGACGGCTCCCCAGGCCCAGGAACCGGAACTCTTTTCCTTTTTGCAGCATTGCCTTGAGCTGAGCGAGCGCGTGCAGCATCCATTCTCCTACGAGCGCCTCTGGATGGCTTGGGCATTTTCGTTGCATGCGCTCGCGAAACGATTGGGGTATGGGGTCTCGTTTGCGCGGTGCGTCCGCTGCCAGGCCTCCCCGGTCCGCAGTGCCGCCTTCGTCCTGAAGGAGGGGGGATTCCTCTGTGCGAATTGCGACGCGATTGGATTCTCCGCCCACAGCCAACCGTTCCGTACCGAGGAGGCGCTGTTGCAAAAAGGCCTCCAATTTTTCGAACGGGCGACCCTTGAGCAGGTTCTCGCCCTCAGCGCTCCCCGCCAGGCGTTAGGGGATTTGGCCACGATTCTCGAGACGACGCTCCTGACGCTCCCCGTGGATATCTGGCAGCGACAAAAAACATATCTTCAGAGCCTGTTTCCGAAGGGCTTGTCAATGTCCGCTTGACATGGTTGAATGACCGCGTTCCCGTGAACGTTCGGTGTTGGATACAGGGATATGGCTGGCAACCAGGCCCCGCCTGAGGGTCCTGTGCGACATCGCGTGCCTGATGGGCAGGTGCGCGCGACGATTGGAAGAAAAGGGAGACCGAATGAGCGAACGCAAACGCGGTGGCGAAGGTCCGATGGGGAAGTGGGGGCGCAGCCCGTACGACGTGCCGACCCTCATGCTGGCCGCCATGATGAGCCGCAAGGAGGCCGTCCCCCTCAGGGGTCGCGCCTCGCAGATGTTCCGCCTTCCCAAGCGCCGCCGTTTCACGTGGATGAGGCTCAGGCCTCGGTAGGGTCCCGCGCACACCGTGCGGTTCTAGACGCACGAGCGACACAAGACAGCTGACTGACCGGATCTCCCCGGTCTTTTTTGTTCGCGTTGCATTTTTCGTGCCAGTCCGCAATCATGCGGGGGTATGTCCACGCGCATTTCCGAACTCCCCAGCCACAAAGGGGCCAGCGTCACCTTGGCTGGCTGGACCCAGAGCGTCCGCTCGAGCGGCTCGATCGTGTTTTTGCAATTCCGTGACGGGTCCGGCTTCATGCAGGCCATCGTCGTCAAAACGGCCGTCTCCCCGGAGACTTGGGAAGCCGCAAACGCACTCACGAACGAATCGTCCTGCCGCCTCACGGGCACCGTGACCGAGCACCCGAAGCAGCCGGGCGTTTTCGAGCTGCAGGTCTCTGCCATCGAGGTCATCCACATCTCCGAAGAGTTTCCCATCGGCAAGAAGGAACACGGTCCCGACTTCCTCTTCGACAACCGCGACCTGTACCTTCGTTCGCGCACCCCGTGGGCTGTCCTACGCATCCGTGACCGCGTCTTCTTCACCATCGAGCAGTTCTTCCACGAGGAGGGGTTCATCCGCTTCGACACGCCGATCATCCAGCCGACCAGCTGCGAGGATACGACCCAGCTCTTTACCGTCGACTACTACGAGACCCCGGCCTACCTCTCCCAGTCCGGACAGCTCTACAGCGAGGCCGGCATCATGGGCTTCGGGAAGGTCTACGACTTCGGCCCCGTCTTCCGCGCGGAAAAGAGCAAGACGCGCCACCACCTCTCCGAACTCTGGATGATGGACGCCGAGATGGCCTTCTTCGACCAGGTGATGAACATGGACCTGCAGGAGAAGATGGTGAAGCGGATCGTGAAGGATGTCCTCGCGCATTGCCAGCAAGAGCTCAAGATCCTCGAACGCGATACGACCATCCTACAGCGTCTCGTCGACGAGCCGTTCGTCCGCCTCACGCACAAGCAGGCCAAGACGATTCTCAAGGAAGAGAACCTCCTCGAGAACGCGACCTTCGACGACGCCTACTGGCTCGACGACATGGCGACGGAGGAAGAAATCGCCCTCGGCAACAAGTTCCAGCTCCCCATCTTCATCCAGGACTATCCCGCCGCCGTGAAGGCCTTCTACATGAAGCGCTTCGTCGACGGGGAAGGAATCCTCCGCGCCCGCTGCGCCGACCTCATCGCCCCAGAAGAAGGCCGCGAGATCATCGGCGGCAGCCAACGTGAGGAGAGCTACGACCTCCTGAAGAAAGAAATCGTCGATCGCGAGTATCCCCTCAAGCAATACGAGTGGTACCTCAACACTCGCAAGTACGGCGCCGTGCCCCATAGCGGCTTCGGCATCGGCCTCGAGCGCACCGTCCGCTGGATCACGGGCGTCCACCACATCCGCGAGACCATCCCGTTCCCGCGCATGCTCAATCGGATGGAGCCGTAAGACACCCGTCAGGGTGTTTTTCGTTCGTCCTGTCACCCACTCTTTTTTTGTGGCATACTGGGC
Source organism: uncultured Gammaproteobacteria bacterium (assembly GCA_964623645.1). GTDB lineage: Bacteria > Patescibacteriota > Patescibacteriia > 2-12-FULL-60-25 > 2-12-FULL-60-25 > JAGOUA01. Next base: position 8,120 of record CAZURG010000021.1, on the reverse strand, counting down.
CCATTCATGCCTGTCGCGTCCCTTCGCCACCGCTTCGCTACGGATGCCCACGCACGCCGACGGTTCGCGTTCTTAGCTCTCGGTCTTTTCGCGGCCGCGGGGTGGGGAAGCCTCCTCTTTTTCAGCGATCTCCTCACGGTCCGAACGGTCCACGTAGAAGAAGGGAAGGGGATCGATCCAATCGAGGCGAAGGCAGCGGTCTTCCAGCTGCTCGATGAGCGTACTTCCTGGCGTCCCTGGTCCCCGCGACATGTCTGGTTCTTCGATGAACCCGCCCTTGCGGAACAGCTCAAGACCCGCTGGTTCGCGGAATCCGTCGAGGTTCGGACGAGTGTCGTTTCTAATATTGTGCGACTCATCATTAAGGAACAGAAGAATTCGCTGCTCGTGAAGACGCCGACGCAGTTCTTGCGTGTGGACGCCCAGGGCATCGTCCGCGAGGAACTGAACCCGACGGAGCGCCTGGCCGTCATGCAGCGCCTGGCTGGTCGCACGACCAACGTCAGCTCATCTACAGAAGCCCTCATCGAATTACCGGACCTCAGCGATCCCGTCGCCGTACGATATAGGCTACCCTTAGAGGTCAGCGAACTGCGCCGCTGGTTCCTTGTGGATCAGGAATTGCATCGTCAGGGCTTGGCGGTCAGCTACATCCGCGTAGAACCCCAACGGCTTGTGCTCTACGGTCAAGATGGGATCCCAAGCTACATCGACCCCTTGGAAAACGTCCTGGCGCAGATAAAGGCCTTGCTCGAATTCCAGGGACGGGTAAAGGCACGGAAGGTCGAGCCCGCCAAGGAATTCATCGACGCACGGATCCCTGGAAGGCTCTACGTGAAATAGCAGATAGTGGGATACCTTGAAAACGAAATAGGAGCGTATAGGACGTCAGGGATTTTTGATACCCGGATGAATCAAGCGTTGATTGGCGATCGTAGACCTATATACAGATAACAGACAGAGGAGCCGATACGCCTAAATCAATGATGCTCAACGAAGGCGCAAGGAGGGCGGCCAAGCGTCCAGACAGCTCAAACAAATTCCTCCCTGTGTCAGTAAATAGGCGCAGAGGGAAGTGGACGTATGCCGTATTGAGAGATCAAGCCGTGGAGATCCGCATTACTACACTATAAGGGGAAAATACCCCCTATGTGTCGTATAAGGTTTATTGTACGACGCATCAGATCGACTTTCCCGCTGGGCGTAAGATGCCCGGATTCTTGGTCTTGAGCCATGCGCTATCTTTGATTCCCTCCTCTCCTATCTTACGAACGATCAAGCGGCGACGATCCCTGGTAACGGACACGTCGATGAAAAACGCCATACTCTATACGTACGCCAAGGCCCATTCATATACTCTTGCATGGAGTCACTGTTGCGTTCCTCCAACCGACGCAGAAAACTAGCCCGACTCAACAAAGCCCTTCCCCACCGACATCAAGAAATTGGCACTAGGCGCACGGACCCTTGACAACCGTCACTTTATGCCTATACTCCACACGCTTCCCAATCCCGGGAGGCGTCCACGGAGGCCGGTCCCATGACCCGTATCCCGCACGCGATCAAGATCCCTGACCACCTGTTCGGCTGTCGCCTTCCCCTGCCCTGCGAACGCCAGGCCGCGCACTCGAAGGAGCCGTCGAGCCTCGCCGTCCACCGAATGCTGGGCTTCACGGACCAGCAGGAAGGCCGGACCCTGGTCCTCACGCGTGCTAGCGGAGGTGCCGTACCGACCATCCATCTTCCCGACGGGACGACCGTCAGCCCCGACCTCCCGCAGATCCAGCTGGTCGCGGCACTGAGCTACCTCGAAGGTGACCAGATCAAGGGCGTCCTGCGGCTCGTGAAGGGCATACAGGGCGAGACGCCCGGCAGCGAGCTGGCCTATGAGCAGGTCCTCAAAGGCGTCCTGACCTCCGCACAGCGGAAGGTCCTCAACGCCTGGGACGGGCGCGACGAGCGATCCCCGTGGTCCGGTGTCGGGATCATCCCCATGGCCCCGGACGGGAGCGAGTTCGCCTTCGCCCGCAAGGACCATCTCCATCCGCGCGCCACCTACTGCGGCCGGCTCTCGCTCATCGGGGGCAACATCGACCCCAACGAGATCATCTCAGATTGGGGTGATCAGGCGGCCGCGGCGCGCGTCGGCATGCTGCGCGAATGCTTCGAGGAGATCCGCCTCCTCGGGATCGCGAACGAGATCGCCACCGCGGCCCGCTACTTCGGTCCGGCCCGCGCGACCTGCTACCTCTACGAGGATGACGGCCAACCGACGGAGGGCACGATCCGCGCCTTCCTTGCCCCGGCCCCGTCTACGGAGGCCTGGGACCGCTGGCGCCGCATCTTCACCAAGGAGGTCGACGGGCTCGGCGAAGCCAATCCCCAACTGGTGACGCTCGCAGAGCTGCGCGGCTACTTCCGTCAGGATGCTGCGGAGGCGAAAGAACGCAGCGCCTATCTCAAGGGGCGCAACGCCGCAGAGGTCAAGGCGGCCGAAGGGGCCCTCGCAGCGTGCTATTCCTGGAAGCGCGTCCACGGACTGACGCGGCTCAAGCATCCCGATCTGGATGACGAAGCCCTCAGCGAACTCACCGGACAGGCCTGGAGGGCCATCCGTGAGGAGGCGCAGGCGCAGAACGTGTTCCCTATGAGGCATCGCGGCAACTTCGCCTTCATCGCCGGCCACGCCAGCCCCATCGCGCACGTGCTGAGCGGGATGGGGATCCAGCCCTGAGCGGTCTGAGCCCTCTATGCCACCGAACCTGGTGTCTTTTTTTACCCTTTATTCCATTCATGTACGCACAAAAAAACCGAGAGAACTCGGTTGAGGGAGCTTACCCGCCCACGGACGCACGGGGCTTCACCCTACGTCGCTCGTCCCTCAGGCGGTCGCGCTGACCGCGTCTCGCATCGATGTCATGCAGCGCCTCTCGGTCGGCCAGGTAGGCCTGTTCGATGGTCGCGATCCCCTGCAGGATCCGCAGGATCGCCTCTTCCGCGACGGCCAGGCTGAGCTCCATCCGCTCCTTGAGGCGGCGACGGGACCGGAGCCAGGGAAACCCCGTCTCCGTAGGCGGCGTCCCGTAGATCCGCTGGTCGAAATCGCCATATTCGTGACCCGTGCGCGTCGGCAGCCAGGCGTTCTTCATGTCGGAGAGGAGCCGCCATTGCCCTTCCCAGCAGGTCCGGAGCTTCTCCCAGCGCTGTCGCTGGCAACGGCGCGCGTACCGCGGCAGGTCGATGAGTTCCTGCACGTCGTTCAGCGCATCATCGATCCCGTCATGGAGGATATATTGCGGACCCGACCTTCGATGGCGCTCCTCCTGGATGCCCCCGTGCAGACATGCGACATACCTGTCCAGGTACGCGTACTTGAGGTCATCCGGCGAATGGAGGTTCTGGCGCAGGAAGGCGAGCAGGCGCTCCTGCCAGGCCATCGGCAGCTGATTGAACGACAGGCCGAGGCGGGCCGGGTGGTAGCGCCAGGACCGGCTGCGCAGATCGAAGGAGCACAGGTCGACGCTCGCCAGGTCCGGGAACGTGAGGACGCGCCGTTCCCAGCGCTCGCTCAGACGGAATTCCGGCACTGGGCGGTACGCCCGCTTGTCGACCGCGTTGATCGGCATCACCGCCCGCAACTCATTCCCCGCCCCGCTTTCCGACCGGAACGAGATCATCTCATCCACATCGCCGGCCCGGAACAGCTCGACGAAGGGCAGCTTGACCCATTCCCCATGCGCGGACCAGGCGACGGACCAGTGGTCCGCACTTCGATCGGTCCGCACGCGGCGAGGCATCCCGCCAAGATCCTCGATCGCCCGGTTCAGGTCCGTCACGACCAGGGTCAGGGAACCGTCCTTGAGCGGCGCGATCCCCCGACCGATCCGGCGCCGGAAGAGCTCCTCCGCACGCACCGGCCGACCCTGTTCCCACGACCAGATCTCCCACAAGACCGGTCCGCCCTCTTCCGGGATCATCTCCCAACGCAGTTGGATCACCCCGTTCAGACCATCCGTCTCCTTTTCGGGATCGTTGATATGATGCCGGCCGCCCGACGGCCCGCAGGCCACCGGGCCCGCTTCCCCGCCCGTGGGCCAGGCCCCGAGGGCTACGTGGATGACGCGGCGCCGCTGCTCATCGGTGAGGAGAGCACGCACTGACCTGCGATCCGTTTCCTTTTCCATGACAGCCTCCATTGTGCGCGGATCATAGCGGAAAATGGCGTTTTCGTCAACTCTTCCGGCATGTAAAAAAAGAGTGCCCCATCAAGCCAGGTGGCATGATGGGGCACAGCGGGTTCAGGACGCGGACGTGGCGCTCGACGTTTTGGCGACGGCGCTTGCCGCGAAGGCCGCCTTCTTGCGGGCGTGTTCCGCGCTCGCGAATTGAAGGAAGCGCTCGAAGAAGGTGGGGCGTTCCGCTGAGCCCTCCTTGACGGCCGCGGGGTTCGCGTTGAGGGCGACCCGGGCGCGCTCGAGAAGCGCGCCGAGACTGAACTGACGCCGACCGGTGCGGGGGCTCGTGAGACGTCCGAGCTCGCGATGCGTAGGCTTGGCGAGTGCCGCGAGCTCTTCGAAGGAGGCGGCCGCGAGAAGAGCCTCGAAGCGTCGCTTCTCGGTCTCCACCCTCTCGATCTCCTCCTGGATCGCGCGCCTCTTCGCTTCCCGGATGGCGATGGCCTCGGGGGTCTGGAGCGTCTCCCACCTCTCCTCGGACCAAACAGCCGCGACACCTTCGAAGCTACCGGACCACGTAAACTTGATCCGGTGACAGGTGGGGCAGGCCTCGAGGATCTCCCGGACCTCCTCGCATGCGATCACCAGGCGCGCGATCTCGATCCCCCCGGGAGGCGGAAGCTCCAGGACGGGTTCACCTCCCCTCTGAGAAGGCACGGGGCGGAAGGGTGTGGGGCGGAAGTTGACCATCACCCCCATGCGGTTGGTGTGTGCGGTGCCGATCTTGCCGTTCTGGACAGTCCAAAACGGCTCGGGTGCGCGACGGTTCGTCATGCGAGTCCTCCTATCATCCCTCCGCGTCCATGATCGGCGGGAGGGTTTTGGGTTTACCGAAGGAATGCCTCCCGTGGAGGCAGCGCTAGCAATCGTACCAAAAATTCTGATTATTGTCAAGTCTGAGTTTACAAATAAGGAAAGTTCGCTGCACGGTGGAATTTCGGAGCGACAGCTCCGCTATTCTACTGCCGGCTTATCTACCCCCTCCAGCTGGAACCCCGTCCCCTGCCCCGTTACCTTCAAAACGTCCTTATCGATCTTTCCGAGTTCCTTGCCAGCGGAATTGTACTGGTTGACGACCGTCCCAAGATGCTTCCCCACCCCCTGGAAATACTGCTCGAACGCCTGCAGATGCCGTCCCAAATCCGCCACGCGCTGCCGGATCTCCCGCGCCTGTTCTTCGATCTTCATGGCGTTCAGTCCCTGGAGCACGGTCTGCAGGTAAGCCGAAAAGGAGGTGGGTGACACGATGATTACGCGATACTTGGCAGCCGCGCGATGGATCAGGCTTTCCGCATCCTCGCCCGTCGACCCGACCTTGTTCGTGAGCAGATCATAGTAGATCGCCTCGTGCGGGATGAACATGAACGCGAAATCCATGGTCCCCTCTTCCGGACGGATGTACTTGGCGGTCTCCTGGATGCGCGTCTTGAGGTCGTTCACGAAGAGCTTCTCGAGGCGCGAGCGCTCGTCGACGCGTTCCTCATCGGCGAGGCGGTTGTAGTTCTCGAGGCTGAACTTCGAGTCGATGGGGATGATGCGGTTCTGCACGAACACCGCCGAGTCAACGATGAGGCCGTCCTGGAACTTGTACTGCATCTGGTATTGCTCCGGCGAGAAGATGCTCTTGAGGAGGGTCTCCAAAAAATATTCGCCTAGGATGCCGCGCTGCTTCGGGTTCGTGAGCACGCGCTGGATCTGGTCGAGGCGGCCCGAGAACGAGAGGATCTGCTTGTTGGTCTCCTCGAGACGCACGAGCCGCTCGCTCACGTCACGCACCGTGTTCGTCATGAAATGGCTGGAGGTTTGCTGCTGGCGTGTCTGCTCATGGAGCGTCCCCTTAACGTCCTGGCTCAGCGCGTCTAAACGCTGCTGAAGCATGAGGAGGGCCGCCGGGTCGATCTGCGGCCGCGTCGCCTGGGCACGCTGGTGACTGAGCAAGAGAGCCGCCAGGCAGGCGAACCCGAACACGACGACGAGGAGCAGGGCGATTTCCATACCCCGGCAGTGTACGTTCCAGCCGGTGCCTTGACAACCCTCTTGCCTGTCAAGAGCATCTGGGTTAGCTTACGCTTATCGTTTCCTGAACACACCAACACACTATGTCTGACATTGACCGCGACCTACGCGACCTGGGCGGGGATGAAGGCACCACCGACCCGTACTTCGACCAACCGACCCCGACCAAAAAAGCGGGCGCCGGCGCTTCCGATGACGACGACGAGGACGACACCGACGACCAGCCGAGCGTCGAGAAGGAGCTCGAGGAGAAGGAGGCAGGCCATTTCGACGAGAAGGCCACCGAAAAGAAGAAAAAGAAGGTTGAAGAGACGGAAGACGCTCCGAAAGACGACCTCACCCTCATCGAGGAGGCCGCCGAGGAGGTCGAGCTCGAGCGCGAAGAGCTGCTCGCCCGCGAAGACAACGAAGAAGAGCTCTAGAATGGATGAACGCACGGCCATGGGTCGTGCGTTTTTTTGCGTCATGATCCTGGTTCACGCGATAAAAAAAATGGCCCCGGCCAATCCCTTTGGGATCAGGCGCAGAGCCTCAGCCGGCCAGTCGGTGCTACAGGTCCAGTCCACCCGGCAACCATTCGGCCTTCACGCGGCAGAACGAGCCGCCCTCGGGACGGGGGACCCAGAGGCGAGTGAGCGTCCCCCGCTCCGACCCAGGCGGACGGTCGTTCGTGAACAGGAATCCCGGGATGGTCACGCGATAGCGCGCATCCTCGAGGACCATCTCGCGGTAGATGGGATCGCTGAGGACCCGGGGATCCACAGCTTCAATCGCCTCGACGAACGGGATCCGGACGACGTACGCCTGATCCTGGGGGACCCCGCACCGCCGCAGGTCGTCGGACGGGTAGGCCCCTTCCTCGAGGAAGAAGGACCGCACGTCGAGGAGCGCGCCGGGACGCGGACTGTAATCTGACCTGCCGACCGCCTGGAAGGCCTCGGCGGCGAATTCCGCCGGGTCGACGACACGCATCCCCTTCAGGTACGCGGTCGGCTGGCTGAAGAGCGCATGGCGACGGTGCGGCGGGTCGAACAGGCACGCGACCGGAAAACGCATCAGGGCCAGGTGCTGGAGCCGAAGCTCCTCATTTGTGGCCCGCTGGGGGTCTTCCGGATACGCGCGACGTCGCGGCTCGGGAGGACGCGCTGGGGACAGCGGCTCCTCACCCCAGTCCTCCAGCAGGTCCAGCTGCCACGCCCGTTCACGCTCGCGGTTACGACGCATTCCCGGCCTCATCCGACCTACCGCGGTCCGTACCGAATCAGGCAGGCACTGGTGGTGCAGGATGATGTGGTCACCGACGTCGAAACCGATCCCGTTCCCCGGGAAGGCTTCCTTGGGAATCGCGACAAGGTCGCCCATCGTCGCATCGACGGAACGCCTACCCGCATCATCTTCCGCCATGCGCCGGACATCGATCTCGATCACCTCCGGCCAGAGCCGGACGACCCATCCTTCGTAGAAGACGTGCCCACACCAGGCGAATTGCGGGCCTTCGCCCTCCCAGGCCGGGAATTCCCGGGGTTCGACCAGCCGCCACCAAACCCGTTCGCGTTTTGCCATATGGCCTCCTTCGTCATTTCAGGGGACGTTCCTGGACCCAGGCTAGCGGGTTTCGGGTATCCTGTAAAGGGCTAGCGTTCGTATAAATAGGCTTATATACGGCCTTTTTTACCATCAGACCTTGACAAATCCCCCGTTTCTTGCTATGCTTCCCCCTAGCCTTTTGACCGCTCTGCACGTTCCGGTGGAGAGGCCGAATCCGGCTCGCAGGCGCATGAACGCCTCTGCATCCGCACGCCATTGGAAGGCGTGCGAGAGCCGGGTTTTGGGGGCTCGTGTTGGGTAGGGCCACGGAACAACGCTTCT
>CAZURG010000020.1:0-19694 GCA_964623645.1 uncultured Gammaproteobacteria bacterium | reverse complement strand
TCCACCTCTGGGCACGCGACTTCGAACGCGACGGCCAGCGCTACCGCACCGACATCGCACCTGATGAGCAAGGTGGCCTTTCTCTCCAGATGGCGGCCCTCAAGATGAGTCATGGGCAAGCGAACCGCCATATCCTCGAGGGCCTGGGAAAGGCGAAAATTGCGCAATCAACCCTATTCCTCCTCGACGAGCCGGACGCGGCCCTCTCGCCCCGCAGCTGCTACGACCTGGTTCGTCTGTTCCGCAAGCTCGCCGCCCAAGGTCATCAGGTGATCGCGGCCGTGCACAATCCGATCGTGATCCAGGGGCACCTGCCCGAAGACCCGACTTCCGGCTGGGCGCGGGTCTATGACCTCGAGACCTTCGAGTTCACGCCTCCGGACACCTACTTGGAAGCGCAGAGCCGACCGGCCATCAAGAAGCCAACCTCAACCCGCTGACGCAAAACCGCCCCACGCAGGACGTGCAGGCGGTCTTTTTTTTCATCCTTATTCCTCCTCTTCCTCGTTCCCCTTCTTTCCCGATTTCACGGCCAGGATCATCGTCTCGATGGCCCCGCCCAGGATCAGCGGCAACTGGTGCCACGACTGTTTGATGCGGTGATCCGTGAGGCGGTCCTGGGGAAAGTTATAGGTGCGGATCTTTTCGGAACGGTCGCCGCTCCCGATCTGGGCCCGACGCTCGGCATCGAGGGCGGCCCGCTTGCGGATCTCCTCGGCCTCCCACAGGCGCGCGCGCAAGATCGTCATGGCGCGCTCACGGTTTTGCACCTGCGACCGCTCGTCCTGACAGTTCACGACCGTCCCCGTAGGGATGTGCGTGATGCGAACCGCGGAATAGGTCGTATTGACGGACTGGCCGCCTTTCCCACCCGCACAGAAGGTATCGATTCGGAGGTCTTTCGCATCGATGGTAATTTCCGATTCCTCGATCTCCGGGAGAACCGCAACCGTAACGGTTGAGGTGTGGATTCGCCCTTGCTTTTCCGTCGCAGGAACACGCTGGACCCGATGCACGCCGGATTCGTACTTGAGCCAGCCATAGGCCCCATTTCCGGCGATCGAGCAGGTGACTTCCTTGTACCCATCCAGCTCGTTCTTCGATTCGTCGAGGAGATGGACCTTCCAACCGCGCATTTCTGCAAAACGGACGTACATACGAAGGAGTTCGGCAGCAAAAAGCGCCGCCTCATCGCCTCCAGCGCCCGCACGGATTTCCATGATGACGTCATTCGTATCGTGCGGATCGGGCGGGACAAGAGCGCGTTCGAAGGCTTCGGCGGCAGCCAGGCGTTCGGCCTGGACGCGTTCGAGATCCGCTTCGCCCATAGCCCGTAAATCGGCATCCTCAGAAGCGGCGGCTTCACGAACGTCCGCAAGCGCCCGTTCGGCCTGCAAAAAGACTTGGGCGGCCTGGGCTTTTTCCTTGGCGTGGCCATAGGCTTGGGCCGCCTGCTTCATGCGCTTCTGGTCGCTAAACAACGCCGGGTCCGCAAGGATCTGCTCGGCGTCGTGGGCGGCTTTCAGGGATTCGGTGGCCGCGGTGAGGAGGGCTTGGATAGTCATAGGAGGGAAGAAAACGACACGGGATAATCAAAAACGACGTCCCGATCGGGAAACGTCGTTTTTGCAACGCTAAGCCTCGGACTGTTGGACGGTCTTCTTGGCTTCCTTTTGCGCGGCGCGCTTTTCGGCCTTGACCTTCTTGCCACCGACGGTGGCACCGGCCTGCTTCGCCTTCTTTTCGGCGAACTTTTCGATGCGGCGGGAGGTGTCAATTAGCTTCTGTTGACCCGTGTAGAACGGGTGGCATTTGTCGCACAATTCGATGCGAATATCTTCCTTGGTGGAACCGACGCTGAACGTGTTGCCGCAGGCACAGAGAACCTTCGCGGTGGCGTAATACGTCGGATGGGTATTGGCTTTCATAATACTCAGGAGAATATAGCAATATATGGCTCCCGTCAAGGGAGGGGGTGCCTCCCGGCAGAGGGGGTGGGGCTGCGCCCCACGGCCGGCCCTTTCCCGCTTCGAGGGCCGATCCCCTGGCGGGGTACCCGTTTTTTCGGCTCGAGAACTCGCAACTTGTTCCCGGGATGGAAGCTCACACACTCTCGCCGAAAAAACGGGTACCCCGCCAGGGGATCTACAGGGGGGGAGGGAAAGGTTTTGGTTAGATTTTAAAATAACGGTGGATCTCCCGGCTTTGCCGGGAGATCCACCGTTACCCCTAGCAAAGCTAGGCTCTTCTTTGGTAGGCTACCGCCATGTCAGCGCCTTCTCGGAAAAGTGGGTTCGTCGTTTTGGTCGGACGGTCGAATGTGGGGAAATCGACGCTTTTGAATGCCTTGGTAGGCAGCAAGGTTGCGATTGTCACGCCAAAGCCGCAGACGACGCGGCTGCCGGTGCGAGGGATCGTGACGGATGAGGAGCGGGGACAGATCGTGTTCGTCGATACGCCGGGGATCTTCCTGAAGCAAGACGCGCTGTCGCAGCGCTTGAATTCCCTTGTGAAAGAGCAGCTGGAGGGGATTGAGGCGATTTTATACGTGGTGGACCCGACGCGTCCGCCGGGGGCGGAGGAGGTGTACTTGCAGGACCTCTTGAAACGGCTGAACATGCCCGTGATCCTGCTCATCAACAAGTGCGATCTCACCGAGGAGCAACGTCCGTACATGGAGGACGTCCTCAATATTGATGTCGGACAACAGCAGACCATGAAGATCTCGGCGTTGCGTCGCCAAGATCTGAATTACGTCCTGGATACCCTGTTCGATCTGTTGCCGGAAGGTGAATGGTTCTATCCCCCACTTCAGCTGACGGACCTTTCGCATAAGGACTGGATCGAGGAGATCATCCGCGAGAAGGTGTTCTTACGCTTACGGCAGGAGCTGCCGTACAGCACAAAAGTGGAAGTAGAAGAGATTACGGCAGCCTCAGAGCACACTGAACGCGTCACGGCCCATATCTGGACGACCGAAGAACGCTACAAGAAAATCCTCATCGGAGCGGGCGCGAGCATGATCAAGCGGATCGGGATGGACGCCCGCAAGGAACTGGAAATGTCGATGGGTAAGAAGGTCTTCCTGGAACTGGACGTACGCGTCGATCCAGGCTGGACGAAACGTTTCCTCTATGACGCCCGCACCTGAACACATCCCTACGATCGACAAGGTCAACGCGTACCTGGCGACGCGCGCCCAGGGCGACCTCTGCCGCGACGTGATGGATTGTAACCCGTGGCCGGCAGAAGCGTTCCTGATGGACGACCTCACGCACTACGCCGAAGGGAAGACTCCCCTTCCCCATGCGACCCGGGCGGAGACGCGGCTCTATCTGCGAGCGGTGAGCTGGTTCCTGTATCCGCCGGTTTCGGAAGAGCGGTTTCGAGCCCAGGTCGATGAGGCGAAGACGCTCACCGCCGCCGATAAGGCGCTTTTCCATGGGGCGCTTGCACACAAGCAAGAGGAGGATGCGCTCGAACCCGCCATCCAGCGGATCGAAGCCTTGTACGTAGAGGCCTGGTCAGACCTCCAGAAGGCTCGCCGTGAGGCTGACCTGCCCTGGCGCGCCCTCCAAGGGGCGGACCTGCCGGAAGCGGTCCAAGAGGCTAAGGCGCGGGTTGAGCTACTCCGACCGTTACGCGACACGCTCTACTTTTATCGACATCTGTCCCACTGGCTGTCTTGGTCCGCCGGAGCAACATAGCCGAACACCGGAAGGCACAAGACGCTTTCCCTCATTTCAGCGAGAAATACGGTCTGACGACGGCCAATCCTTGACAGATTGGCCTTTTTCTGGATAAATTTACCTCATTCCCGACGAACTTCACAGTTCGAGGGTACGGCCCCATCGTCTAGCGGCTAGGACGGCGGTTTTTCACACCGCGAACAGGGGTTCAATTCCCCTTGGGGTCACCGCGAGGGTCAGTGAGCCGGCACTCGGCCGGAATTCCGCCCGCGATACCAGAACCTAGGAACTTTCCCCGAGAATAAGGCCGTTGCGAAGAGGTGCGGATACCATACCCTCCGGTCCGATGCGCCCACGATGGGCGTCGACCGGATTTTTTCATGGCTAAAATGAAAGACATGGCCTGTTTGGGCCATGTCTTTATTCGCTATCTGCCAGAGAACACGATTTCCTTCACTCGATAATTGACGAGCTTAGCCAGTTCGAGGCCATCGCCGGTCGTGACGTCGAGGCGATTCTTGGCGACCTTGGGATCGAGCGTAAACGAGAGGACGAGCGGGTTGTCAGCGCGGTCCAGGACCTCGAAGGTCCCATACCAATTACGGACGCGGAGGACCGGCACTTGCAGCTCCTTGCCATTCACGAGGAGCGCGCGCTCACCGACGGACTCGAGCTTCGCGTACGGAAGATCTTGGCGGGCCTGGTCCGCTTCCGACATGAGGCGAGAAAAAGCCGTGAAGCCGCGATTGGCGGGCGCGTGCACCTTGAAGCGGGCCGCCCATTCAGGGAGGGCCGTGACGCGCAAGTCGATGGTCGTGCCGGACGTAGCCTTAAGTTCTCGATACTCCTCTTGGGCGAGCCAAAGGAGCGCCGCGTCATCAACCGGACGGCTTTTTGCATCGAAGACAGCGGGGAGGAAAAACGGATGAGCCGTGCGGAGACCGCCTTTCGACCAGGAGCCGGTCGCAAGCTTGGCATTCGCGGCGTTACCGAGTTCCCAAGATGCGTCAGAAGACTGCCCCATCGTGAAGGACTGAACGTTTACGCGCCGTTCGAGCGGACCCGCCTGGAACTTGCCAGCGATGATTCCGGCCGGCTCTTCAAGGACGAGCGCGTCACCCGCGACGATCCCGCGGAGGCCTGTCGAGGCCTGATCGACAGAAGGCGGGACGGTTTCGGGGGCGCGCGTGAAACAGCCGGCACCCAAGGTCGCACACAGGGCGGCCGCCGCAAACAGGGCGGCCGGAGAGCGGAAGAGATTCATATACCTTCATGATAGGTAGGCCGACCACGGCTGGCAAGCTTTGCCAAGCCTCCCCAACCTTGTTACAACGGAGGCGTAATCCCCTAGCATTTTTCCCTATCCTATGGACGCGAAACCCCTTCCGGTGGCGCAGGCGGGCCAGATTTCCGACAAAACCTTAGCGATCCACCACGACAAGCTCTACGCCGGCTACGTCGCCAAGGCGAACGAGATCCGCACGAAATTGGCGGCCCTCGAACAGGGCGGTGACGTCTCGACGGCGAACCAGACCTTTTCCGAATTGCGCAGCCTCAAGAGCGGCGAAGCCTTCGCCGTGAACGCCGCGTACTTGCACGAGTACTATTTCGACACCCTCGACGGTGACGGGACCGTTCCGGAAGGCGCGCTCAAGGCCGCCCTCGTCAAGGCCCATGGCTCGTGGGAGGCGTTCGTCGCCTTCTTCACGGCCTGCGGAATGGCTGCGCGCGGGTGGGTCGTGCTGGCTTGGGACGTGCAGGCGCAAGATCTCCGGATCTACAATTGCGACGCCCACCACCAGGGCGGCATTTGGGGCTGCATGCCGGTGCTCGTGCTCGACGTGTATGAACATGCGTATTTCATCGATTTTGGGTCGGATCGAAAGGCTTACATCCAAAACTGGTTCACGACGGTGAACTGGGGGAAGGCGGAGGAACGGTTCGCGAAACTCGCCAAATAAGAAAACGCCCGATCTGGGCGTTTTCTTATTTCCGAATGCCCCAATCATCGCCGCTTGCCTCCAAGAAAAACGCGCTGGCGGGCCCAATCATCGGACATGTATGGGTCTTCCCCTCCTAACCGCGTCGGGACCCAGAAGAGGGTAGATTGATAGACGGCAGCAAAAATATCATCTCGAAAACGGGTTTGTTCAATCGGCCGACGCGCTTCAAGATCCTCAAAAAGAGGGGCGAGTGTCGCTAAGCGCCTTGGAGCCTCGTGCAAATACATCAGCTCCCCGTTTTTGATGGCCTCCACGAAGAGGCGCAGGAACCACTCTTGATAGCCCTCAATCTCGTCAAAGGCGAATCCCTGCTTTTTCAGCGCGTCGAGATGGAATGCGGCCCGGTCCCGATATGGGAATGATTTGTTCAGAAAAACGCCGTCAAAGAGGAAGCCCTCTTCGAACAGGATCTCCGCCCAAGCCAACTGCTGGGTGGGGCTTACTCCTGTACGCGCGGCGCCAAAGCGCTGCAGCAGGTAGAGCCATAGGCCGGGACTCAGTCTCCTCCCCGGGATAGGGCGCCTGTCCGCCAGGCAGGCTTGGAGGATCTCGCAATCCGTGGTCCGCAGATCGCAAGGAAGCTCTGCGGCGGGCGTCGTCAGGAATTCCTCGAGCAACGGGGAAAAATGCTCCCATGCCTGCACATATTCCATTTCACGGTGGAGAGGACGTTCGGACATAGGCTTGATGGACTCAGTCTATCACAAAAGAGCCGGTCGGCTCTTTTGTGATAGACGGATCCTATTTCTGCCCCCGCAGGTACTCGAGCATCGTATGCGCGTCGCTCACCTCGAACGGGTCGGTCGGACAGTCGTCGGTGAAGCCCGGTTCGACGAAGAGCTTCTTGATGGTCCCGTCCTCGACGAACATGCTGTAGCGCCAGGAACGGTCGCCGAAGCCGAGGTTCGTCTTCTTCACGAGCATCCCCATGCCGCGGGTGAAATCGCCGTTGCCGTCTGGCAGGAGCTTGATCTTCTCCACGCCCTGGGCCTTGCCCCACTGGAACATCACGAAAGCGTCGTTGACGCTGAGGCAATACACCTCATCCACGCCAAGCTTCTTGAACTCCTCGTACGCCGCCTCATACCCCGGCAGGTGCGTCGACGAGCAGGTTGGCGTAAACGCCCCCGGCAGCGAGAACACCACCACCTTTTTCCCTTTGAACACCTCCTCCGACGTCACGTCCTGCCAACGAAACGGATTCGGTCCCTCAACGCTCTCATCGCGGACGCGCGTCTTGAAGGTTACGACGGGCACGGCGCTGTTTTCAGGTAGGTGTGGCATAGCTTTGCAATAATCTTCGTAAAAATCTGATTATCTTTCCCTCGTTTCTGTTCGCGGTCTCGCTTCGGTCGGTTGAGCGCTCTCGCGAACGCGCGGCACCTTGGGTGCGAGCCCCCAAACCATACTCCGTTGGAGTAAATCCGGTCAATCACACGCGCTTGCGCGCTCCCTTCTTTCCCTCCATACTCAAAAAAACCTCTTTTTATGAACATCCTCCCCCGCTGGGACCTGACGGACCTGTTCCTCTCGCCTGAAGATCCGGCCATCGAGGCTTCGTTCCGTCGCGCCAAGCAAGAGGCGGACGCGCTCATCGCGGCCCATAAAGGGAAATTGGCGCAACAGGGGGCGGCAGACGTAAAAGATCTCCTGACACGATATGAGGCGACGCTGCAGACGCTGAGCAAGCCCGTCGTCTTCGCGTCGCTGCGCCATGCGATGGATACGCGGGAGGCGGAACGCGAGGGATTCCAACGCCGGATGCGCGAACGGGCGGTCGCGATCGAACGCGAGCTCCTGTGGGTGGATCTGGAATTGGCCCAACTGCCGGAAGCGAGCCTGAAAACGCTGCTGTCCGCCCCAGAAACACAGTCGTACCGCCACGTGCTCGAGAAGATCCTCGCCGGCAAGCCCCACCATCTGGCAGAAGCGCAGGAGCAGCTCGTCGCCGACCTGCAGCAGACGGGTGGCGAGGCCTTCGCGACCCTGTTCGAACAGGAAGACAGCACCAAGCTGTTCCAACACGGCGGGGAACAGCGCACGTTGACCGACTTGCTCCATGACCTCTCACAGACGAAACGCGACACCCGGGCCGCGGCAGCCAGCTCGATTTCGGAAGGCCTGCAAGAGGAAGAGCAGCGCCGGAGCTTCATCTACACGACCCTCATCAAGAACAAGGAAACGCTGGACCGGTACCGACGCTTCCCCTCCCCAGAGGCAGGACGGCACCTCGCAAACGAGACCACGGCCACTGCCGTGGAAGCGCTCGCACAGGCCGTCGAGAGCGAAACGGGCCTATTCCAGCGCTATTACGCCTGGAAAGGCAAGAAGCTTGGAATTGAACGGCTCGCCGACTACGACCGCTACGCCCCACTCGACGAAGTTGAGCGGACGTACACGTTCGGCGAAGCAAAAGAGATCGTTCTCCGGGCGTTTAACGCCTTCTCCCCGGCGTTCGCGGAACAGGCAGGCCACTTTTTCGACAAGGGCTGGATTGACGCGGAACCGGCGCCCGGAAAACGAGGCGGAGCCTTCTGCTCGTACGTTTCCGCCGACCATCACCCGTATGTCTTTCTCAATTTCCAAGGGAACGTGAGTGACGTGCTGACCTTGGCGCATGAGCTGGGGCACGCCCTCCACGCCTCCTTCGCACGGCCGAACGGGTACCTGCAGTTCGATACGCCCCTCACGCTCGCGGAGACCGCCAGCGTCTTCGGGGAAATGCTCGTCTTTGATACGCTGCGCCGCGAATTGCCGTCGGATAAAGACCGGCAAGCCTTGTGCGCCCGTAAGGTGGAGAGCGTCTTCGCGACCGTCTTCCGCCAGGTCACGCTATATCGCTTTGAGCAGCGCGCCCACGCCCATGTCCGCCAGCACGGATTCGCGACGCCAGAGCAGTACCACCAACTCTGGGAAGCCGTGCACGCGCCCCTCTTTGGGGATGCGGTCCAGCTGACCCCCGGATATCGGCGCTGGTGGAGCTATATCTCGCATTTTTTCCATACGCCGTTTTACGTGTACGCATACGCGTTCGGCGAGCTGCTGACCTGTTGCCTGTACGAGCAATCCTCCACGCATCCGGAAACGTTTCGCGACCGCTATACGCAATTCCTGGCCCATGGCGGCTCGATGGAGCCGAAAGCGCTCCTTGCCCCGCTCGGGATCGATCCGGAATCCGTGGAGACGTGGAAGCGCGGGCTGCGCTGGATCGAACGGCTCGTCGACGAGACCATCGCCCTCGAACAAAAAGCGCCCTCCGCATAACGGAGGGCGAGGCGTTCAGGCCGCCGGCGCAGGATGGAGCTCGCACCACCGGCGAGCGTGGCGATGGATGAGGGGATGGATGCTACCACAGAAGGCGAGCCCCTCGAGCGCGGAACCGATGAGGAAACGGGCGACGTTCTCACGGTCACACGGGTTGAAGGCGTCACCCTGGTTCGCGCCGGGCAGGAACCCCTGGCTGCGGAAGGCGTGGAAGACCTCCTGGGCCGGGAAGGGCGGATTGGTCATCTCCGAGAGCGGCTGTGCCTCGCAGAGCCAGCGGATGAGGGCATCGAAATCCTGGAAGTCCAGGACCTCGAGGCGAGCGAGAACGTCGGCATGCGGCGAGACCGGCTGAGGCGAAGAGACGGACATGGCTGAATCCTTTCTGAGCGATGGAACTGAACAAGAATGTATAGCGTGATACGCGATTTTGTCAATATTTCCGCGATCAAGCATCCGTCCGCTTGCAGGTCATCCAAGAGCGCTTTACACTATGTATGGACTAATTCTTGATCGCTCCTTCTATGTTCGACACCTTCACCCGCTAGGCAGAAAACAAAAGCGATCCGCCACGCGAGCGGACCGTTTTTTTATTTATAGGATGGGGTTTTTACCCGTATCATCAGCGCTTGATGTATTTCCCCGCCGCGATCCAGGCAACCAGCATGGAGAGGAGCGCGGCAATGAGCAGCTCACCAAGCAAGATCCCCTTTCCCGCCAAGAAGGCTTCCCGAAGCGCCAGGAACCCGGTCTGGGCCCATCCCCCCAACTGGGGCGCGAGCCAAGTGGAGGCCGCAAGCAAGCCCCCCAACACCGTCACCCACCCTGCAACCACGATCCAGAGCACCGCCAACAGGTACGGCCAACGAATCCGGGCCCGCGTCGCCCCGACGAGCCGCATGACGGCGATCTCCTCACGCTGCGCGAAGATGGCAAGGCGAACGGCATTGAAGGCGAGCAGCAGCCCCACGCAGGAGAACAGGAGGAGGAGCAGGCTCCCCGTCAGGCGCACGGCCCGCTGGAGAGCCTCGAGCTCGGCGATGGCTGCGGCCTGGCCACCCGTGGATTGGGTCTGGATCCAAGGCTGATAGATGGGTGCCTTCAGGGCTTCGACGATCTCAGGATATCCGGACAAGTCTTTCGCGCGGATGACGAGCTTCGCCCCAAACGGATTCCGGTCAACTTCCTCCAGGGCCCGCAGAACGTCTTCCTGATAGCGATACCGCTGGCGGAACGCTTCGAGGGCCTGGTCGGCACCGGTCAAGCGCACCTCTGCCACCGAAGGCAGGCCGAGCAAATACGTCTTCGCCTGCTCAACCAGTGCCGGCGGCATGTCGGGACGGAACGAGACGGACACGTCGACGCGCTGGCGGGCTTCGGTGAGGAGGCGCTGGGCGAGAACGTTCGCGCCCAACAGGGCCTGAACCGAGAGGAACGCAAGCACGAACACCACAAACGTCGCCGCCCAGAGCCAAGCGTGGCGGGCGAGCTGTACACACGATTGCCAGAAGAGGCGGAAGACGATCATAGCGACAGGTGATACCGAGCGTTCGGCTGGTCTTGGGCAATTTTCCCGTCCTTCAGCACGATCACGCGCTGACGCAAGGCGTTCACGACGTCGCGGTTGTGCGTGACGAGGATGATCGTCGTGCCGAGCTCATGGATGCGTAGCAGAAGGTCTAAAATCTCCTGCGTGTGGCGCGTATCAAGGTTCCCCGTGGGCTCATCGGCCAGGAGCAGTTTCGGCTGATGGACGAGGGCGCGCGCGATGCCGGCCCGCTGTTGCTCGCCGCCGGAGAGCTCGTGCGGGAAACGGTCGGCCTTATCCTCTAACCGAACGAGCCGCAACATGCGCGGCACGATCTCCTTGATGGTGGCGCGCGAGGCGTCGCTCACCTCGAGGGCGAAGGCCACGTTCTCGGCCACCGTCTTTTTTGGCAGGAGCTTGTAATCCTGAAAGACCATGCCCAACTGGCGACGCAACAGGGGGATGTCACGGGAACGGATGCGACTAATGTCCCAATCTTGGATCCATACGCGCCCTTGGGACGGGGCCTCTTCGGCCATGAGGAGCTTGAGGAGCGTACTCTTCCCCGCCCCGCTTTGACCGATGACGGACACGAATTCCCCGGCCTCAATCTGAAAAGACAGGTCGTCGAGCGCGACCACGTCATTCGCATAGCGCTTACTAACCCGCTCAAACCGAAGGAACGGCATGCGTACAGGATAGCACAGGCGCATCGATGGGCCCATGCCGTCAAAAGACTAGATCAAGTGGCGGACAACGGCCCAATAGGCACGCATGATCGGATTTCCGACCTGCTCGAGCAAGGGATTCCGGACAGAGGCCTCCTGAAATTCGATGTCCGCGACCGACCAGCGAAGAAACTCCCGGTCACCTTGCGTACGACGCGCCTGCATCTCACGGCGGCGTTCCCAGATCCAACGCCAATAGTCACGCGTGAACCACTCTTTCACCATCCTCCATTTCATATCGCCCCAGCCACGCAAGAGGGAGAACCCGATAAGCGCGACCTCAAAAACCATCAAAAGAGGCAGCAGGAGGAACAGCGTCCAGGGGCGCAGATAGATCAGCAATAACGCCCACCGGTTGCGCTCCATCCAGTAGTAGTTGACCTTGGCCTTGTTGAATTCGTAATAGTGGTAGACGACGGAGCGCGGCTCCAGCGCAACCTTCCAGCCCTGGATGCGCATGCGCAGCGAAGCGTCCGTATCTTCGTGATAGAGAAAAAAGCGTTCGTCGAACAGGCCGCCGACCTGGTTCAGGGCGGAAACGCGCGCAAGCATAGCCGCTCCCGAGGCATACGCGATGAGACGATCCGGATTCTGCGGCTCCTGCTTCACCAAATAAGCTTCTGCTTCGGCGCGCGTCCAGCGATACCCAACTGAATAGCCGACCCCTAAGATGTGCCAGGCATTCCCCAAGCTGTTGACGTGCATGCGCTCCTCACCAAGCAGCATGAGCGATTGGACGATCCCTACGTGCGGATCCCGCTCGGCACGCTCCACGGCCCGTCGAAGGAATTCCGGTTCGGTATCGGTATCCTGGTTCAGCAAATACACGTACTCGCAACCCAGCTCTTTCGCGCGCTCAAGACAGAGGTTGTTGTTGCCCGCGAACCCGATCCACGTATCGTTAAAGACGTAGGTGATGCGCGGGAGGGTCGTCCCCGATTTCGGGAGCCAGTGCTGGTCAAACCAAGGCTTAACCGGTTCGCGTTTCCCTTTGGACTCAAAGCACAAAAGCTCGACCCGATCCATGGGATAGTCGAGCCGTTCTAGAGACTCAAGGCAGCGCGGGAGATCGCGCTCCCAATTTGGGGTGGGATAGGCGGACAGGATGATGCCAACCTTGGGAAGATGGTTCATAGAGAGAGGTCAGTGGGGAGCGGCCACTGTCGGTAGGTACGACGCGAGGCAAGATATGAGCGAGCGTGGCGGAAGACGTGCTTCCAGGCCCGGAAAAAGGCGCGGGGCGTGAGCAGGAGGCCGAAGGCGCGGCCCAATTCGGCGAAGATCGTGCGGAGCCAGGCGCGGACCGGCATTCGCCACGACCCGTGCATGAGGAGGATGCCCCATTGCGCCGCGTAGCCGTTGATCCTGGCCACCGGAGCACGGCGGGTTTCGTCGCGCAGGCGTCGCCAGAGGGTGTCGGCGCCGCGCACGGTCCGGGCATGAAAGAGCTCGACGTCTGGCGCGAACCAGGCACGCTGACCGATGCGAGCAAGGCGAAGAGCCAGTTCAATGTCCTCCCGGTACAGGAAAAAACGCTCGTCAAAGGGCGCGCCGTGCGTCGAAGCGGCGGCGAGTAAGGCGGACCGACGAAAAAAGGGAGCGGTGCCCGTCGGACCAAAAACCCATCCGGCAGGCGGCACGGCGTCTGCCGCGGCACCCGCATGACGATCGCGCACGTCGCCAATCGCGTGAAAAACAAAGCCCGTCGTGTCGATGATCGTTTTTGGGGCGGTGTCGGCACCGGTCCGCCAGAGCAGGCCTTGGACGGCGGCAATCTCGGAACGGGCAAATAGGGCGAGGGCACGCTCGATCGCCTCAGGTGCATACTCCAGATCCGGATTCACGAACGCGACGAAGGGAGCCTCGTGACGCGCGAACAGCCGATTGTGGCCCGTCCCAAATCCAAGATTCTCCCCCACTTCCAACACATACGGGAGGCCGGACGCCTCCAACAGCGCCCGCACGCGCCCGGCTTCCGCCTCAGAACCGGATTGCTCGCGCACGAACAAGCGCCAATCGCGAAAGGTCTGCCGCGCCAAGGACGCCAGCAGGGGCGGGATCACGTCCGCATGCTTGTACAGCACGAGTTGCAGGGCAAGAGTCATACGAAGAGTCGTTCGTATACGCGCGCGAGAAAGACGATGCCCGCGGCGAAGATGCGCAAGATGGCCGCCTGCCACCACGGATGCCAGGTCTCAAAATACCGGATCATCGAGTCGGCAATGCGGCGCTGTTTCCAGGCGAGCGTCCGTTGAGCGAAGGAACGACCGACACGATCATAGACCTCGATAGAGGGGACATGCCGAACGGAGTAACCCGCCTGATGCGCCCAGCGGCAATAATCCACGTCCTCATACCACAGAAAGTAGCGCTCATCGAGCCCACCCAAGACACGCAAGACGCGTTCTGGGATGCACAAGAATGCCCCACGAACCGAATCAACATCCTGTTCCTGACGAAGATCGAGGTCGCGCGCCTCGTAATGCGCTAACGCTTGCGGAAAGAGGCGGCCAAGCTTGGTAAGGACGAGAAACTGCGACCAAAACGTCGGGAAGCGGTGCAGGGAAGGAACGGGCGTATCGTCCTCTTTGAGCAGGAGGGCCGTAAAGATCCCCCGCGTCGGATGCGCCTCGGCGTAGGCAGCGGTGCGGGCCAACGCGTCAGAACGCACACGCATGTCCGGATTGAGCAACAAAACATGGCGCGCGCGGCTCACGGCGATCCCCTGGTTACAGGCCTTCGCAAAACCGAGGTTGCGCGCGTTTTGAACGAGGGTCGCCCAGGGAGCCTCTCGGGCCACCATCGCGCAGGAATCGTCGGGGGACGCGTTGTCGACGACAATAACTTCAGCGGTAAAGGCGCCTTCGCTGGCCGCCAACGCCTGAAGATTCTCACGCAAAAGCGCGCAAACATTCCAGTTCACGATCACGATGGCTAAATCGGGAACCTGGCCCGGGAGTGGGAGGAAACCAGGGGTGGGGATGGGGGGGCTTGACATGGGAGTAAAAAGACGTTGTCGACCATCGCCTTCGCTGGTAGGGTCGATAAAACGGTTTGCTTAAGCCTACGGGCCGTCGGGCGCGCCGTCAATTCTCCCCTTATGCATCTCCTCGTCACCGGAGGCTGCGGCTTCATCGGCTCGAACTTCATCCGCTATTGGCTCACGGCCCATCCCCAGGACCGGATTACGAACCTGGACGCGCTGACCTACGCCGGCAATGCCGAAAATTTGGCTGATTTTAGCCAAAATTCACGATACACCTTCCTTCACGGCGATATCCGTGATGCGGCGGCCGTGCACCGCGCGATGGAAGGCGTCGATACGGTCGTGCATTTTGCCGCGGAAAGCCATGTTGATCGCTCGATTGAAGGAGGTCAGGCATTTTTGGATACAAACCTATTGGGGACGTTTACGCTCCTCCAAGAAGCTAAGGCTCGCGGTGAGCAAATCAGGCGCTTCCACCACATTTCAACGGACGAGGTGTTCGGAAGCCTTCCTCTCGATCCAACTCAAACCTTCAACGAAGCGACGGCCTACGACCCACGCAGCCCGTATTCCGCTTCCAAGGCGAGCTCGGACCACATTTGCCGAGCGTTTTTCCATACGCATGGCGTGCCCGTAACCATTAGCAACTGCTCAAATAACTACGGACCGTACCATTTCCCCGAAAAGCTCATCCCGCTCGCCATCACGAACCTCCTCAACGGGAAGCCGATCCCCATCTATGGTAGCGGCCTCAACGTACGCGATTGGCTACACGTCGAGGACCATTGTCGGGCCATTGAAGCGATTTTACGCTACGGGAAGGCTGGCGAGACCTATTGCATCGGCGGGAATCAGGAATCCAGCAACCTCGACCTCGCGAAACGCCTCGTTCGGCTGATGGGACGCGACGAAACCTCGTCCATCACCTTCGTCGAGGACCGTAAAGGGCACGACCTCCGCTACGCGATCGACGCGAGCAAGATCAGTCGCGAACTCGGCTGGAAGCCACGGTACACGCTCGAAGATGGGTTACGGCAGACGGTCGCCTGGTTCGAGGCTAACCGCGCATGGTGGGAACCGCTGCTCCAGCGCGCGAAGCTTGCCGCTCACCCGCCCGCCGCCGGCGATAAAACGCCCGTCGCTCAGACCCCCTCCCCGCTCCCCCCTTCGCTTTCCTCCTCTCCCGTCCCTCCTATGAAAATCCTCATCTTTGGTACCGGCTATGTTGGATCACGCTTCGCAGAAACCTGGGCGTCCGAAGCCATCATCTCGAACGCTCGCATTGACGATCGCCAGGCCGTGCTCGCCGAATTAGAGCGGCACGCGCCGGACGTGGTCGTGAATGCGGCCGGAAAAGCGGGCACACCAAACGTTGACTGGTGCGAGACCCATCCGCTCGAGACGATGCGCTCAAACACGATTGGCGCGCTCGTTCTCGCGGAAGCCTGCCAAGAAAAAGGCCTGTATCTCCTCCATTTAGCCACGGGCTGCGTGTTCTACGACGAGTCGCCACGCCCGGAAGGCTGGCATGAGGATGATTTCGCGAATCCCGAAGCGTTTTATACGCGCACCAAGTACGCGACCGACCTGATCTTGTCGCGCCTGCCAAATGTGGGGCTGGTGCGCTTCCGCATGCCGATCGACTACCTTTCGGGTCCGAAAAACCTGATCGACAAGCTTGCGAACTACCCCAAGGTGATCGATGTCGAAAACAGCGTGACGATCCTCGATGACCTCACGAGCGTCTGCTACCAACTCCTGCAGAAGCGCGGAACCGGCATTTTCCATGCCGTGAACGGAGGAACGGTGCGACATCGTGAGATCCTGGAGCTGTATCGTAAATACGTTGACCCGGCGCACCAGTGCACCTGGATCACGGCTGAAGACCTCGTGCGCCAAGGCCTGGCGGCCCGCAAGCGCTCGAATATCAAGGTCCATTCAAGCCGCCTCGAGGCCCTCGGCATCACCATGCGGCCCATCAAGGAAGCCCTGGAAGACACCATGCGAAAATACGCCTTCTTCAAGCAGGCGAAGACCCTTGAACGCGCCTGGAACCTCACCATCGCCCCCAAGAAACGCGACACGAAAGGCGTGATCACGGCCGGCGGCATGGGGACACGGTTGCGCCCGCTCACCAATACCACGAACAAGCACCTCCTCCCGATCTTTGACCAGCCGATGATCCTCTATCCGCTCCAGACGCTCATCCGTTCGGGGGTGAAGGACATCCTTATCGTGACGGGACCGGAACACGCGCACCAGTTCATCAAGCTGCTGGGGTCCGGACGCACGCTCGGGGTGCAGATCTCGTATCGCATTCAGGACGAATCTGGCGGGATCGCGCAGGCGGTGGGGATGGCAGCCGATTTCGTCGGCAGCAGCAACGCGCTCGTGCTATTGGGCGACAACATCTTCACCGAATCCTTCGCCGAAGACGTGCGGCAATTCAAGGGTGGCGCGCAGACGTTCTACCAGCGCGTCGAGAACCCCCAACAGTATGGGGTCGTCGAGGTCGACGCGGCGGGGACCGTCCTCTCCATCGAGGAGAAGCCGAAGCAACCGAAATCGCCCTTCGCTCAACTGGGCGCCTACCTCTACGATGCGGACGTCTTCGAGATCATCCGCGCCTTGAAACCCTCGGCACGGGGCGAACTCGAGATCTCCGAAGTGAACGACACCTATCGAAAACGCGGCCGTCTGACGGCTCGCGAAATCATCACCCAGTGGTTTGACGCAGGGACATTCCAAGACCTGCAGCGCGCCGGTGGCTACTTCGCAGAGCAGCAGAAGCGCCAGGAAGAGGAAAAAAAGAACACGGCTTAGGCCGGGTTCTTTTTTTGCAGGCGCGCACGGAGTGGACGGGGGCGGTAGCGCCAGAAATATCGGACCGCGCTGCGGAGATGGGCGCGGAAGGCCCGCTTGCGGAAGACATCCAGCCACGAGGTGAGCCTGGAGAGCTTCCCATAGCGGTGCTCGATGCGGACCGACGGCAGGTGCGCGACCTCATAGCCCCGTTGCCAAAGGCGACGACAGAGGTCCTCGTCTTCAAAATAGAGGAAAAAGGCCTCATCGAGCCCCTGGACGGCCATAATTGCCTCGCGAGAGACGATCACGGCGGCGGCCAACGCCCAATCCACCCGTAACGAACCGTCTGGGCGCGGGGGCGGATCTGACTCGAACGCCGCCAGATGGCGTCGACCCCAGGACGTCTTCCCGAGGGCGGTGCGGCGAAAAAACGGCGTCAGTAGGCGGTGGAACTGAAAATGGGCACGCTGGTGGTCGCCGTTCGGGTATTGAAGGGAGGCGCCCACGAGACCGACCTCGGGATGGGCCTGCGCCCACGCAAGCCAGGGATCCAGTTGGCCGGGTAAGACGCGGGTATCTGGGTTCAGGAGAAGAAAATGGCGGCCACGGCCAATTTCGATCCCGCGGTTGTTGCCCGCAGCAAACCCCCCGTTCTCGACACGGCGGTAGCGCACCCAGGGGAAACGGGTGCGGACCAGGTGTTCCGTGGGGTCGGGGGAGCCGTTTTCGATGAGGATCACTTCAAACTTGGCTTGTGGCGGGTGCTGTTCCAGGCTCTCGAGCAGCCGCTCGACATGGGCGATCAACGCAAAATTCACGATAACGATCGTGAGGTCGAGGGAGGGTGGCTCGGAACGGTGCAGGGGCATCGCCAAAAAGCCTAGCCAATTGACAAAAAAGAAGCAATTCTCGCCAAGGGAAGGGGTCCGGACTATACTGCCGGCATGTCTTTTCGCCTCCTCATCCTTGGCGGCGGGTTTACGGGCCTCGAAACGGCCCGGCGCCTGGCCAGCCACCCCGATATCGACGTCACGGTCGTCGACCCTGAGTCGCACGCGCTCTTTACGCCGCGACTGGTTGATGCGCTCGCACAAGCCTGCCGGGAAACCGACCTGCGCGCCCCACATGAGGCGCTCGCGCAGCGCCACGGGTACCGCTTTATTCAAGCAATGGCGACGCAAATCAATGAAACGGCAAAAACCGTACGGATCATTCGGATGTCCGGTGGCCACCAGGAGGATCTTCCCTATGACACGCTCGTCTGCGCTTATGGGGCGAGCACGGCCTTTTATGGCACGGAGGGCAAGGAGTATGCCTTCCCGTTTAAAACATGGCAGCACCTGATTCGCGTGGAAGCGCGGGTCGCGGAGACCGTCCGTCGGCAAGGGCCGTTACGCTTTGCAATCATCGGGGGTGGGGCGACCGGCATCGAAGCCGCTTGCGCGCTAGACCTAAGACTGCAAGCCCTCGGACACGCTCCCGAGACGCGCACGATCACGATCTTTCAAGCAGGCCCGCAAATCCTTCCCGGCTTCCTTCCGAAGACCGTGGCGCGTACGCACGCGTATCTGGCTGCACGCCAAATCGAAACGCGTCTTGCGACCCCCGTAAAACGCGTGTTCGCAGAGGGGCTTGAAACACGCGCAGGCGAGGAGGTCGCCGCCAATCTCGTCCTCTGGGCGGCAGGGGTTCAGCCGAACCGCGTAGAAGGAGACATGGCTCAAGATGCGCCAAAAGCAGAAATGACTCCCGACCATACCCTGCGTGTCCGGTCGCATATTTATGCCGGCGGCGATGTGATTCAGCTAAAAGACGGACAACGCATCGTCCCGAAGAATGCGCAAACAGCCATGAAGATGGGGGCACTCATCGCGGAAAACATCTTACGGGAACGTGCGGGCAAGCCATTGACGTCCTTCCGCTACCGCTCGCCAGGAGTGATGCTCTGGCTCGGAAAGACCGCGATTACGGACCTGTTCGGATGGTCGCTCCCGTCACGAGCGTTCGTATGGGTGCGGGAACTGTTCTACAAGGTGCGTTGGTGGCAAATGGGCGGGTAACAAAACACCGGACGTTGGTCCGGTGTTTTTATTCCCTTACAAGAGCGCTTCCTTGGCGGCCTTGGCGACGCGGAACTTGACGACGGTCTTGGCCGGGATCTTGATCTCCGCACCCGTGGCCGGATTGCGACCGAGGCGGGCGGCACGCTTGACCTTGACCAACTTGCCGAGGCCAGGAAGGACGAACTCGCCGTTCTTCTTGACCTGGACATAGGCCGTCTTCATGAGGAGGTCCATGAAGGCGACGACTTCTTTCTTGGTGTGTCCGGACTTCGCGGCGAGCTCAGCCATGAGCTGGGACTTGGTCATTTTCGACATATGTGCGGAAACCCTTGATAAATAAGGTTAAAAGTGGGTTTGCAAGATGCAGTATGCCCAGGGGGCATAGAATATGCAAGAGATTTCGTCAACAGTCGTATGGAAAACGCTGTTTTGATTCCTTAATTCCGTGAAACGTTACCTCCCCGGCTGAGGGGGTGGGGCTGCGCCCCACGGGCCGCCCTTTCCCGTTCGGACGGGCCGGTCCCCCGGGTGCGGGCCCTTTCTTGCGCGCACAGCCCGGCATTGCATTCATCCGATGGAAATAGGCCTGCTGTGGCGTGCGCGCAAGAAAGGGCCCGCACCCGGGGGA
>CAZURG010000019.1:0-19938 GCA_964623645.1 uncultured Gammaproteobacteria bacterium | reverse complement strand
CCGGCGGCACGCTGGCGCCCTCGATAGCATCAAGAACGCCGACTGGATCCTCGACCTGGGACCGGAGGGTGGCGACAAGGGCGGCCGCCTGGTCGCCGAAGGCACGCCGGAAGACGTCGCGAAGCATCCGAAGAGCTTTACGGGGAAATATTTGAAGGAGGTCTTGAAAAAGCGCTGATTATCAGCGCTTTTTCAATGCCTAAGGACCTTCGCCGCAACGTCGCCACCTCGGTGCTTCTTGACGCGCGATTCCCGACTGTTACCATCCCACTCGCCTCGTCCCCCCCGCCACTCTGGAGATCCCCATGGTTTCTACAAAACCGTCCGCGTCCGTTCCCTTCGGTGCCCGGGTCGCCTCGATGGCCCGTGTCTACCAGTGCCTCACCGCCATCCCGTTCCAGGCGAACGGGCACCAGCTCCCTACCGGACACCCGTTCGCGGTTGCGGACCATGCGCCGGCTCCGCTCGTGCACCGAGCTTCCGGTTACGCGGCCCTCGAGACCGCTCTGCACGAACTGCCGCCCGGCCAGGCCTTCTATGTCGGGATGTTCGCGCGGATCCGGGAGCTTACGGTTCCCTGTGCGCGCTGCGGCCTCGCCGACTGGCTCGTCGCGGCTGATGCCGTGCGTCCGCTCCTGCCCTGCCCCTTCGCCGAGGGTCCACTCGAGACGAAGGTCCGGATCCCGGTCCCGTCGGGCAAGCTCGCCGTCGGTTGCCTTCTGATCTCTGCGGGGGCACCTAACGCTCCAGCGATTGAGGATGGGCACGACTTCTCGTTCATTCGTTCGCATCATGAGGCGGGGTTCTGGGCCTCCTATGGTTTCGCGCAACTCAATATTCGTGATCAGGGGTTTCGTCTGGTCCTTCCAGATGGGGAAGGAGCTTTCGTCCTGGTTGACGGCCCGCCCGTCCACAAGGCTCATTCTGTCGCGACGCTCAACATGATCATGCCGACGTTCGCCTGCGGGGATGCGGAACGCTTCTATCGGCGCCATCAGGATCTGCGCAAGGCCAACCTGATCCAACGTGACGCGACCCTCTCATCCGTCGTGGTTCCGCCGGGAACGTACGAGATCACCCTCTTCCACGAGCCTCAGCCGTTCACGGACACGAGCTCTGACCGTTTCATGGCCGTCCGGATCGCTCGCGTGGGGGATGTCGGCGCTGATCCCTTCTCGTCCGATCCCGATGTTGCCGCCCGCGCCTTCCTCGAGCCCCACCCCTGGCTCAGCCGTTCCGGGGCGGATGCGCTCAACAATGCCGAGTCCGCCCTGTTCGAGCCTGCCTAATCCCGAGCCTAGCTCGGTTTTTTCTATCTCAATTCTTGCTGAACGCGGCTCGGTTTCGCCTATCTTGCCTCGGCCTGGCAAAAACTCCGAATCTTCGCTACGCTCAGCCCTATCTATGCCCACCGAAATGCCCAAGGCCTACCAGCCCGCCGACCACGAGGCCCGTCTTTCCGCCGCCTGGGAAGCCAGCGGCGCCTTCGCCCCGCGTGCGGAGGGGGAACCGTATTGCATCGTCCTGCCGCCGCCGAATCGCACCGGCACGCTGCACATGGGCCACGCGACCATGCTCGCGATCCAGGATACGCTCATCCGCTTTCACCGTCTCCGTGGCAAGCGCACGCTTTGGGTCCCGGGAACTGACCATGCCGCCATCGCCACGCAGGTAAAAGTCGAACAGCTCCTCCGCAAGCAGGGGATCCCCGATCCGCGCCGCACCCTTGGCCGCGAAGCCTTTTTGGAGAAGGTCCATGAATTTGCCGAAGGTTCCCGCGAGACCATCAACCGCCAAGTCCGCGCCATGGGCTCTTCCTGCGATTGGTCGCGCGAAACCTACACCCTCGACGAGCCGCGTAACCGCGCCGTCTTCGAGATGTTCCGTCGTATGCATGAGGACGGCCTCATCGAACGCGGCTATCGCCTCGTGAACTGGGACCCGCAATTCCAGACCACCCTTTCCGACGACGAGGTCCAAACGAAAGACGTCACTGCCAAGCTGTACACCTTTAAGTACGCGAAGGATTTTCCGATCACGATTTCCACGACCCGTCCGGAAACCAAATTCGGGGATACCGCCGTGGCCGTCCATCCGACGGACGAACGATATCGCGCCTACATCGGCCAAACGTTTGCGACGACGTTCTGTGGCAAGCCGATTTCGATCCAGGTCATCGCGGATGAGGCCGTCGATCCGGCCTTCGGGACGGGTGCCTTAGGCGTCACGCCGGCACACGCCCAAGTTGACTGGGACATGATGGAGAAGCACGGCCTGAAGATGGAGGTCGTCATCGGCCGCGACGGCCGCCTGCTTCCGTTGTGCGGGGACGCGTACGCCGGCAAGACCGTCGAAGAGGCCCGTCCGCTCATCGCCGCGGCCCTCGAGGCCGACGGCCTCCTTGAGAAGGTCGAAGACGTCGCGCAAGCCTTGCCGATCGCCGAACGCGGCGGCGCGCCCGTCGAGCAGTTGCCGATGGAGCAGTGGTTCCTGCGCGTGAACAAGCCGTTCGCCTTGCGTCAGAATACGCTCAACAAGTGGAAAAAAGGGGATTCCGTGACCCTCAAGGAGCTCATGATCGAAGCCGTCCAGGCAGGCGGCACCACCATCGTCCCGGATCGCTTCCAGAAGACCTATTTCCATTGGATCAACAGCCTCCGTGACTGGTGCATCTCGCGCCAGATTTGGTTCGGGCATCGTGTGCCGGTTTGGTATATGGGTGACGAACAACGTGTTTCTCTCGAATCGCCCGGCGAAGGCTGGGTGCAGGACCCCGACACCCTCGACACCTGGTTCTCCTCCGGCATGTGGACCTTCTCGGTGTTCGGCTGGCCGGACGCCGCCTCCGTTGACGCGAAGGGGAACATTCAAAAGACGGGCGACCTCGCGATTTACCACCCCACCGCCGTCCTCGAGACCGGCTACGACATCCTCTTCTTCTGGGTCGCGCGCATGATCATGATGTCGACCTATGCGCTCGGCGAAGTCCCGTTCAAGGATGCGTACCTGCACGGCCTCGTCCGCGACGAGCAGGGCCGAAAAATGTCCAAATCCCTTGATAACATCCTCGATCCGCTCGACCTGATCCCGAAATACGGGACCGACGCCGTGCGCCTGTCCGTCCTGATGGGCTCGACGCCCGGGCAGGACCTGAAGCTCTCCGAGACGAAAATCGAAAGCCTCCGCAATTTCACGAACAAGGTCTGGAATATCTCGCGCTATATTCTCACGACCTGTCCGGCCGACACCGACGCCTCCGCGTGGGAAGCTTCCGTCCGCACCGATGCGGACCGTTGGATCATCGCCCGCCTCGAGGCCGTGACGGCCGAGGTGACCGACCTCGTCGAGCGTTACCAGCTCTCTCTCGCCGCCGAACGCCTACGTGACTTCACGTGGAACGACCTTGCGGACGTCTATCTCGAGATCGCCAAGGTTGAGGGCGGCAAAGAGGCCTTGCTGATCCATGTCTTGCGCGCGCTCCTCACGCTCCTTCACCCGTTCATGCCGTTCGTGACGGAAGCCGTGTGGGAAGCGGCGGGTTTCCCCGGGATGCTCATCTCGCACGCCTGGCCAACCGTCCAGGTGTCCCACCAAGAATCTTCCCGGGCGTTTGAGGAGCTCCTCGCCCTCGTGACGGATGGTCGTCGTTTGCGGGCTGAAACGAAAGTGGAACCGGCAAAAAAGCTCCCGCTCGTCCTCGTTTGCGCCGATGCCACGTGGGCCCAAGTCGAGGCAAACCAGGCCTGGATTCGCCGTCTGCTGCAAGCTTCCGACCTCACCCGCGCGGCGGCCCTCCCGTCCGGAGCCCCGTTCACCGCGACGGGCGCCTCGCTCCTTGCCCTCGTTCCTGAAGCTCCCTCGGCGGTTGGTCTCGAGGCATTGCGTCAGGAACTCACCGACGCCGAGCGTTACCTTGAAGACGTGAAGCGTCGTCTCGCGAATACCGAATTCGTCTCGAAGGCGCCAGAGCGCGTCGTGGGCGACCTCCGTCAGAAGCAAGCGGATACGGAGGCGAAAATTGTTCGATTACGCGCACAGCTGAGCTAGAAAGAAACGACCCCGGCATCCCGCAAGGGATGGCGGGGTCTTTCTTGACGATTTCGCAGGTATCTGATAGATAGGCGCGTGCAAGGAGGTTCTCATGCGTCATGCGGATTCGTTGCCGATCGGGTATCCGTTCGAGGTCCACACCGAGGGTGATCGCGCCAAGGTGGGCAGCGAGGTCCTGGTCCTGAGCTGGTTCCGGCCCCCGCCGCTCATCGAAGATCCGGAATCGTCCTGGCGTTGTCGCTGGGTGGGGGAGGAAAGGGCGGACGACATCGGTCATCCCGTGCGTCCGACCTGGTTCACGGAAGGCGCGTTCCGCGAGGCGGCGCGGCCTGGTGCCTGGGCGCTGGTCCAGGCCTACGCCGTCCCGCACTACGACACGACCAAGATGCATCGCGACTATGCTTACAACGGGTACGGTTCCAGCTCCGTGACGGCGCTGCTCGCGGGCGTCGGGCTTGTTCCCGGCACCCACCACCAGCTCGCCCGCACGATGGATGCTTGGGACCGTGCCCGGGCCTTTCCTCGTCCGGTGATGCCGCGTGTTGTCGCGCTTGGTGGGTACTTCGGCCACCGGCACCACCCCCGGTGGCTCTCCTGCCGCCTCGACCAGCGTCGCGCCCCGCGCTTTTCGCTGGTTCCGGACGCCGAGCCTCGCGAGTCATCGGTCCGCGCCTACTGGCCGTGGGAGACGGCGTTCCTCGCGGTCCCGCCCACCGCCCCCTAACCGCTTGAGCGGTTTTTTGTTTCGACGGTGGAGCGATTGACAATTCGGTTGGTTTCCACTCGCCCGCTTCGTCCGTTGGCGTAACGAGCTCGGCACGCGCGCGACGTCGCCGTCGGTACGGCGCTGACCGCGACGGGTGGTCGTTTTTTTGTTATTCTTGCCGGATTTTCTCGTTTTCGCTACCCTACGCCCATATGTCTCCTGTCGTGACGGACCCCAAGCGGGTCGATTGGTTTCTCTCCCATGCGGTCGAACGCGTCTTGCCCGGCAACGACACGCTCCGTGCCCGCATGCTCAAGGGCGAACGCCTGCGCGCCTATCTTGGTATTGACCCCACTGGTCCCAGCATCCACATCGGCCACGCGATCGCCGTCCAGAAGCTCGCCGAGTTCCAAGCCTTGGGCCACGAGGCGATCTTGGTGATCGGCGATTTCACGGCCATGATCGGCGATCCGACCGACAAGTCCGCCACCCGCAAGCGTCTGACGCCGGCCGAAGTCCTCGAGAACCTGAAGGGGTACAAGGAGCAACTCTCCGCGTTTTTGAAATTCGACGGGGAAAACCCGGTCCAGATCCGCTTCAACCAGGAATGGCTCGGGGCCATGTCGTTCGCGGACGTTGTCGAGCTCGCCTCTCATTTTACCGTCCAACAGATGTCCGAGCGCGACATGTTCGCGAAGCGCCTCCAAGAGGGGAAGCCCGTCTATCTCCATGAGTTCATGTACCCGCTGATGCAGGGCTACGATTCGGTCGCCCTCGAGGTCGACCTCGAGATCGGCGGCAACGACCAGACCTTCAACATGCTCGCGGGCCGTACCCTTTTGCGTGAACTCAAGGGCAAGGAAAAGGCGGTCATGACCTGCAAGCTCCTCGCCGACCCGACGGGCAAGAAGATGGGCAAGACCGAAGGGAACATGATCGCGCTCACGGATGCCCCCGAAGACGCCTACGGCAAGCTCATGAGCTGGCCGGATGAGATGATCCTTTCGGGATTCGATGTCCTCGCCGCCCTCACGGGGGATTTGGAGGCGGAGAAAGAGGCGCTCACCGAACGCGCACGTCGCCTCAACGAAGGCGAGAACCCGATGACTCTCAAGAAAGAGCTCGCGCACCACGTCGTGGCGCGCTGCTTTGGCATCGAAGCCGCCGACCGGGCCGCCGCCCATTTCGCGCAGGTGCACCAGGACGGCCTCGTCCCCACGGAAATGCCTGAATTTTCCCTCAACCAAGCGACCATTTCGCTCATCGAGGCGCTCGTCCTCACCGGTCTCGTGACCTCGAACACCGACGCTCGTCGCCAGATCGAGCAGGGAGCCGTGAGCGTCGCCGGGGAGCGCGTTTCCGACGTGAAAGCCGAACTGACCGTGCCAGCCGAAGGGCTCATCCTGCAAAAGGGGAAGCGGGGCTTCGCGAAACTCATCCGAAACTAACCTATGTCACATCTCAACCCCTGGCAGGCCTGGAC
This sequence comes from uncultured Gammaproteobacteria bacterium, assembly GCA_964623645.1. Lineage (GTDB taxonomy): Bacteria > Patescibacteriota > Patescibacteriia > 2-12-FULL-60-25 > 2-12-FULL-60-25 > JAGOUA01. The sequence continues at coordinate 13,699 of CAZURG010000019.1, read as the reverse complement.
GGAAGCGTTGGCGGACGAGCTCTCAAGGAAGGGCTTTTCCGTTTTGGCGAGCGAGATGGTCGCGCCGCCGAAGCCCGAGCTCGGTGACGTTGCCGTGCCGTTTTTTCGCTTGGCGAAAACGCGCGGGGAAAGTCCTGCGGCCTTGGCCCAGCAGGCGGGAGAGGCGTTGGCGACTTCTGATGGGTCCGTTATTGCGGCGGCTGTGGCGGCCGGTCCGTATCTCAACGTTCGATTCTCTGACCAAGCGCTTTCTGCGGCGGTCACCGACCTGTTGGGTGCGGAGTCTTTGACGACAAAAGCCTGGCGCGCGGCTCTCTCGGACGCGGAGGCGTTTTCTTATGGTCGTCTCACTTCTATCGATCAACCGCCGATTCTCTTTGAATACGCGAACCCCAACACCCACAAGGAGATCCACATTGGCCACCTGCGCAATTTCGTGACGGGCGTTGCCTATCATTCGCTGTGGAAGGCGGCGGGGATTCCGGTGGTCGCGGTCCAGTTCATTAATGACCAAGGAGCAAACGTCGCGAAGGCGTTGTGGGCCCTCGTCCGTTTGTATTGGAGTGATACGGTGCCGTTGGATCAATACGCGAAAGACGTGTCGGAAGGCTGGCGAGCCGATTCCCGCCCCGATCCGCAATCGGCACTGGCGGAGGAATACCGGCGCGAACATGGGGATGCCGTCGTTCCAATGGCCCGTGAACTCGGCCGCATCTACGCCGAGGCCGGCACCATGATCGAAGCCCGTGGTGATCTGGCGAAGCAAGAAATTTCCCTTATCCAAGGGTATTTGGAACATGGTGACCCGGCATGGACGGCGCTTTGGAAGGGGACGAGGACCGCCTGCATCGAGGAGATCCAGCAGATTTGCGGGGAAATGGGCATCGCCTTTGACCGTGCGGAGCCCTACCTCGAATCCTCGTTCCTTGAAGAATCCGCCCGGATCGTCGATCGGCTCGAGACGGATGGCGTCGCCAAACCCAGCGAAGGGGCGCTTGTTGTCGATCTTGAAGCGGAAAAGCTAGGCGTCTGTTTGCTGCGCAAGTCCGACGGCAACCTGCTCTACCTTTCCAAGGACCTCGCCCTCGCCGAGCAAAAAAAACGTGATTACCCCAATGTCGCGGCCAGTTTCGTGTTGACCGATGATCGCCAGTCGCTGCATTTCAAGCAATTGAACGCCGTCTTGCAGAAGATGGGGTACGGCGAACCGTACCTCCATCTCGGCTACGGCCTCCTGACCTTGAAGGAAGGTGCCATGTCGAGCCGCAAGGGTAACATCATCACATACCAGTGGTTGCGCGATGAGCTGTTGGCGCAAGCGTACGCGCAAACGAAGGAGCGCCATGGTGAGGATCCGGCGTGGGACGAGGCGCGCCTGCGTGAGACCGCCCGCGCCCTCGCCTTCGGCGGCATGAAATTTGCGCTTCTAAAGCAAGATCCGAAGTCGGTGTTCCTGTTTGATAAAGAGCAGGCCCTATCGTTTGAAGGGGTGACGGGCCCGTACTGCCAATACGCCTTCGTGCGGCTGTTTTCCATCCTCGAAAAAGCGAACGGCACGTGGGAAGGGGAGGGAGACGCCACGGAGCCGCTCACCGTGACGGAACGTTCCTTGGTCCTAGCGATCGCGACGCTTCCGGACGTCGTGGTGCGTGCCGCTGGTCGCGTCCAGGATGGCTTCGACGTCCAGCAAACCCAGCCCGCCCTGCTCGCGCAGTGGTGCTTCACGACCGCGCAGGCCGTGAACGCCTTCTATCGCGATACGCCCGTCCTCGACGCCCCGCCCGCCCTTCGCGCCCGCCGGTTGAACCTCGCCCTCGCCGCCGCCTGTGCCCTCCGCAACGGCCTGCGGATCCTCACGATCCCCGTGCCGACGGCGATGTAGGGACGGGATCCTTGATCTTTTCTTGTCGTTGTCTGACGGATTGCGTATCCTGGGCAACAAATCTTGTCCTTCTTGCTTGTCCCTATGTTCAATCCCCCCAAATCCGATGCGAAATACACGGCTCCGACGCCGCCGAGCGGGTTTTCGTCGAATGGCGCGTCCGCCCAGACCGTGATCGCGCGCGGCGTGCGTGTCGAGGGCGATTTTCGCAGCCAGGGGAACGTCAGCATCGAGGGGGAATTGGTCGGTTCGCTCACCTGCGGCGGCCACCTGATGATCGGCCCCGAGGCGTCCATCCAGGCCTCCGTCAAGGCCGAAGAGGCGACGATCGCCGGGACCGTCGAAGGGAACTTGCAGATCACGCGCAAGGTCGAGCTTAAGGCCACCGCCAAGCTCAAGGGTGACATCACGGCCGAGACGGTCGCGATCGAGCCGGGCGCGACACTCGTGGGGATGTTCACGGTCGGGATGATGAAGCCGGTCGAGAAGCGTGAACCGGTCACGAGCAAGCCGAAGGCCGAACCGACCATCAACACGCCTGCCGAGATCACGTCAGGGTCGTCCGCGTAGGGATATGAATCCGTCGTTTGCCTATCTGTACGACGGTATCCTGGCGCAGGGGACCGGGCCCAAGACGGTCGCCCGCATCGAGACCGAGGTCGCGCGCTTGGGCATTCAGGGTCCCGTCTTGCGTGATGGCTTTCATGAGTTAGCGGCCGAATTGAAGGACGTATTGAAACAAGGCGTCAAGAACCTCATTTTCGTGGGCTCGGAGGCCTGGTTTTTGCGTTGGATCCCGTGGATCGCGGAGCATCCGGGCCTTTCTGTCGGATATCTCCCGGCGGAACCGTCCGTCTTGGGGCGAGCCTTGGGGATTCCGGCGGGGGCCGCTGGAGTCGGGGTGTTGGCTGCGCGCGTGATTCGTGTGTTGGACCTCGGCTCGGCGAACGGGAAGCCATTCCTTTTGGAGGCGGTCGCCCCGAAGACGTCCGCACGCTTGGAACTCGAGGGATCATATGCCGTGCGGGCCCGTACGCCCAGTCCGCTGTCGGTCCAGAATGCGGCCTTGAACCCCAAAACGGGGGAGCTCCTTTCTTCCCCTCAGGATGAGCACTTGGAGGCGGTGCTGCAGACGACGCATGAGCGTCCCGGGCTGTTCGGTCTTTGGAAAAAAAGTGAGATGGAAGAGACGCGGATCGTCTTTACTTCTGCGACCGTTCGCGATGAGGAAGAGCAGGGGGTCGCGTTCGTCGTGGATGGACAGCCGTTGAAGGCTCGGGAAGTCGTGTTTCGAGTGCTTCCAAAGGCGGTTTCTTTTATTGTTGGGCCGGATCGGTTGTTTTAAGGGGGCCTTAGAAACCCTGTCTCCCGGCAGAGGGGGTGGGGCTGCGCCCCACGGGCCGCCCTTTCCCGCTGGGGTGGGCCGGTCCCCGGGCAGGGCGGGCTCTTTTTCGGTTCGAGAACTCGCCTCTTGTTCCCGGGATGGAAGCTCACACACTCTCACCGAAAAAGAGCCCGCCCTGCCCGGGGACCTACAGGAGAGGGAAATGAGGAAGAAAAAGAAAAAAGAAGAACTCGGACATCTAGGGCTTTTGTCATTGCGAGGAACGTCTGGACGAAGGCGCGTTGGTCGCGACCGACGTGCCGAAGCAATCCCGTCCGGTCATCTGACAACCCGAGACAAAAAAATGCGCCCCGATAGGCTCTAGGACGCGGTAGGTTTCTTTGCGGCGGGAATCGCCTTCGCTGTCGGGTCGAAAATGTCCGACCACTCCGTACGGGCCACGCGTTGCGTGAACGTCAGCCCCTCTTCGAAGCGCAGGTCGAATTCCAGGGCGGTGATGTCGTCTTCGGGGACACGGATCGTAAGGCCCGTAAACCGCACCATGAGCAGGCTGTGCGCGGCGCGGGCGGGGTTGAAGGCTTTCAGATGGAGGAGATCGCGCAGCCATATTGTCCTATCGGCCGCCAGACGGTCCAGCTGTGCCCAGGAGAGCCGCTCCTGGAAGAAGAGGATTCCTCCGTTTACCACGAAGCGGTCCTGCTTCCGGAGCCGTCTCCCGATGGCTTCCTTGAAGTCCGGGCCCATGAGGTACTGGATGCCGACCTCGGCGCCTTCTTCCGTCATCCTCACCCGGAGCTCAAGGCCATCGAAGGCGAACGGTTCGATCCGTTCGTGGAAGATGCGTTCGGGTGGGAGAGGCTGGATGGGCCCGTCCATCGCGTACGAGAGTGGTTTTTCGTGCGGGTGTTCCATGATTGATCTGTCCCGTGTTGTTTTCTGTGATGGGCGCGTTCGAAAAAACCGCTCAAAAATAGCAAAAATAAGGAATTCTGTCAACCGGTTCCTCATCCGGGAGAGCAAGGTGATTGTTCGGATCGCGGATTGACGGGTTCTTTTTCTCCATGGTATCGATAGGGGATATGCCTTCCGTCCAGCGACCGGTCACGATGTCTCCGTCCGTGTGGTCCTTCTTGCGTTCCGCGTTTGCGGCGCAGCCGCTCGAGGCGCTGCGCACCATCCTGGAAGAAGAGGGATATCCGGTTCCCACGGTTGCCGGTCCAGAGAACTTTTTTACCGCCGTCATCGAGGCTCCAGGCCCGTTTTTGCTCCGTCTGGGAATCTTGAAGCAACCGGAGCTGCTGCGTGGCGCCGTTCTCTCTATCGAGATCGACCCTGGCCTGCCCGTCGAGTACGTCGCCAAGGGGCGTACCATCGACGGATTGGCTCGTGGCGATGCGTTCTTGGTTGTCTATCGTCTGCTTGATGATCAGGAATTCGTCGTAAGTCGGGATCGCTTCGTGAAAACGATCCACGAAGGAGGTTGGGAGGATTTTATTGAAAACGAGCAAGCTGGTCGCGATGGACGGGCCACGTAAAAACTCGCCTGGATAAGCGAGTTTTTACGTGGTGGACGCTGAAGGGTTCGAACCTTCGACCTTCTCGGTGTAAACGAGACGCTCTAACCAGCTGAGCTAAGCGTCCGACGGTGCGAGGATCCTAGCAAAACGTATAAGCAAAGACAACGGAGGCAAGAAAAGAGACGCCGGGGTGGCGTCTGGAGGTTCCGTCTCCCGGGCAGGTCCGCGCGCCTCAGCGCCCCTTCTCGATCTGCGGATGCAGGAGCAGGTGTGCTGGGACCGCGGCGCAGGGCACGTAGGTGAAGCTGAAGTTGTTCCAGCCGGGATCCCCGTATTGCGCGTAACACAGGTTCGCGCTGCGCGGATCCTGGAAATAGACGATGCTGCGGACGGTCTTCTGGGTGGAAGGGCCGTTCCCCTCCTCGCAGCTCGCGAGCATTGCCGCCAGCAACCCCAGCGTGGTCAGAGTGGTGATCGTTCGCATGTTGGCCATCTCCCCGTTCCGTCCCTCAGGGACGAGGGGAGGCTAGCGGCTTTTGCCCTTCCCGTCAACCCCCCCCCTCCGTGTAAAAAGGCCCTTTTTTAAAGAAAAATACGTGCTGACCTCTGGCATATTGCTAAGTTCCCGCGAGGCTGCTAAGGTGCGCCACGTCCGTCTTCCACGCTGGGGTGGTGAAACTGGCAGACACACTACCTTGAGGTGGTAGCGCCCGAAAGGGCATGGAGGTTCAAGTCCTCTCCCCAGCACCATCGAAAAACCCACGTTGATCGTGGGTTTTTCGTACTCGTTAGGCTTCATCCCAGGCAAATGTTCCGGTTGCTAGCGGTTCGTAATGCATCCGCAGGTGGCGTCCATCATTAGGAACGAGATAGGAGCTTACGCGTTCACGGTTAAGCGAGATGCAAACACCATCTCGATTTATGGTTACCAACGTCCGGAGGGAGGAATATTGGTCTGGCTCGCGCTCACCTGGGAAGGAGGAGCTCGCATAGCCGATGCGCCTCATCCCGAACTTCTCCGCGATGTTTTTGTATGTTTCGTTGCCGTCTTTGGCTCGCTCGGCGTGGGTGGGGTCCCGGTATCCGTTCGTTGGGAGCTGGGGGTGGATGAGGTAGGCCCGATCCAGGTCGAAGGATTTTAGCTTGCTGATCGTTTCGAGCAGGTGTGCGGCGTGAGGTCCGGGAATGTGCCCGAGGAGGAGGGAGCCGTTTTTGCGGAGCCCGGCGATCGCCGTACAACAATCCAGCTCGCCGGTGCCCAAAAGATCGAACATGTCCGACGGACCCGTAAGGATGATGCCAGAACGGATGCGAGTGAAGAGCCGATCGCCGTAGAGGGCGCCCTCCAGCCGGTCGGAGGTGGTGAGGGGGCGAATATCCCATGTCGAAAACATCCCGCCTTCCGGCATGTGGAGGAATCGAGCATCCATGGCCGCCTCGAACCAGAGGGGAGGGATGGCTGTTTGCGCCTGGAGCTGGGATTCTTTTTCGCGAGGGAAGAAGGCGTCGCGGAACCATCCGTGGGAGAGCCGCTGGAGCTCGTCCAGGGATACGCAGGCCCTTTCTTGGTCGGCGAGGTGGGCACAGGCGTCCCGATAGAGCTCGAGGTCGAAATCGGGATGCCGATCAAGGCTTCGTAGCCTCGGCTCGATGATTCCGCTTAGGTCAGTGCGTCGTTGCATGGTGGCTATCTTACCCCGCGCGCGCTCCCGTTGCCATTGGCTCCCCGCGTCCGTACAATTCCTCCGTATGCTCTCCCGCCGTGACGCCCAAGAACGCTTGCCGAAGCTCCGTGAAGCCATCGAGCGCTATCGCTACGAGTACCACGTCCTCGATCGGCTTTCGATTCCGGAGGCGGCGTTGGATAGCCTGAAACATGAGCTGTATGAGCTCGAGCAGGCCTATCCCGACCTCATCACGGCCGACTCGCCGACGCAGCGGGTGGCGGGGAAGGCGCTGGAGGGATTCGTGAAGGTGCCGCATCAGGCGCCCATGCTTTCCATCGAGGATGCGTTTAGTTTCGAGGAGGTCCAGGCTTGGACCGAGCGACTGCGCAAGCTGCGCCCCGAGGCGACGTTCGATTTTTTTGCGGAAATCAAGATGGACGGGTTGGCGGTTTCGTTGATCTACGAACGGAACGTTCTTCGGCAGGCGGCGACCCGGGGAGATGGGCGAATCGGGGAGGACGTGACCCATAACGTGCGGACGATCGAGTCGCTGCCCTTGACGTTGCGCGTTCCGGAAGAGACGGAAATCCGAGCGTTTTTGCAGCGGTTTGCCGGAAAGATGGAGGAGGGGCGCGTCCGGGAGCTGTTCTCGGGCCGCTTGCCGCGCCTGGAGGTTCGCGGCGAGGTCTTCATGACCCGCCAGCAGCTCGAACGCCTGAACAAGAAGCTGGAAGCGCGTGGGGAGGCGAAGCTCGCGAACCCGCGCAATGCGTCGGCGGGTTCCTTGCGTCAATTGGATCCGTCGGTGGCGGCCGAGCGCGGCCTCTCGTTTTACGGCTACGCCTTCGTCGGCGACTATGGTCTCACGACCCATGAGCAGGCGCATGCGGCGTTGACGCTGCTTGGCATCCCGCAAAATCCCCTGCATGCGTATTGCCGCACGCTCGGGGAGGTCGCCGCATTTCAGGAAACGGTCGGTAAGCAGCGCGAAAGACTCCCGTATTGGCTCGACGGGATCGTCGTCAACGTCAACAACGATGCGCTCTTCACGAGCCTTGGGATCATCGGCAAGACGTGGCGCGCGGCGGTGGCTTGGAAGTATCCGGCGGAACAGGTGACGACGCGGGTCAACGATATCCTCGTTTCCGTGGGGCGGACGGGCGTGCTCACGCCAGTGGCGGCGCTGGAGCCCGTGAGCGTGGCCGGGACGACCGTGAGCCGGGCGAGCCTGCATAACGAAGACGAGATCGAGCGGCTCGGGGTCAAGATCGGCGATACGGTCATCATTGAGAAGGCGGGGGATATTATCCCGAAGGTGATCCGCGTCCTGGCGGAATTGCGTACGGGGAAGGAAAAGCGGTTCAAGATGCCGACGACGTGTCCCATGTGCGGCTCGGCCGTTTCGCGCGGGGAGGGGGAGGTGGCAACCGTCTGTCGGAACCGTGGCTGTTTTGCGCAAGAGTTAGCGCGATTATTGCATTTCGTGAGCCGGTCCGCCGTGGACATTCGGGGTCTTGGCGACAAGATCGTCGAGCAGTTGTTGCAGGCGGGCCTGGTATCCGAACCGGCGGATTTTTATCAACTGAAAAAAGGGGATTTTCTCGCGTTGGAAGGGTTCGCGGACGTGTCTTCGGAAAAGCTCGTGAAGGAAATCCAGCAACGACGGACGATTCCGCTCGCACGGTTCATCTTCGCGCTTGGCATCCGCCATGTCGGCGAGCGGACGGCGCAGGATTTGGCGCGGGCGTTCGGGACGTGGGACGCGTTGGCCGAGGCTGCCCCGGAGCAGTTCTTCTCGATTGCCGGCATCGGGGACGTGGTCGCCGAATCGCTGGCGGACTTTCTCAAGGATGCCCAGGAACGGGCCCGTGTCCGTCACCTGTTGAAACAGGTCACCGTCGAACCGGCGGGCGCGCCGCAGGTGGGTCCGCTTTCAGGAACGATGTGGGTGTTTACGGGGACGTTGGCCTCCATGTCCCGTGAAGAGGCGAAAGCGCGCGTGCAGGCGTTGGGGGCGGAAACAGGGGAAAGCGTGACCAAGGCGACGACCCATGTCGTGGCGGGGGAGGCGGCCGGATCCAAGGCGGAAAAGGCAAAGAAGTTGGGGATCCCGCTGTGGGATGAGGCGCGGTTCTTGCGGAAGGTAGGGGAGGGCTGAGGGCATCACGCCGGGGCTTGGAGTAGAAGAAACATGCGCTCACTAAGCGCGTGCTTTTATCTCTTCCCAGGCTCGTGTGCTCTCTTCTTGCTGCAGTAGTTGCCGTACGCAACCGCGGAATACCGTTTCCTTCTGCGCCTCATCCTTCCAGAAGCGCAATGGTCCCCCTGGCGGTTTTCCGGCCCGTTCCCAGCTTCGGACATGGTGGGCGAGGTTGGTCTCGACGGTCATGAGGATGATGTCATCGTATTCGTCGCGATAGCGGCGGCGCGCGTAATCGAGCTGGCGGTGCTTGCTGTTTTGCGCTTCCGCCGTCGTGTTCGTGGTGATCTGCACTCCGAGCGGATGGTGGACCTGTTCCACCGGTTCGACCTGCACGCCCCGGCGCCAATCGTTCACGCGTAGGCAGAGGTCGACCTTTTGCTCAATGTCCTGGTGGACGTCCGTGCGTTCGAAGAGGATGGGGAGGTCCGGATGGTCGAGGCACCACTTGCGGAATTGTGAGGCGATCAGTTTTTCGGTGAGGATCCCGTCGGGAACTCGTGCGTTTTCCTGGTCCGCCAGGCTGCGGCGATAGGCGTCTTTGAGGAGCGGGTCCATCCGCTGGTCGCCAAGGGCCTTGGCATAGAGTTGGCGATCGGTGAGCGTTTCGACCGCGTGCCGAGCCCGGGCGACGGCGTACTGCTTGCGGAGACGTTTGGGGACCTGCGGGTCGAGCGCGTATTCCACGCCCCATTCCAGGTCCACAAGGAGGTCCGTCAGGGTGACGCGCGTTGCGAAGCGCTGCAGTATGGGGCGGCCACGGCGATCCTTGCTGGGTTCCTCGCGGATCCAGACGAGCTGCCCGTCCTGGATTGTGACGTGACGCGTACCCTTCGGCGCCTCGACCGCTTCCCCGTTCTGAATCGCTTGTAGCTCGCGCTTCAGTCGCTGCATGGTGCCCAGCTTTTGCCGTTGCAGTTCGTGGATGGCCTCGTACGCCTCCTTATCGCGGGAAAAATATTCGGTCGCACCGGATACGCCCGTTTTTCGAGATTCTCTTGCCTGCTCGCGGCTTTCTGGATCAATCGCTTCCGTTTCGGTCTTGGCGATGCTGTGCAACCGGGTGAGTTCGCGTTCGAAGCTGGGGAGCATACGTATCAGGAGTATAGCATGTCCGTCCCTGGACGGATTTCCGGATCTGTTGCATGCTTTTTGGGAGGAAGTCCGGTCTTCCGAGGAGGGGTGCCCAATGTCAAACGAACTCCAGACGATCGTCACCGAACTGCGGGCCCTGATCGCGGCCCCGCAGAGCGCTACGGCTCTCAAGGCCTTCCTGCGGGCCTTCCGTCGCCGCCGTCAGCTGCCGTGGCTCCACGAGAGCGCCGAACTGACGCCTGACCTGCATCAGGCCTACGCCGAGGGACTTCAAGTGGCTCTTCGCACGTATCGTGGCGAGGTCTTCCCGCCGCTCCCCGGGCGCGTGCCCACTGACGTCGTGACTCCGCTTACGGAGGCCCTGCCCCATGTCACCTCCGACCTCGCCGCCCGCGATTTCCTGGGGACGGTGGAACGCGTGCCGGCCGAACGGTCGCTGCGCGAGCGCCTGCTCGACGCCCTCCGACAGTACGCTGACGATGACCGCAAGAACATCCGCCGCTCGGCCGATCCCTGGTGAGCGCCCCTGCAGGGCGCGTTTTTTATGCGTTTACAGGGTAGGGTGCTGGACAATGCTCCTAATTCTTGCCATCCTCCCTCCCATGTTCGCCCTCCAATCCACCTCCACCCGCTCCCGTGCCCGCCGCGGGGCCCTCACGACCCCACATGGCGTCCTCCAGACCCCATTTTTCATGCCGATCGCGACGAAAGGGGCCGTCAAGACGATCTCCTCGTTTGACGTGGAACGGTTGGGGAGCCCCATCGTGCTTTCCAACACATACCATCTTTGGTTGCGCCCTGGGGTTGAGGAGCTCAAGAACGTGGGCGGCCTGCACGCGCTCATGGACTGGCACGGCGCGATCCTTACGGATTCCGGGGGGTTCCAGGTCTTCAGCCTCGAAGGCCTCCGCAAGCTCACGCTGGAAGGGGTCAAGTTCCAATCCCATATCGATGGGGCAAAGATGATGCTGACCCCGGAGCTCTGCATGGAAATCCAGCGCGCGATTGGCAGCGACCTCTGCATGGTCCTCGACGTCTGCACGAAGCTGCCAGCGACAAAGGAGGAGCTCGAATCGGCTCTTGAACTGACGACGGCTTGGGCAAGACGCTCGAAAGAGGCGTTCCACGCCACGCGGGAAGGCTCCTTCAACCCCGGCGCGCAGCTCTTTGCGATCGTCCAGGGTGGAACGGACGTCGAAATGCGCCAGCGGAGCGCGGATGCCCTGGTCGAGATTGGGTTTGATGGGTACGCGATCGGCGGCTTGTCGGTTGGTGAGCCGTTCGAAGAGGCCTGTACGGTCTTGGAGGGGACGACCCCGCGCCTTCCCGAAGCCCAACCCCGCTATTTCATGGGCGGCGCGCAGCCGCACGAGATCGTCGCCTACGTCCAGCAGGGGATCGACATGCTCGACTGCGTCTTGCCTACCCGCAACGCCCGCCACGGCCAGCTCTACCGCTTCCGCCACGATGACCTCACTAAACGTGATTTTTATGAAACGGTCCACGTCACCAACGAGCGGTTCGCGGGCTCACAGGAGCGCCTGTTCCAAGATCTCGGCCCGGACGACGTCGAAGCGGTCGACGACGAGCTCAGGCGTTACACGCTCGGCTACGTCCGCCACCTCTTCCGCGTCGACGAAATGCTGGGGATGCGCCTCGCGTCCCTCTGGAACGTGCGCTTTTACCTGGCCCTGATGAAGCGGCTCCGCAAGGGAATCGAACAGGGGACGATCTAAAGACGAGCGAGGGCTCGTTTTTAGCTGTGATTGGGGAAGATTTGCCTGTCCGGATCGCCTCGTTCACACTGTCTCCACGTATGCCCGAATCCCTCCTCAACGGCCTCAATGCCGCCCAACGCGCCGCGGTCGAACACACGTCCGGGCCACTTTTGATTGTCGCCGGCGCGGGGACGGGCAAGACCACCGTGCTCACGCGCCGCTATGCGCACCTGTTGGCCCAGCCGGGCACGTCCACGGAGCGTGTCTTGGCCCTCACCTTCACGGAAAAGGCGGCCGGCGAACTCGAAGATCGCATCCTGCAGCTCCTCCCGGCAGGCGCGTACGATTTTTGGATCTCCACGTTCCACGGCTTCTGCCAGCGCGTCCTCGAGGCCCACGCCCTCGACATCGGCCTCCCGAACCAGTTCCGCCTGCTCACCTCGACCGAGGCTTGGCTCCTGCTGCGTCGGCACCTGAGCAAGCTCCCGCTCGAGTACTACAAGCCCCTCGGCAACCCCACCAAGTTCCTGCGGGCCATCATGACCCACATTTCGCGCGCGAAAGACGAGGGCGTGACGGCCGAACGGTATGCGGCCTTCGTGGAGACCGCGGAATTAGGCGAAGGGGAGGCCGCCGACAGCGAACGGAAGCGTCTGCGTGAGCTCGCCGCCGTCTACGCCGTCTACCAGCAGCTCCTCCATGACGAGGGCTATCTCGATTTCGGTGACCTGATCCTTGAGGTCCTGCGCCTGTTCCGCGAGCGTCCGATGGTCCTCAAGCAGTACCAGGACCAGTTCGAGCACGTCCTCGTCGACGAGTTCCAAGACACGAACTGGGCGCAATATGAGCTCGTGAAGCTGCTCGCGGCCCGCACCCGCAACGTCACCGTCGTCGGCGACGACGACCAGGCCATCTACAAGTTCCGCGGCGCCTCGCTCGCGAACATCTTGCAGTTCCGCGACGATTTTCCGGAAGCCGTCACCGTCGCGCTTGTCGAGAACTACCGATCCAAGGGCGAAATTCTTGAGACGGCCTACCGGTTCATCTGCCAAAACAACCCCAATCGCTTGGAGATCCGCCTGGGCATCTCGAAGGAACTGCAGGCCATGTCCGGAACGGGTGGGGAGGTGAAGGCCTTGTGGTGCGCCTCCGAACACGCCGAAGCGGAAGCGGTCGCGCGCGACATCCAGGCGAAAAAGAAGGCGGATCCCACGCTTACGTGGAACGATTTTGCGATCCTCGTGCGCTCGAACGACGGGGCCGACCCCTTCGTCCGCGCCTGTGACCGGTTCAAGATCCCCTTCCAATTTCTCGCCCTGCGCGGCCTCTACAGCAAGCCGACCGTGCTCGACGTGCATGCCATGCTCGCCCTCGTCGACGGCTACCACGAATCTTCCGCCGTCTGGCGCGTCCTGAGCCTCGCCTGCTACGGCTGGTCCGCCAAAGATGCGGCCGAATGCCTGCATGAGGCCAATCGCCGCGGCAAGCCCCTCTGGCACGTCATCCAGGACGTCGCCCGTGGGACGCGTTTCGGCGAATTGTCCGAACGCTGCGGCTCGATCGCCGACAAGCTCGTGAACGACCTCGCCCGCGTCGCCGAGGTCGCCCGTCGCCAACCCCCGATGGAGGTTTTGCATACCTGTCTTGACGCGTCCGGGTACCTTGCGGAACTCATGAAACGTCCCGAACGCGAACGTCAGGAGGCGATCCAGCACTTGAATGGCTTCGCCGAACGCCTGCGCCGCTATGAGACCGCGGTCCACAATCCCTCCCTGCGCGGGTTCATGGAGGAGTTCGACCTTGAGCTGGATTCGGGGGAGGAAGGGGCCTTGGCGTTCGATCCGGATGCCGGGCCGGAATTCGTGCGTTTACTCACCGTCCACGCTGCGAAGGGCCTGGAATTCCGTCACGTCTACGTTGTTTCGCTCGTCGACCAGCGGTTTCCTTCACGCGGGCGCCCAGAAGCCATCCCGCTGCCCGACGGCCTGGTCCAGGAACGCTTGCCCGAAGGGAATCCGCACCTCGAAGAGGAGCGCCGCCTGTTTTACGTGGCCCTAACCCGCGCCAAGGAGACCCTCACCCTCTGTGGGGCCCGCAATTACGGCGGGACCCGCGACAAGAAGGCCTCCATCTTCTTTGCGGAAGCGGGGGTGGAATTGCCTGAAGAAGAGGGCGAAGCCGGCGTCCTCAGCACGTTCGCCGCCGCCCCCGAAGACCAGCCCGTCTCCGACGTCACGCATTACACGCTCAAGCGGCGTTTCAGCTTCACCCAGCT
>CAZURG010000018.1:0-20406 GCA_964623645.1 uncultured Gammaproteobacteria bacterium | reverse complement strand
GGTATTTCCCGGCGCGCACGGCGGCTCGCATGAGCCCGATTGAGGCGTTGCGGTATGAATAACGGCCGCTTACCGAAGTTTGCCTCGCGGAGGGGGGGGTCCGGTACATGGCTTTGTGAGAGGCACGGATGTGTCGGTATGCGTCACTATTCTTACTGCGGATTCTGATCGCGCAAACACGGGCTCTTCGCCCGTGTTTGCTTGCCAGGATTGTCCTCGCGAGAGAGGCCTGCACGGCCATGTCGGCGCTACCAGCTTCCGCTTGCGCCGCCCCCTCCCGAGCTCCCACCCCCAAACGAGTCCCCTGAACCAGCGGATGGCCCTGAAGAGGCACCTCCTGAAGCATTTGACGCGTTGTCCGATTTGGTAGAGGACGCTCCGCGAAAGCCGCCCCCGAACCCGTTCCAGTTCCCGGTTTGCCAATACCCACGTTTTTTTGAATAAAAGATGGCGATCAGTAGGGGAAGCAGGATCACGGTGAAGATGGCGGAAAGAAACACCGCGAAAAGAACCCATTCGCCTGCTTCACGGCGGGGAATGCTATTTACGGCTTGTGAGGGGGCTCTCGTGCCTGTTGCCGCCTCATCCAGGGTGAAGAGGAGTTCATCCGTCATCTGCTGAATGGCCTCGGGATACTTTTGCTGCTTCAGGAGCGGTGTCGCTTCTGCGATGACTCGAGCACTTTTCGCATCCGTAAGCACGGATTCAAGGCCGTAGCCAACCTCGATTCTCAACCGGCGATCCCGAATGGCAAGCAGCAGAAGGACGCCGTTGTCTTGCGCCTCTTTTCCGATGCCCCAGGCTTCAAAAAGGGTCACCGCGTATTGCTCGATGGTCTCATCTGCCGTTGTCGGCACTGTGACGATGGCGAGTTCGTGGGAGGTTTTTGCCGCGTGCTGCCGTATCTGTTCGGACAGACGAGCCTCCTGTTCGGCGGAGAGGGCGTCCGCGAAGTCATTAACATACCCGCTCGGCTCCCCGGGAGAGGTGTAGGCGTTGACGGGAGGCGTGGACGCGCTCGTGATTCCAACAGCAAAGAGGGCGAAGGCGATGCCAATTCGGAAGCGGCGGCGCATACCGACACCTAGAAAGAGACGCGCGGAGCGATGTCCGCTCCCGCCTGTGCTTTGGTGTATTCAACCGGGGCGAACCCTCCGAGGCGGGCAATCGCCGAGGCGGGAAACGTTCGTACGCGGACATTGTATCCCTGAACGGTTTCGTTAAAGCGCTGACGTTCAACGGCGATCCGATTTTCCGTACCTTCTAGTTGCGACATGAGCGTGGTGACGGTTTCCAGGGACTTGAGCTGGGGATATTGTTCCATGATGACCAGGAGGCGCGCGAAGGCCGTGTCTAGCTGGTCTGCCGCCGCCGCCTTGTCGCCGATCGTCTGCGCTCCCGCGTAGCGCGTGCGGGCCTCGGCGATGGCGGTAAAGACGGCGGTCTCCTGCTTCATGCTCCCTTTTACCGCCTCAACCAAATTCGGAATCAGATCAAAACGGCGCTGGTACTGCGACTCGACCTGTGCCCATTTTCCAGCGACGGCTTCGCGGCTCGAGACGAGCGAGTTATAGGTCGAGATCCCGTATCCTCCCAGTCCGACCAGCGGAATTACGACAATGAGTGCGACGAGCGCAATTTTTAGGGACGGTTTCATAGATGGTGGAAGTATAGCATTCCCGCAGGGTGGCTCTAAGGGGGCTTCGGGCGAATGGACCGGGACCGCATTTTCTGTGAGCGGCTAGGCCTCCAGTTTACCCGTCCCGCTCCATCGCCCGCGTGCGTTGCAGGCTCGATCGGCGCCTAAAACACAAAAGGCAGCCATCGTAGCTGCCCGCTCCTTGGCTTTTGGAAGCCGCGGCGTTTCTTGTGGTGGTGGGTGGAGAAGGATTCGAACCTTCGAAGGCGCAGGGCCAACAGATTTACAGTCTGTCCCGTTTGACCGCTTCGGTATCCACCCAGGCAAGTTGTGGGAAGAGACTACCGATTCGGGGCCCGCTTGGCAAGGGAGGGTTCTGGCAATAAAAAATCGCGGCCATTCCCAGCACTGGGAACTTGGTCGCGAGGCGGATCCTGCGAGCCTCTTGTGTCCGGCCCCGGTAACAGAGGGGGGCGGTGCGCGGCGAGCCGCTTCGATGCCAGGAGGGCCTCCAGATGAGCGGAGGTGGCACCGGCGGGTCCATCGGGCGAGGCGTCGTGCGTGTTGGCGGGCGGCGGCGTGGCCCTGGTCCTGACAGAAGCGCGATCGGTGGGGGGACCCGAACCACCTCTGGGCGGACAGGGGCCGCGGAACGCTCGTCGTGACGCGTGGGTAGCCTGCTTCGAGCGCGGGCCTCTTTTCTCCCACTTCAAGATCCGTACCGACTAGGCTAGCGTGTCCCGTTCTCCCTGTCAAGGGTGGGAAGGTGTTGGCGGACGATCGTGAGGGAAGTCTTAAATAAAGGGTTTTTCGCTACATCTAGAGATTGTCCGACGTTGTTTCGGGTGTGCTTCCGCGGTATGCTCAGGTCATGATGCTTTCTCGCTCGTTTCGTTTGCTCTTTCTCAGCTTTCTCTTGGCGACCGCCCTTTCCCATCAGGTCACAGAAGCCGCGGTGGCACCGGGTCTCCTGATGCGTGATCAGGGTCTCTGGTATCGTCAGGCGAATGGGGAAGTGGTGGATCTCCTGCCGGCGGATGGCCGGTTGGTCGCTCGTCTCCGTGCTCTGGCCCGTCCTATTACGCTTACGGACCTGCGCCAGATCCCCCTCGGAACGCCTGCCAGTGCCCTTTCTGATCACGATGCGGATGGGGATGGGTTGGATGACGAGTACGAACGCGCCTTTGAGACAGACCCACGCCGCGCGGATAGCGATCAAGACGGCTTCGACGACCGGACCGAGATCCTGAGCGGGTACCATCCGTTAAGGAAACGGGTGAAGATGTCCCTCAACCAGGTCACGTACAAGCGCCACAAAGGGGGGTTCGTGTGGGAGCCGGTGCGGCGCCAGCTTTGGTATGTCCTCGCGGATAAGCCGGTACGCGTGTTCGTGACGACGCGGCCGACGTTTGCGCTGAATTACTTGCGACGCGTCACGTCGACGACGACCGAAGCCGTCGGTTGCCGATTCGCACGTCCGGCGTGCGCGGCTGGGTTCGTCTGTTCGGAACAGAGCGTATGTGTTCTTCCGGATGCGCCCGTATCGATCCCCGTCGTTCCCGTTCCTCCGATCGTGCCGATTCCGGCTCCTCCTGTTATCCAAACGCCTGACCCTGCTCCAATCGTCCCACCCGCTCCTTCCCCGAACGTGTCCGTGCTTGAGCCGGTCACCCCCTGCTTGCCCGAGCGGTGTACCCAAATGGATTGGCGTGACCGTTCACGGCTGCTCTCGATCCCTGACTACCAGCGCGCGGTCGAGACGGATGGGCGGTTGGCTCTCAAGAGCGGCAAATTCACGGTCGTGATGCCGGATGACCGTCCCGATGCGGAAGCGTTCGGACGGATCCAGCTGTATCGGTTGCTGCAGAGTTATCGGAATACGGAAAACCTCTTAGGAATCGCGCCCGTCTCCCTGCCGAACGTGATCCGTATGGAGTTTGTCCTCAATCACGACAACGCCGGAAGCTGCTGCGGTCCCGAGGAACAGGGCCATCCGATCATCTGGAATTTGGGGACGCGTGATGAGTACCTCAAGATGATCTCCATGGAGCATCCGAACACGGCCTATTACACGCGCAAGGCGTGGGATGACGTGATCGGGGACCACGAACTGACCCATCGGTTCATCCGCACGCTTGATGTCAGCTCGTTCCTGAATGAGGGGCTGGCGAACTACGCGCAGGATCGGGGCGGTGATGCCCGTTCGCTCACGTGCGAGCAGAATGGCTATCGTTCGGGCGATGGAACGTTCCATCCGTACCAACTGTACAGCTGCCGCGCTGGCGATACGGGGATCTATTCTTCCGGAGATTGTTTCTGGCAGCGGATCGAGGCGCGCTATGGGATCGAGACGGTGCGCGCGATCATCGCGCGGTTTGCGGACAAGCCGGCCCGTGAACGGGCGCTCCGGTATTATCCGAGGAATGACGGGACGCCGTATAGTCGGGCGGTCTCGTATACGGGCCAGGTCTTCGTCGACCTTGAGCAGGCGGTCGCACCGGTGGTCGGCGAACGCTTTTGGACCGACTTCGCAGATTTCGGGATCGCGCGGACGATGGCGGAAGGGAAGACGTATGCCAGTGATCTGGCGGCGTGCCGATAACCGCACTTCATACGCGAATCATGCGATGGTAAGAAAAAACACCCTTTTTAGAGGGTGTTTTTTTGTGGAGCCGTTGACCGGGATTGAACCGGTGACCTCTTCCTTACCATGGAAGTGCTCTACCAGCTGAGCTACAACGGCGAATCGTGGGATCCGCTGAGCGCGGGGACTTTATCAAAAAGGATGTTTTGCGTCAAACGCGAAGGGGGTGGCCTGCCTGGCCGGAGGGGTATGGGGCTGGCGCCCCATCAGGCCCGCCATTTCCCGCTCGGGCAGGTCGGTCCCCGGCGAGGGAAGCCCTTTTTGGGGCGACGAGAACTCGCCTTTTATCTTGATGGAAGCTCAGACAGCTCGTCGCCCCAAAAAGGGCTTCCCTCGCCGGGGACCTACAAGGGGAGGGAAAGGAGAAAGAAGAATTAAAAAGAGAAAGAGAAAAATAAGGAGAAGAAAGAAAAAGACGAACGGGTGGCGTTCGTCAGTGAGTCCAGTCGGGGTACCAGCGCTTGTCGGTGGCGGTGGGGCCGTGGGAGGTGGTGAGGAGGGGCAGGGGAAATGTTTTGGTGATGAACTCGAGGGGGTCGGGCATCTCTGTGAGGACGGGGCGGGCGTGGAGGAGGCGGTTGGAGAGGCGCTCGCGGCCGTGGAAGTGGTAGGGGCTGAGGTTGTGGGTGATCTCCGCGACCCGGTTGCCGTCGGACAGGTCGTAGGCGATGCAGGCCTTGGCGGCGAGGCTCTCGAGCTGATCGAGGCAGGTGACGGCCAGGCTGTCGACGGGGCAGTGCTTGAGCGCGTAGTGGGTGGCGACGGCGTCGAAGTGGCCGTGGCGGAAGGCGCCCTGCCAGTCGTGGAGGACGTTGTGGACCTCGCGGAGCTGGGTGCCGAGCTCGGGGTCCTCGCTCACGAACGGGCCGGGGCCGTGGCGTACGGCATAGGCGCGGAGGACGCCGACCCGTTCGCGGCGGCCCCCGTAGCGGGCGTCGTCGAGGAACTTGAGGGCGTTGCGCGTGGTGCAGTGGCTGCGCGTGACATAGGGGAAGAGCCCGACATCCTCGTCGATGAGCACGCCCTGGGCGGCCTCGAAGATCACGGTGCCGTCGCGGGCGAGGCGCTCGCGGAGGACCTGGTCGTTCACGATGTTCGCTTGGTCGGCGAAGCTCTCCAGCGGAGAGAGGATCAGGTCGACCGAAGCTGGGCCTTCGAGGAGCAGGCGGTCTGCCTGCGCTTCGGGCCGGTTCTGGAGCTTGTCGAGCTCCCCGCGCAGTTCCATCCGCAGGACGTTCTGGCTGCGTTGGAGGCGTTGCCGGAGCGCTTCCGGATGGCCGCCGCGGAGGTCCTTGGCGCGGAGGGCGAGTTCGGGGTGCGCCGCCGCCAGGCGGGCCGCTTCGCCGATGCCGACGCCGACGCTGCCGTGGCGCTCCGTGTCGCGCGCGAGCTCGCGCAGGCGGGTGGCGGCACGGTGGAACGGTGTCACGATGAGGGTGTGCTCGCTGATGAGTGTGCGGGCGAAGGCGTCGGGGACGCCCTTGGCGGCGAGGGCCTTCGCTTCGATCAGCATCGCGTCCGGGCTAATGAGGACGTTCCGCGTGTGGCAGGTCATCGTCCCCTCGACGAACATCCCCGACCCGAACTGCGAGAAGCAGTGGTGGCGACCATCCGGGGTCACGACGTTGTGGCCGGCCTGGCCGCCGCCGTTGAAGCGGAAGATGGTATGGGCGTTGTAACGCCTGGTGAGGGCATCGGTAACCGTGCCCTTGCCCCCGTCCCCGTTACCCAGGTCGACGACGATGAACGCTTGCTTTGCTTGTTTCATGCGAACCCCTTTCTCAGCTCTTGAGTCGTCAGAGTGTCAGAAAAAAGGGATTTCGTCAACCGTAGGCGCGACGCCTCAAAAAGGCTTGAAATTGGCCGGCTAAAAGCCTGTCCCAGAAATGCGTACCATTCCCTAACCGTATGGGCGAACGGATTCAACGTATTCCGTCCGTATGACGGTCGGATGATTTTTTGGTATGGAAAAATCCCCTTTATCGGGGGATTCAGACCGCGCCTTCCGGTGCGGGTGATGGGGATCTGGAGGTCCTACCCAGGTCGGAAGAGGAGGTTCGGGTGGACCTTTGGAAGGGTTCTTCCCAGCTGGTGTACGCTCCGTTGCGGGGGATGGCGATGACGTTCCAGTCGGCAGCCTCCGGCTTGAATACCAGCCAGGCGGCGGGCGCTTCCGTCACGTAAGCAGGTGCCCCGGTTGAGGGGAGCGTCGCGCCTTTCGCGCCGAACCGGCGGAGTTCTCCTGCGGAGAGGAGGGCTCCGGGGATCCTGCATCGACGGATCGGGTTCCGTCGGTTGCCTCGACGTGCCCCGTTGGCGGCCTGGATGACCTCCTGGAGGCGCAGGATGTTGGCCGCTTGTCGTTGGAATGATTCGTGGCGCTTGTGCCGCTGCCGTTGGGCTCGGCGCCACTCCTCCTCGGCTTTGGAGGCGACCGGGCCCTCTTCTTCTGGTGACGGATCGCTTCTCGTTGGAGGGAGGGAAGAGAGCATCTCCTCTCGGGTCTGTTCGATGGCCCGTGCGAGGGCCGCTTGATGGGCGACTGCCCGGACGCTGAGCGTTCTTAGCAGCACGTCTGTTCCTTTCCTTCGCCGAGAGAGTGTAGCAGGAATGTCAGGAACCTCAAGCATCCCGTCGTTTGATGGCTTTTTTCGCCGCTTTTACGACCTGTTCGGCCGTAAGGCCGTATTTCTCAAGGAGCTCTTTCGGCTCGCCGGATTCGCCGAAGCAGTCTGGCATGGCGATCGGTTCGATGGGGACGGGGAGGAGCAGGCTCGTGACCTCGGCGACGGTTCCGAAGAGCCCCCCGTGGATCTGGTGCTCCTCGACGGTCACGACGCAGCCGGTTTTCTTGAGGCTTTTCACGAGCGTCTTTGCGTCGAAGGGCTTAAGCGTTGACGCGTTGATGACTTCTGCGCTGATACCTTGCTTCTCAAGCGTGCGGGCGGCGGAGAGGGCTTCAAAGACAAGTGGTCCGCAGGCGATGAGCGTCACGTCCTTGCCGGGGCGCAGGACGGTATGGACCCCAATCTTGAACGGAGCACCTTCGCTGGTGATGAGCGCCGTCTTTTCGCGGCCGAAGCGGATGTACATCGGGCCGTCGGTTTCGGCCATGGCGAGCGTGGCTTTTTTCGTTTCATGATAATCGCAGGGGACGATCACGGTGAGGTTCGGCAGGACGCGGGTGATGGCGAGGTCCTCGAGGGCCTGATGGGTCGCGCCGTCTGGTCCGACGGAGAGGCCGGTGTGGGCGCCCGCGATCTTTACGTTGGCGTTCGTGTAGCACACGGACACGCGCAATTGGTCCCAGGTGCGTCCGGGGACGAAGACGGCGTAGGAGCTGGCGAAGGGGACCTTGCCGGAGAGCGCGAGGCCAGCGGCCATGCTGACCATGTTCTGTTCGGAGACGCCGCATTCGACGAATCTCTCCGGATAGGCCTCGCGGAAGAGGTGGGCGCGTGTCGATTCGGCGAGGTCGGCGGTGAGCACGACGACGCGTTCGTCGGTTTTTCCTAACTCAAGTAGAGCGTCGCCATAGCCATTGCGCGTGGGGATGAGCTGTTGCCGTTCGGTAAAGAGGTCTTGGTGCAGCATAGGGCTATTCATGTTCCGATTGAATCGCGCCGGCGAGCGTGCGCAGCTCGTGGATGGCGCGGCGCGCTTCATCTTGGTCCGGCGGTTTCCCGTGCCAGGCAAAATCGGCTTCCATGAAACTCACGCCTTTTCCGGGGACGGTGTGGGCGAGGATCACGCTCGGCTTTTCGTAGACCGCCTGCGCCTCCTCAAGGCTGTCGATGATACGGCGCATGTTGTGGCCGTCGGTGTCGATGACGTGCCACCCGAACGCCTCGAACTTGTCGCGGAGGGGCTCGAGCGGCATAACGTGTTCGGTGTAGCCGTCGATTTGGATGTTGTTGCGATCGACGATCACGGTAAGTTGGTGGAGCTTCTCGCGAGCGGCAAACAGGAAGGCTTCCCAGCACTGGCCCTCATTTAGCTCGCCATCGCCCATGAGGCAGTACGTGCGCCAGCGGGCCCGATCCATGCGGGCGCTCAGAGCCATCCCGACCGCTTGCGAAATACCCTGTCCGAGCGGGCCGCCACAGGTCTCGATGCCGATGCCGGCATGGTTGTTGGAATGGCCTTGGAACGGGGAGCCGAGGGCGCGGAGGGAGGTGTGGAATTCTTCGACGGAACAAAAGCCGCGGCGGGCGAGGGTCGCATATAAAACCGGGCAGATGTGCGCATTCGAGAGTACGAGCCGGTCGCGTCCAGGTAAGTCGGGATGCTTCGGGTCGATATGCAGGACATGGAAATAGAGCGCCGTAAAGACGTCGGCCATTCCCAGCGGCCCCGCCGAATGCCCGCTGCCAGCGCGCACGAGTGCCTTGATGATGTCCTGGCGGATGGTATTCGCCATGAGTTCCAGTTCTTGGATCGATAAGGAGCGCATGGGAGGAGTATAGCAGAGATGGGAAAAGGATTCTGTACGATAAAAAATCCAGGCATCTTGCGGCGCTGGATTTTTTATCGTATCCGTTTATGGTACCACGTTGATCGTCCCCTGCATGCTCGGGTGAATCGAGCACGTGTAGTCGAACGAACCGCTCGTCGCGAAGGTTCGCGAGTAGGTCGCGCCCGGGGCGATGATGCCCGAATTCCAACCCGCGCCTGTCACCGTGTGGTTGGTGATGTCGCGGTTGGTCCAGGTCACCGTCGTGCCGCGTTTAAGGGTGATGGTTGCCGGCACGAAGCTCGTCTCCATGTCGCCGATCGTGATGTTGGCGATCTCCGGCGTCATCTGCTTGTCTTGGGCAATGGTTGTCGTCTGCGTCAGGACGTTCTGCGGATTGAAGTCGCGTGTCGACTGGATGGCCGTGCCGAGACGGTAGTTGGTGAAGAAGGCGTCCGGAATATCCTCGATCTGTCCCTTCCAGCTGATCGAGTAGAGGCTCTGGGCGAGCTGTTCCGTTGCGATGTGCCGCAGGACGCCGCCCTGGTCAACCACGTACACGCGCGGGTCGGTGGTGATCTTCACCATCTTGCGGCCGGGACGGTAGGTGACGTTGCCTCCCAGCGGGATGGCCGACAGGCTGCGGGCAGGGATCGTCTTCACGCCGGAGAAATCGGTGTACCAGGTGAAGTAGGTCTTGTCGTTGGGGAAGACGTAGCGCTTGCCGTCGGCGGCGAAATAGTAGACGGCGGCATTGGTGGGACTCTTGATGAGTTCACCGGCGTTGAAGGCGCTGCGCTCGGCGGCTAGGGCCGAGCTGAGTGGAGCCGTCCAGAGCGAGAGCAGGAGCGCGCCCGAAAGGAGGGATTTGTTCATAATATCGCCAAAATAAGGGAAGGATTAGCGAATTGCGGGCAGGACGAGAATGGGTTCGAGCGCGACCTCGCGGCGTGCCCCGAGGAGATCTTGGGCGATGACGCGAAAGGCGCGCGTTCCGGCCGCGACCAGTGGGGTGGTCGTGTAGGTGCATACGGTCCGTTCACAGCGGGCCTTACGTTCATTGTTTTCCCATATCTCGATAAACGCAATAGCGTCGACATCGTTGGCGTCCGCGTTGATCGTGATCGTCTCACCCGTGAAGGCGGTCCCCGCGCTTGTGCCTACGGTGATCGTTGGCCGATCGTTCGCGACGATCGTCACCGTGCTGGTGGGCGTGACCCAGCGGTGACCCGAGGTGTCTTCGGCGATCGCGCCGATGCTTAAGGTCGATCCGACGGCTCCCGTGACGCCGTATGAGATCCGGCAGGTCGTGGCATTGAAGCAGATCCGCTGGTCCTCGCCGTTCACGGTGAGCGTGATTGAGCGTGCGCCGATGATCGTCTCTCCCCATTCTGCCTCGATGTCGAGTGATCCCGGGGACCGCATTTCCGTTTGCGTCATGTTGAGACGTAGGGCGCCTGCTAGCGGGTCGCGGACGGGGATGGTGAGGGCTTGCGTCCGTCGCGTGCCGTTTGCGAAGCTGGCATCCACTTGGACCTGATAGCCGGTAACGCTTGACTGCGTCTGGTGGGTGAGCGTGTACGTGCAGACCGCCTGCCGTTGGCACTCCTGCACGGGCGCGTCGTTGATGCGGATTGCCACCCGTTCCGGTACCTGCTCACGTCCGAACACGTCGATGCGGACCGATTCCTTGGCGCGCACCCCATTCGGGAGGCTGGCGCGAACGAGGATGTCCGGTTGGGAGGCGGGCACGGTTGGGTTTGTGGTCGTCGGAACGGTCGACGTGACGAAGTCCGGATTCTGCATCAACCCCTGGTTGAGCCCGATCGCGAGCAACGAGCCTCCTGATCCCATGGCGGGGAGCGTGATCGTCGCAGCATCGCCGATCGACGGTCCGAAGGAGTACGACGTCAAGAATGCGTCTGGAATATCCTCGACTTGGCGGGCCCATCCATCGCCAAAGAGGGCGCGCGCGACCGATTCCGTCTCAATCCAGCGCAGGACCCCGTTTTCGGTAACGAGGTACACCTTTGGATCGGTGTCGATCTTGATCAGTCTCCCCGGTCGATACACGATCACGCCTGCCAGTCGCCATTCTGCCAACCGGCTCGCGGGGACGGTCTGGACAGCGTCAAAGGACACGCCCCAGCTGCGGAAGATGCGCTCATTCGGGAACGCGTAGCGCCTGTCGCCCGCGGCATAATAAACGGCCGGATTCTCTGGGCTGCGGATGAGCCGACCTGGGTCGATTGAGAGGGCGGAGGCGGTTTGGGTCGTGAGGAGGCAAGCGACGACCAGCCCGAACGCTGAAAGAAGGCGTTTCATACGGAAAGATGGTGAGCGGACTGAGTAAGGTGATGCAAGGTCTGGCGCGGGGAAGTCCCGTCCGTGGCGAAGAGCGCTGATCCGAGATAAAAATGGCTCGCGCCCAATTGCGTGAGTTTTGGGATGAGCGCTTCCGTCACCCCACCGTCGATACCGATCGGGAGTTCGGGAAACCGCTGTCGGACCGCCTCAATTTTTGCGAACGTCGTTTCGAGGAATGGTTGGCCACTCCAGCCGGGATGCACGCTGAGCAGGAGGAGTAGGTCGAGATCCTTCGCGAGCCCTGCGACGCGTTCTGGTTCTGTTTCTGGATTGAGGGCGATCCCACACGCTATGTTCCGTTTCCGACACCAGGCGATGAGCTCTTCATGGTGCACCGGCGTCTCCAGATGCCATACCGCCCGACGGAAAAGCGGATGCTTTTCCCAAGCCTGCATCACCGCAAGCGGCTGCTGGCACATGAGATGGAGCTCGATGCCGGGCCCTCGCGTCGGCCATGCTTCTGGCGAGAAAAAGCTTATATTGGGCACGAAGTGGCCATCAAGACAGTCGACCTGTACGTGTTCGGCTTCGAGAACCTGTAGCCAATGCGCGTTTGCTTCTTCGGGCGTCTGCACGAGGAGCGCCGGAATGATTTCGGGAACGAGATGGGTCATACGTCGGTATCGAGCTGGTGAATCCGGCGCACGTGGCGCTGGGCATGCGAGCCTGGCGTTTCCAGCCAGGTCTTTAAGATCTGGTCGGCTTGGCTGGGCGTTGTGAGATCTGAACCCAGTACCAGCACGTTCGCATGGTTGTGTTCGCGTGCCAAGCGAGCCTCTGCCGCTGAACGGATCACCGCCGCGCGCACGCCCCGAAAGCGGTTCGCCGCCATGTCCATCCCAATCCCGCTGCGACAAACCAGTAAGCCGAGTTGGTCACGTCCTTGGGTCAAATGTCTCGCGACGCGTTGAGCGGCGAGCGGATAATCGTCCCCCTCGACGACCTCCGGCGAGAGGTCTTCATACGGGATGTCAAGTCGATCGAGCGTCTTGCGCAGATGCTCTTTCAGATCAAAGCCGCCATGGTCGGCACCGAGAAGGAACGTGGGCATAACATCGACAAGTGTAACACGCAGGCAAAGAAAAATCCCACGTCATCGGGACGTGGGAAGGACGCGGATCTCCTGCCAGTGGAGATCAGCGAAGCGGGGCAGGTCGCGCAGGAGCGGGAGGAGCTCCTCCGGTGGGACATCACCCATGTTGCTTATCGGCCGCCGGCGCTCCTGTTCGAGCCACTCGTTCCGGAGGCCGTCGCCGTAATCTTGGAACGCTTGCATTTTTGCGCTGGCACGCCCGAGCCGGTGGGCGCCGAAGGCTGTTTCGATGAAGGGTCGTACGTCCGCCGTCGGCTCTTTGAGGTTGTTGCAGGCCCGTTTCCAGAGCTCTTTCCAGACGGCACTTGCGTCATCCATGGCCGTGGCCCGCATGCCCGCCTTCAGGATGAACCGACTAAAATCTGCATGATCCCGACGGATCAGGAATTCGCTGCTGTAGATGAGGCCGTGCCGTCGTCGAAACGCATCGTGAACGAGCCCGCCCCGACCCATGATCTCGCGTAGCAACCAGGTCATCCTCCAGCTCTTGTCACGCATCCGCGGCGAGCGGAATCGTTGGGAGTGGAAGATGATCCGTTCGACGCTCGGTCCGCCTGCCACCCGCACCGTCAGGTCCGTATCCAGGCCGGGGTCCGTGAAGGGGCCACGTTCGACCCGCGCATACGACGGACCGTTTCCCCAGGCTTCCGGCCGTTGCGTGAGCCAGGCGAGGAGCGCTTCGACGGATTTGAGGCCTTGAATGATCACGACGGCGTTGCCGGGGTGGTAGACCGCTTCGTAGACCTGTCGAAGGTCATCCGTCGTTAGGCGTTCCACGTCGCTCTTGTCGCCGAGCAGCGATGTGCGGAGGCGGGCGACATGCGGGTAAAGCGCCGCACGGAGGGCATCGGAAATCCGCTTGCTCTCATCGCGTCCCCGAATCTCCTCCAGGATCGCCGGCCGCTCCCGTTCCCAACGGACCGGTTCGATCAGCGGTGTCGCCTGGAACGTCAGCGTCAGCAGTCCGGCGAGCAGGTCCTTCCATTCCCGATAGGGCGTCCGTCCCCAGTAGTAGGTCATCTCGTCCTGGGTGAAGGCGTTGTACCGCAGCCCCCGACCGATGAGAGGCCGCAGGGCCGGATGCGGACCCACCTCCAGGACATCCCTGTAGATCAGGTGCTCGATGGCGTGGGCCGTCCCGGGAATCGTGTCGTAGAGCCCCCCGTGCCGCACTGTTACCGAGATGTCGATGATCGGCAGCTTCTGCAGCGGGGCCATGACCTGTAATCCGCTCGGCAGGAAGATCCAGGCATGTCTCCTGGGGCCGCTTTCCACGATGGTGACGACCGGCTTGCCGCTTCTCTGCGCTCGTGCGTCTTCTGGACGGAAACGAAGGGGCGGATTCAGTTCTCGAAGATCCATGCAGCCTCCTGTCTTTGACCAATCCGGTTCTTAGCCTCTTTTTTGGTTCATGTCAAGCATTCTTGACGGCTCCTCCAGACCCAGACAAGATACCCCCCATATGGCCGATCACCCCTCGTCCGTGGGTTCCTCATCGCAAAATAGCGACAAGCGAACCTCCCCGTTCCCGCGCTTAGAAGAGGAAGTTCTTTCCTATTGGAAAGCGCAAGAGATCTTTGAGCGAACCCTCAAAGAGCGTTCCCCCCGCAAGACGTTCGTCTTTTATGATGGGCCGCCCTTCGCTACGGGCCTCCCGCACTACGGCCATCTCCTTCAATCCGTCCTCAAGGACGCCGTGCCTCGTTACTGGACCATGAAAGGCTATCGCGTCCCGCGCCGCTGGGGGTGGGATTGCCATGGCCTGCCGATCGAGAACCTGATCGAGAAGGAATTGAAGATCGGGTCCAAGCGCGAGATCGAGGCCCACGGCATCGACAAGTTTAACGACGCCTGCCGCGCGTCCGTCTTCCGTTACGAGAGCGAATGGGGAAAATACATCGACCGCATCGGTCGCTGGGTCGACTTCAAGGATCCGTACATGACCTTGCAGACCGAATACATCGAATCGGTCTGGTGGGTGTTTTCCGAACTCCATAAGAAGGAGCTTGCGTATCGCGGCACACGCGTGTCGCTGTTCTGCCCGCGCTGCTCGACGTCGCTCTCCAATTTCGAGGTCGCGATGGGGAATTCGTATGTCGATCGCGAGGATCCGGCTGTCTACGTGAAATTCCCGGTCGTCGGCGAAGAGAAGACCTACTTCCTCGCCTGGACCACGACGCCGTGGACCTTGCCCGCCAACACGGGTCTGACGGTCCATCCAGAATTGACGTACGTTAAAGCGCGCATCCAAGAGACCGGCGATATCTTGTTTTTTGCCGAAGCGCGCGCCGAAGAGGTCCTGAAAGAATGGGGAGGCCTCGAGGCCGGGGTCGCCAAGGTCCTCGTCATGGGTCGTTTCAAAGGGTCCGAGCTGGTCGGGATGAAGTACGAGCCGCTCTATCGCTTCGTCGAAGCGGGGGAGGGCGCCTTCCGTGTCGTTTCCGGTACGCACGTCACCGCCGACGACGGTACGGGCATCGTGCACACGGCTCCCGCCTATGGCGAAGAGGACTTGCAGATGGCCCGTGAACACGGCCTCCCGATCCTCCAGACCGTTGATGATGAGGGCAAGATGTCCGCCGCGTGCGGCCCTTTCGCCGGGACGCCGATCAAGGACGCCGACGCCCTCGTCCTCCAGGACTTGCGAGCCCGACACGCCCTCTATCGCGCCGACACCATCACCCACAGCGTGCCGATCTGTTGGCGCTGTTCGACGTTGCTCATGTACAAGGCTCAGCCGGCCTGGTTCGTAAACGTCACGACACTAAAGGATCGTCTCCTCAAGACTGCGCAAAAGATCAACTGGCATCCCGAACATTTCCGCGAAGGTCGCTTCGGTAAGGGACTCGAGACCGCGCCCGACTGGAATATTTCCCGTACCCGCTATTGGGGCTCGCCAATCCCGGTCTGGCATTGTTCCTCGTGTGAACAGGCGCGCGTCGTCGGTTCGCTCAAGGAATTGAAAGAGATTGCAACGCCTGGCACGTGTACGAAAAATCAGGACCTCCATCGCCCGCATATCGATCAGGTAACGATCCCGTGCTCCTGTGGAGGCGTCATGAAGCGTACGCCGGAAGTGTTCGACTGTTGGTTCGAATCCGGTTCGATGCCGGTTGCATCCCTGCACTACCCGTTCAAGCAGCGCCGTTTCTTCGACGCGCATTCGCCAGCTGATTTCATCGCGGAAGGCCAAGACCAGACGCGTGGCTGGTTCTACGCGCTGCACGTACTCTCGACCGCCCTCTTCAATAAGCCCGCCTTCAAGAATGTCATCGTGACGGGCATGGTGCTCGCCGAAGACGGCCGTAAGATGTCGAAGAGCCTCAAGAACTATCCCGACCCATGGGAGCTCCTCAATACGCACGGGGCGGACGCGTTGCGCTATTATCTGCTCACGTCTCCCATCGTCGAAGCCGAAAACCTCAACTTCTCCGAGCGCGACTTGCAGACGATCACGCGGACGTTCCTCAATCTCTATTGGAACATCGTCACGTTCTACAAGACGTATGCCGGTGAAGGGATCAAGCTTGAGAAGCCGCGCAGTGGCCATGTGCTGGACCGGTGGATCTTCTCACGCCTGGCACAGCTCACCGAAGAGGTGACGCAATCCATGGACGGGTACGCCCTTGTGAAAGCGACGCGCCCGTTGCGGGCGTTCATCGATGACCTGTCGACCTGGTGGTTGCGCCGCTCGCGCGACCGTCTCAAGTCCGACCAAGCCTTCCAGCGGATGGATGCGCTCAAGACCCTGCATGAGGTCCTGCTCGAATTTACCAAGCTGGCCGCGCCGTTCATCCCGTTC
Organism: uncultured Gammaproteobacteria bacterium; assembly: GCA_964623645.1. Classification (GTDB taxonomy): domain Bacteria; phylum Patescibacteriota; class Patescibacteriia; order 2-12-FULL-60-25; family 2-12-FULL-60-25; genus JAGOUA01. Next base: position 4,408 of record CAZURG010000018.1, on the reverse strand, counting down.
TTGGCGGAGAAGGTCTATCAGGAGATGGGGGGTGCGAAGGCGTCCGTCCACCTCGAGGCCTGGCCGAAGGCCGTGTCGCGCAGCCGAGACGAGGCGTTGGAGCAAGACATGGCCTGGCTCCGGGAAGTCGCTTCCGCGGCCCATGACGTGCGCGTCAAGGCAGGCGTGGCGGTGCGGCAGGCGCTTGCCTCGTTGAAGGTTTCTTTCGGGGATCCGGCCATGCTTGAGCATTGGCAAGGGCGTCAGGCGCTGTTCGAGGTCTTACGCGAGGAAGTGAACGTCGAGCAGGTTCTCGTTGAAGGCAAGACGGGCCTCACGCAGCCTTGGGAGGTCGAACTTGACCTCGAGATGACGCCCGCGCTCCTCAAGAAGGGCTATCGCCGCGAATTCGCGCGCCACGTGATGAACCTGCGCAAGCAGGCCGGGATGGAACCCAAAGACCAGGCCCATGTGCTCTTCTTCTTCCCGGACGGCGATGTCCGTGACGCGATCATTGAGGAGAACGGCGCCTTCGCGAAAGAGCTGCGCGCCGAAAGCGTGAACCTCGTGACCGAATGGGTCGAGCCGAAGGAATTCGTGACGGATATCGAAATCGGTGGGGAAAAGGGGAAGGTGGCGCTGAAGGTGATCAAGGCATTTGCCGCCTAGGCCTCAGAAAAACGCGCAACCGCGCGTTTTTCTTGTTGGCCGGGCCTGGTATGATGAAGGCACATGCCCCGTCTTTTCCCTTTGGGCCTACTACTGGCTATGTTCGTGTCGGTTGGTTGTTCCAGGCCGAATTTTAGCCGTCCATCGACATCCGTTACGTCTACGACGGTCCCCATGGGGGCCTCTTCTTCTACGCCGATTTCGCCGGAGGGGGCTTTTTCCGCTGTGATCGTTTCGCCCTTGTCTGATCCTAAAGCCCGCATCACGAAAAAACCGTTTGGACTCGCGGTCACCCCGCGTGCCTCGCCCGTCCCCCTGGAGCGCTTTTCCGGATTCCATACGGGAACCGATTTCGAAGTGACGGAAGCGGAGCAGGGCCAGGACGTTCCTGTCTACGTGATCTGCATCGGTTCCGTGCGGCAAGTGCGCTCCGCGTCCGGCTATGGCGGGGTCGTGGTGCAAGACTGCGTGATCGAGGGGCAGGCCGTGACGGTTATCTACGGTCATCTCGATCTCGCCAGCGTGACGGCGACAGTGGGAAGCGAACTGTTGATCGGCGAGCAGTTGGGCTTGCTTGGCGACGTTGGGCCGGAGACCGACGGCGAACGCAAGCACCTTCATTTAGGGATCCATAAGGGGAAGGCGGTGGACATCCGCGGCTATGTCCCTGCGGAGTCTGGATTGAGCGAGTGGATCGATCCAATGGTCGCCCTTTTTCCTGGAGAGTGGACCTCATTCCCTTTTACGATGTAAGGGCCGGATCCTACACCCTGGCTAAATCCTTTAAAACGTGCTATATCGGCCCATATGACAGACCGGTTCTACCAGTCCCTGCCGCCGCTTGCCTGGCCGTTGAAAGAGATCCTTCGCCATCCGGAGCTGTTTCAGGCCGTGCCGGAGGATTGGGAAATCATCGTCACCGACGTGAAAGGCTCGACGCAGGCGGTCGCGCAAGGGCGTTACCGTGACGTGAACACCATTGCCGCGAGCTCCGTGATCGCTTGCCTGAACGTCGCTCGACGCGCGGGCGTGCAGATCGCGTTCTTTTATGGCGGAGATGGCGCAACGCTCCTGGTCCCGTCGAGCGTGCTTGAAGAGATGCGGGGCGCGTTATGGGCCTTGCGCGCCAACACCTTCGCGTCGTACGGGCTCGTCTTACGCGTCGGTTCCGTCCCCGTCTCCGAGGTTCAGGCCGCCGGCAGCACGTTGCGGATGGCGAAATGGTCGGTCGCTCCCGGGTACGACCAGGCGGTCTTTTTAGGTGATGGCCTCGCCTTTGCTGACAAGCGGATCAAGGGCGACGCGTCCACGGCCGATGTGATGCCGGAAGCTGCGCGCGACATCGACCTCCAAGGTCTCATGTGCCGTTGGGGCGAGATCGGGTCTGGCCAGCCACGGCAGGAAATCGTCTGCGCGATGATCCAGGCCACCCCAGGCGCCGACCAGGCGGCCGTGTACGCCGAGGCGCTCGAGGCGCTTGACCGGATATATGGGCCGTATGCGGCCCGCCATCCCGTAACGGCCGTGGCGCTTCATCCCACCGTTGGCCTCACGGGTGCCCGCGTCCGTTCGGCTTTAGAATCCGGTCGGCTGCGGCCGTGGCGGACCTTCCGAACGCTCTGCCGCTCCTTGGGAAGCGCCTTCCTGTTCCGTTTCGGTCTGTCCTTGGGGAGTTTTCATCCAGAGACCTACCTCCGTTCGCTCATCGCCGCGACCGACACGCTTCACCTGAGCGGCACGCTCTATACCATGGTCCGCAGCACGCCCGAGCAGCGCCTGGCGTTCCGGGCGGTCTTGGATGCGATGGAGCACGACGGGAAGCTCATGTATGGCACCGCTACGTGCCCTGCCTCCGTCATGACCTGCTATGTCCAGAAATACGACCGCGGGCACACCCATTTCCTTGATGGGGCAGGGGGAGGGTATACGCAGGCGTCGAAGGAGCTGAAGGCGAAATTCGCGCGTCGATCCTAGGCGCTTACCCGATCTCGCACCCGCAGCGCCGTGCGGCCAACGGCGCTTGACGGTGGCGCGCTCGCGGCAACGGGTTGACCGCCTGTCGCCGATTGACAGGCCGACGGTTTTGTGGTATCAACCGAATGGAGGAAATGATGGAACAGAGCAAGATCGGACAGGCGTGGACCGCTGCCCCCGAGGCGGCGGATCCGGCCTACTGGGAAGCGATTTTTCCGGGTCACGGGATCGCGATCGCCGAGCTGGTCGGGCCGTTGGTCGGCTGGGAGCCGGACCTCGCCCCGTGTACCGAGGCGCTGCGCGCCGACCTCCTTGCCGGATCGGCCTGGCTGGGAGTCGTCGCCGTTCAGACGTTCGCCTACCGTGACATGCGAGACGCGCTCGCGGGAGCGCAGTCGGTGGTGCCGCTGGACCGCCTCCTCAAGGAGGCCCTTTCAGGGGTTTCGCCCTCTATGTGGGAGGACATCCGTCGGTCGATGAGCCGGGTCCTCAGCATCCTTCAGGCCGGCAAGGAGCAGCGGAGCCGCGTTTTCTATGCCGAAGTGCTGGAGCAGCCCTACCCTACCACGTCCGCCTGGATGGGGGCGGCGGAGTTCGCGATGGTCGGGGTCGCGGCGCACGTTTCCGGGCAGGCGGTCGCGTATAAGGCGATCAAGGGCCTTTTGGCCTGCTTGCGGAAGGGGAGCCATCTGGCGTGGGTGGGCGAGTCAGCCGCGGGGCGGACGGCCTACGTCATCACCGGCGATCCGCCGCGTGTGCCGCCCATCCTGAAGAGGTTCCTGTTGTTTCAGATCGAAGAGCTGCCTCGGATCAAGTGATGTCTCCTGCGCCAATGGCGCATTTTTCTTGCCAATTTAGCCCTTCTGTGGTTAACTCACCGCCATTTCTATGGATCACGGCCATGTCATCGTCCGCTTCAGCGGCGTCACCTACGGATACGACGAGGAGAAGCCCCTCTTAGAAGAGGTCGACTTTTCGATTCGCGATAACGCCAAGATCACCCTCATGGGGCAAAACGGGGCAGGGAAGAGCACGATCTTCAAGCTCATCCGCAATGTCGTGAAACCGCAGAAAGGCGCGATCCACCTCGAGTCGGGCGCGACCGTCGCGATCGCCCTGCAGGTGATCCCGCGCGAATGGATGGGGGACACGGTCCGGGAATTTTTTGCGCGCGCCTTCGCCGAGCACCACTACAACCTCGACGCGCGCATCAAGACCGCTCTCGAGACCGTCAATCTCGTCGCGGCGCTCGACAAGCCGTTGAAGGACTTTTCCGGCGGCCAGCAGGCGCGCTTGCTCCTCGCGCACGCCCTCATCCAGGAGCCCGATATTTTGCTCCTCGACGAGCCGACCAACAACCTCGACCAGGCCGGCATCGAGCACCTGACCACGTTTTTGATCATGTACCCGAAGACGGTCCTCGTGATCTCGCACGATGCGGACTTCTTGAACATGTTCACCGAGGGCGTGCTGCACCTCGATGCCCACACCCACAAGGTCGAGCAATACGTCGGCAACTATTTTGACGTGGTCGAGGAGATCGCCGCCCGCGTCGAGCGCGACCGTATGAAGAACGCGCGCTTGCTTAAGGATATCCAGGACCGCAAGGACAAGGTCAACTTTTTCGCGCACAAGGGCGGCAAGATGCGCAAGCTCGCGAGCAAGCTCAAGGAGCAGGTCGAAGAAGCCGAGGATGAGATCGTCGACGTGCGCCGCGACGACCGCACGATTCGCGACTTCGAGATTCCCGCGCAAGAGCTGTCGGAAGCCCCGCTGGAGCTCTCGT
>CAZURG010000017.1:0-20788 GCA_964623645.1 uncultured Gammaproteobacteria bacterium | reverse complement strand
AAAACCTCTATCGGAAAGAGGCTTTTTCTATTGAGGAATATGACGCCTCTCAAGAGAAACGCCGTATCTAAACCCGCCAATACTTTCCCCTGCGGAAAAGGGAGTCAATCTGATCCGTGAAGGAGAAGTCATCTCTCCGACGCATCGGTTCCTGGGAAAGCTCACGCAGCTTCTCCATCGCTTTTGGATCCGTGTACCTGGTACCAGCCCTGGAAAACACTTCCAGCGTCCCATTGGCAGCCGCGAATTGGACAAGGCGTTGGTACTGCAGCACGTCACGAAAGGTCTCCTGTACCTTATAGTTGACCCCTTCTGTCCAGAGGAGACTGAGGATCGCGTTCACGCGTGCATTATCTGAAAAGACGCGCGGGTCCAGACTGAGGAGTTCCGCCCCGCGGATGCGGGCACGGGCTTCCGCCTCATGATCACGCTTGTAGTTCCAACCCCCTTCTGCGTACCACGAGGAACCGTAATCAGCTTTCATGAGCCGGTCGGCCGCACCCGCGGAAATCAAGACCTGACTCCATTTATCCGGCAGATTAGCGACCTTGGTCATGATCTCACGGTACCCCATCCGCTCGACGAGCCCACGCACGAGCTCCTCCGTCTTCGGCGTTAAGGCCCTTGCCAGCTTGAGCGTCGCCTCATCATCAGAGCTTAGGTAACCACTAGCCCCCTCGCCCACCCTCGCCAAAGAGGCGCAAAACGCCTGTTCTTCTGTCTCCGTGAACGCGTCGTCGCGGCCCCCTCGTGAAAGACGTTCCCGAATCTGATTAAAGAGATTGGACCGCGTACCCGGGTATGGATCGGGCGCGCCTACATATTCCAGACAGGTCAACCTCGCCCCTGGTGCCCGGCTCTGGGCAAGAACCTCTATCACCGGCGAAATACATCCCTTTTCGGCCGGATCCCGCCGACGGAGGATCTCCTCAAAACGCTCCGTATACCCCTCATCGTTTCCGACGAAGACGTGACCCGCCGAGTAGGAGGCGTTACGCTCTTCGACGCGCTTGGAAGGAGCGTTTTCAAGAAACGTGGAGAAGAGGCGATCGCCGACCGTTTCAGCAAGCTCCTCGTCACGTTCTTTCAAGGCATGGAAGGCCTTTCTTCGATCATCCAAATGCTCGTCCGGCGACAGGGTGACGATCCCTAAGACCTCCTCGGCTCGCTCCGTTTGCAAAGTGGCGATGGTTTCGATGACGACAGGCCGCATCCCCTTCTCTAAGCGATACGCATTAGGAGCGTTCTTTGAGAGGTACTCGATGAGGAGCCGTTCGACCTCAGGATCCGCGGATCCCCGAAAAGAGGCGACGACCGCCTCGGCGGCCCGTGCATCCTGTTCGCGCAACCCGGAAATCATGCCAAGCATGTTTGCAGCAACCTGCGATTTGCTCTCGGGGCGAATCCCTTTCGCCAAGCCAAGGTAGTTTTCACGGTCCCCAAAGAGGGCCTGCTCTAGGGCGCCGTGGTCACCGGTCTCGTATTGGATATGGGAAGGAGCGCGTTCTAACATAGTCATGGGAAAGAATGATCCTTCCCAGGATAGCATACCGCCCTTGCAAAAACACGCCCGATGTGCGAAGATGTCGCCACTTGGGGCCCTTAGCTCATTTGGTAGAGCACCTGCTTTGCAAGCAGGGGGTGGTCGGTTCGAGCCCGACAGGGTCCACCACGTAAATACTCGCTTATCCAGGCGAGTTTTTACGTGGGCCATCGTTCGTGAACGGCTGACCGTGACGCAACAGGTCTTCATTTTTTATGGTATGAACACCTCCCTGACACCTTTCAAAAAAACTGGAACGGGTTGAGCATATGTATTTTGCTTACCTACTTCGGAGCTAACCCACCCTCCGATGGTCTATCAGTATCACAAGAGACATCGCTTAAGCTAACAAAAAAATCCCTCTTTCATAGATCATAAAGAGGGAAGACGTTCTATCGCCAGGTCGGACCCCGCCCCTCCAGCCTCCCCAACAGCTCCGCCGCCAGCTCCTGCTGGGCCGTGCACACGCTGGGGAAGAACTCCACCCCCTTCTCGTCTGCAGTCACCCCATGCGCGACGATGCAAGCGAGAAAGCGGCGGGCGAGGTCGAGCATCGCGGGGCTGAGAGGGAAACGCGATTCCACGATCTCGACGAGGGCGGACGTTCGGCGTAGACGGAGCGGGAGCATGGTGTCGAGGGGAGGAAGGTTCGCCTCGGCTTCCGTAGGCGGAAAATCGAGGAAGAATTGCGGCTCCCCTTCCCGCCTCCAGACGTCCCGGAAGTCCTTGGCGCAGAAGGCCGCGCGAAGGAACGCATACGGATCGCGCGCCCGTGAGGACAAGGCGTTCCGTTGGAAGTTGTGGAGGATCTGGCCCGCGGTTCGTGGAATGCGCAGGCCCGGCTGGCCCGTGACGGAACCGATGCGTTCAACCTGCACGCACGAGCGGAACGGCGCCAGACGCGCCTCCCTCCCGAAGCCGACGCGGTGCGTGACATCAGAAAAGCGATAGCGGCCGGGCGGGATGGGGACGGCGTCATTGCGGAGGGTCGCCTTCGACCCATGCCAACGCGCGGCGACGAGATCGTGATCCGCGAGCATAATGCTGGATCCTGAGCGGAAGAGGCCTCGGACGTGCTTTAGGCCTTCCGGAACGGCCATCCGGTTCCTGTTCCGTGGCTCGCCGATCGTGAAGCGCTCGGGATCGTCGCGATGGGCGTACCAGGTCGGAATCGTCGCACTGATCTCGAGGCAGACGCAGCCTTCTGCCGCGAAGGCTCGGGCGCATTCCTCGAAATACGCAGCGGCAGTCTCCATCTGGTAGGGCTGGTGCCAGAAAGGATGGTGGGCGGCGGGATCGCCGTAGAGACGGAACAGGCCACGGACCTGCCTGCCCACGCAGAGGAGACCTGAGGGAACGTCGAGCTCGACCTGGAGGGTCCAGGCGTCGTCGTACGCACAGGGCTCGGCGGCATGGAGGACAGAACCATCGAAGCGCATCGACGGGAAGCGTCCGCAGCGGATGCAGACGCCCGCGGTGAAGGACCGGATCGGGATCGGATCCTGTTCCAGGACGGCCCGCGCAGCCTGACGCTCACCCGCCGAACCAAGAAGGACGGCGCGAAGGGCCTGGGGTTGGCGAGCAGAAGCGATCTGCATCGAATCGACGAGACTCATGAGCACTTCCCCTGGGAACGCGATCATTTCCGTCCGGCGATCTACCTGAACGTTCGGATACGCATCCCGAATGAGCAACGGACGATGACCGTGCGGATCGAACGGGAAGAGCCGCAGCGGCTCCGCCCGACCGGACAGCCTCTCCGCGAGAACATAGACCGCGTTCTGGGCCATCAGGTCCGCTTGAGGCACACCTTCCGGAGGCGGCTCGGGCTTGCGAGAGAGAGCCCGGCGCAAGCGGAGATACCCAGGCAGGAGGTTGGACGGAAGCCGGTTGGCGACTTCCTGCTCTCTTTCGTCGAAGATAAAGGCTTCCGAGGCGGGATCCCATTTCATGGTTGGCTCCTTATTTCGTCTGGGCGGGGACCTGGAAGTGGCTTGATCCTGGCGATAGACACGCGTCATGTCAATACTCGGCACCGAAGCGTCAGATGCGTGAGCGCCCCCTCGCGCGGTGCAATCATGCCTGATACGATACGCGACATATGTTTTCCCCTATCCAGATCCTTGACGGGTCGAAAAGCGCGCGATTTGACGGCCTCATTCTCGACGTTTCCGGGCTTCATGGAGGCGCAGAAGTGAAACGCCTGACCATGCCAAACATCGAACGGGTCGGCGTTGAAGCGTCCGGACAGGAATGGCTGTTCCTGGTGAAGCTACGGAATGGCGGATTCAGTCTCGTCATTTCTACGCACAAAAAGGCGGAATGGGAGGAATTAGCGAAAGCGATCACGGCAGCGCAAAGCAGGTTGGCAGCGACGACGATGTGAGTCATCCATGGGAGAACTTCACCAAAAGGAACCACCTTCCCCGCCCACGCGGAAGGAGGAGTGATTCGGGGTCAGCTGAATAACGCCGGCAGAATCCGTCAATGGCCGGCAGGTGAGCGCCTGCCGCGCTCGCTACGAGCGAGAGAGCGGTCGCACAGCAGCTTGCTCTCAAGACGAGACAATGGGAGGATCCCCGCATGGACCGACGCCTCCCTAGCCTGGATGGTCGTGCCCGCGCCTCCCTCGCCCTGCTGGCGTTGCTGATCGCGGCTTTTTGGCTATGGGGAGCATTTTCAGCGAATACGGTCGTCGAACGGGCGATTTCTTTCCTTGAGGCGTCCTCGCAAGAGCACCGCTTCCTTTCTGCGGCCGCCTTCTTTGCTTTCGCCCTTCTTTCCGTACTCCTAGGGCCGTTGACCAGCGCCCCGCTCGTCCCCATCGGGATCGCCGCCTGGGGAGCGTGGCTGACGTTTTGGCTCCTCCTTCTCGGTTGGATTGTGGGAGGTGGACTGGCGTATGCGATCGGCCGCTTTGCAGGAACCACGCTCGTCACTCGCTTCGTCTCGAAAGCCGAGATGGACCGCTGGAGTGCCTACGTGTCGCGGCACACCACGTTTTTCACGGCCCTCCTATTCCGCTTGGCGATGCCCGCTGAGACTGGCTATGTTTTTGGAATCGTCCGCTACCATCTGGGGGCCTTTTTCGCCATCACGATCCTGGTGGAGATCCCTTTCGCGCTCGCTCTGGTGTTCGCCGGAGATGCCTTTGCCGCACAGGACTTTCCCGTCTTCGTAAGCTGGATCGCTGGGACGTTTCTTGTGCTGAGCGGAGCCATCTACCTCTTGAAAAAGAGACTGGCTACGTAGCCAAGAATACCCTTTTCAAGACCCAATAAAAACACCCCGCAAGGGGTGTTTTTTTCTTCTTCCGTTACTGCGGCAGGATCTCGCTCGGCCAGACGGTCGAGGTGATCAGCTCGGAAGCGCGGAAGCTGGAAGGGTTATCGACCTGTGCACCGATGCGGTAGTCCATGTAGAAAGCATCGGAGATGTCGTCGACGTTGGTAGCCCAGTTCGTGCCATACATCTGGCGCGCGTCTTCCTCCGTGCGAATCCCACGGAGCATACGGCCGCGATCGACGGCGTAGACACGTGATTCAGACTGGAATTTCACCAAGCGGACGCCGGGGCGGTACGAGATATTGGCGCCAAGCGGGATTTCTGCCAAGTCACGAGCGCCGATGATACGGACGGTGCCGAAGCCATTGAACCAGGTGAAGAATACTTTCGGGTTCGGGAAGGCGTGGCGGCGACCATCGGCACCGAGGTAGTAGACCGTCGAGTCATACTGGGTGTTGACATCGCCGTCATCCTGGAGCTTCACGAGGTCATGGACCGAGACGCCCATGCGCGTGAAGGCGGCGAGACGGGTCTGTTGCGCCGTGTCACCCGTATTGAGCGGCAATGCATTCGCGTAGATATGTTGGTTCGACTCACGGATGCGGATGATGCGGTTCGCCTGAATGGAATCGGCACTGTCATCACGGACGGTCATGGTGAACGAGAACGTACCGACTTGCGTTGGCGTGCCGACGATCGAGCCGTTCGAAGTCATCGAGAGCCCATTCGGGAGCCCGGAACCGACGCTGAAGCGGTAGGTACCGCGACCGCCGATCACCTCGAAGGGACGTGCGTTGTAGTAGTAGGAGACGAAGCCGTCCGGATAGACGCCGACATCGTTGAAGGCAAGCGTCCCAGCGGTCGTCGCGGTCGTGTTCGTGGTTTGAACGGCCCCAGCAGCGCGGATGGTGACGGTCAGGCTCGCCTCCTGCGACAAGGAGCGCTGCGTATCCTCGACGCGCACACTGAAGGTGAAGGTCCCTTGCGTCGGCGCGGTCGCCCGCAACTCACCCGCTTCGGAGAGGGTCCAGCCCGTCGGAACGCTGCTTCCGCTCACGAATTTCCAACGGTACGTGCCGCTGCCGCCGGTGGCTTGCAGGGGCGTCTTGTATTCGCGACCCGCCTCCCCTTCGGAGAGGGTCCTATTGATGCTAATTTGGTTCGCTGTTCCGGTTTCCGTGTTGACGGTCGCGGTTCCGGTACCACCGGTGGTCGCCGTGGCGACTTCCTTCACATTCACGACCACGGAAACGCTCTTCTTGAGGTTCGCAGCGACGTCGTCGACGATAACGAGGAAGGTGTAGACGCCCTCACGCGGCTTGTCGCCCTTGAGTTCGCCCGCTTCGGTGAGGGACCACTCACGCGCGACGTTCGCCGGACGTTCGAAGGCCCACTTGTAGGTACCGCTGCCGCCCGTAGCGCGCAAACGCGCTTGGTAGGGCTGGTTGGCGATGCCGTCCGGAAGCGCCGTCTCGACATTGAGCGGAGCGGCGTCGGCTGTCACGTTCCATGTGTAGGTGCGGCGGATCACTTCGGTCCCCTTTGTCGCGCTGACGCGAAGAGTATAGGTACCAGGCCGCTTCGGCTGTCCATCAAGGATTCTGGTGTTTGCGTTGAATTTTAGACCATCCTGAGCCTCATCGATCCCCTCGAGAGTCCAGGTGTAAGACGCTCCAGCCTCCCCTGACAAGGAGAACGGGAACGAGGCATAGGTGTTCACGCGACCGGAAGGCAGGGCGCTTTCGGACGGAAGGATCGTCGATGCAATCACCGACCCAGGGACGGCTTGCTCGACGGGCGTCACCTCATCTGTCGCCGACGGGCCAACGGACCGAGCAACCGTGAAACGCGCATCCTGGAAGGCCAGCGCATTCGGACCGCCCTCGGCGGTACGAACACCGAGACCAAACGTGTATTCCCCCGTTTGCGTCGGGGTCCCCTTTAGGAGACCGCCTGCCTGCAACGTGAGACCGAGCGGCAGCTGTCCGTAGGTGATGAACCAATCAGGCGTCTGGCCCGCTGGCAACCCTTCAACGGCAAATTGGAGCTCGTACGCCTGATTGATCGGAAGGTTCACGCCACGTACGGGAGTCGTGATGCGGACCGGCGAGGCAACTGGGGCGGAGAAAACGTTTTCTAAATTGAGGCCGCCGATCACCGGAGGCGTGATGATGGCGCGACCTCCTGAACCCACCGGGGCCGATGACGGAGTCTTCTCAATCCGAAGATCGAGGACCGCGCGGCTCCGGATCGCCTCACGCACCCCCGGAACAGCCGCTATCTGGAACTCGACAGCAAACCGGTACTCATCTTCCTCCGTCGGGACGCCAAAAATAGTTCCCTCCTTATCCATTTCGAGACCAGGAGGCAGCGCGCCGGCGGCCATGGTCCATTCGCCAGGCTCGTTCTCGTAGGCGCGGACGACCAACCGTTGGCGATAGGCTTCGCCTCTACGGCCGGACGGAAGCGATTCAGGCGTGGCGTCGGCACGGAGCAAGGACGTGCCCACCGACGGGCCTGGACAGGTGTCCACGCAGGCCTGAACTCGCTCCTCGCAGCTGGCACGCTCTTCGTTTCCGATGACATTCGTACATGGGAAGCCGCGATTCTCCTGACACGTGAAGACACACGAACGACGGAGCGCGTCGCGCGAATACTGCTGCTCTTGCGAGCCTGGGGCGACCTGCGGTTCAAAAACGGTCGCGGCCGCATAGGCGGCGACACCGGCCGCGCCGACGGTCAGCGCCGTCAGGAGCTGTGCCCTCGTCACCGCCCGACTGCGAGTGGATGTGTTTGCCATAAGGAAAAGACCGAGTAAAATTGGTCGCAGGAAGTATACCACACTTCGCCACACGAGATGTGCTACACTTATGCACAAGCTATGCCCTTTTCCACAAAGACCCTCCAAGCCGTGCTCTTACTCATCGTCCTGATCGCGATCGGCGTATACGTGTACCTACGCGACACCAAAGAAAGCCGCAACGAAAACAGCGGTGGCGATGGCGCGCTCACGACAGACCTCACCGAACTCGCGAAGGCGGGCAAACTCCCCCACGTCGTCGGCATGGACACGGTCGTGGAGCGTCTCATCCACGTGATCGCACGCAAACAAAAGAACAATCCGCTCCTGATCGGCGAGCCGGGGGTTGGGAAGACCGCGGCGATCGAGGGGCTCGCGGAACGAATCGTCAAAGGCGAGGTTCCTGAGAGCTTCAAAGGGAAAAAAGTCATTCGGTTAAACCTCAGCGTCTTACTGGCGGGCACAAAATATCGTGGCGAACTAGAACGACGCCTGCAAAGCCTTCTTCACGGCCTTGAACAGGGTAATCGTGACACGATTCTCTTTATCGATGAGATCCACATGATTCAGCAGGCACGAGGATCAGAAGGCTCGCTCGACATCGCAGACATCTTGAAGCCGGCCCTCTCGCGCGGCGAAATCCAAATCGTGGGAGCAACGACCTGGGCCGAGTACGAGGAATACCTCAAGCCCGACGGCGCGATCGATCGACGTTTTCAACCGGTCCTCGTAGAGGAACCATCGCGGGACAGCGCCGTGCAGATTCTGAAAGGCGCGAAAGAATCATACGAGAAATATCACGGCGTCTGCATCCCCCACCAGGCGATCGAGAAGGCGGTGGATACCTCGATGCAGTTCATCCATGACCGCTTCTTGCCGGACAAGGCGTTCGACATCATCGATGAGGCTTGCGCGAAAGTGGCGATCGAGGCCTCGAGCCCGAATCATGCGGCGGCCCTCGGATTATTGCACCACGCCTCGCAATACGCCGCAGAATGTGGTGGATCCATCCCAGTGGTGACGGAGCATGATGTGGAAACCATCGCGCAGCAGTGGCATGAACACCGAACGAAGCCGATGGGGAAAAAACTTGAAAATACGCTCACTTGAGCGTTTTTTTCATCCCTCTATTGACAATCTGAGCTTTATCATGCTAGAATCCGCCGTTGCCGAATGGGCACAAAAGGCGCCTTGGTTCCTCACATCGTGTGGGGATAGGGGGCGTCTTTAGGAAGGAACGTCATGAGCAAAGAAACGATCGACAGTCAGGTCAGCGCGGCCGGAAAGGTCTTCGAGACGGGGCATGCGCTCTTCCGCGCCGTCGACGATGCCAACGGCACTGTCGTCCACCTGGCGCAGTTCCGCGACCCCAAGACCGGCCTCGCGCAGCGGACCGCCACGCTGATCACCCAGTCCCAGGCGGTCGTGAAGATCGGCGGGACCGGCGATGCGGTCGTGAACATGGTGATGGTCTTCCTCCCTTGGGAGACCCATCGGCAAAACCATCGCGACTTCTACGGCCGCGTGATCCACGACGTCTACGACGACGGCAATCGACCGATCCTGCGCCACCCCTCGCGCCCCTGCCCGATCAGGGTACGGAAGCAGTACTCGACGTTCCTGCTCAAGTCCTTCGATGACGGTCTCCGCACCGATGGCGTGACCGACGAGGAGGCGTGCACCTGGGGAGAGCGGCACGGCTGGATGCCGGCCGTGCTCGAGGAGACAACCAGCTTCCTCCGCGAGGCACCGAGCCTCATCGGCAAGGACCCCTTGATCGTGCTCGGGAGCATGATCGAGAAGCGAACGCGGAACGACAACCTCCGGACCCACCGTGTCATGGTGGTGCCCGAGGAGCGGGGGTTCTTCCTCAGCGTGGCGCCTGGGAACCTGGCCGAATCGGAGGCTGCGCGCACGCCAGACCCGTACCCGCTCAACGCGCGGTACCTGTACGTACGGAACGCGAGCGACTGACCGGTTCCATCCGCAAGCGGATGGGCCGGCTCTTTTTTTGTCCAGATAAAGGACCAAAACAAAGCAGAAGCCTAGACCTCTAAAAAAGCACTCTCCTGAGACTTTCTGCCTTGATCTTGACAAAAACGAAAAAACCTGAGAGAATCCACTGTCACGCGGGACCGCACGCCGGACCCGCAAGCACCCACACAAGACCAGAGGAAAGAACGGCATGACCACCGAATCGATCTACATCGCCCGCATCGACGACCGTCCCCCTCTCGAGGACATCATCTCCAAGTGGGGCGGCGCTGGTCCCTTCCAGGCGTTTAGCCTGGCGGGATTGAGGGAGCTCGTCGCGAAGAAGCGCCATCTCAAGGAGCGCGCGCCGCGCAAGGGAAGCCCCCGCGGCGTCCACAAGCGGCAGCTCCTCATCAAGTCCCACAGGATCCCCGTCACCGACGCGGCCGCGTGCACCTGGGCGCAGGAGAACGGGTGGGAGATGGGACTGCTCACGGAATTCCTCGTCATGTTTGAGCAGAGCGCCCACACAATCAAGGGATACCCCCTGATCTACCTCCCGGGAACGATCCACGAGGATCCAGAGCTGGCCATCGAGCGTGAGGGGCCTTCGCTGCCGATGACGCTCTGCCCACTGGTCGAGACGTTCGGCGGTGAGAGTTCCATCCGGCTCGTCGAGTCCCTCGCGTGGCAGCCGGAGGCGCGCGTCTCCAGGGCCGCGTTCTTCTATTCGCGAGATGCGTGAACCCGCTCACCGAACGAACCTCCACCGAGGAGCGTTCGGTCTTTTTTTGTTTTTCCTGGGCATCATTCGCGACTAGCCATTCGTGCACGTACCTGCTATCCTCTTGGCACTATGATGACATCCTGCAACACCTGTTGCGCTTGGTTCCACAAGCACGGGCGGTCGATCGGTCTGTTCCTCTTGCGCGTCTCCTTGGCGATCATCTTCATCTACCAAGGTTGGGCTAAGCTTGATGGGGGGATGGACGGGTTCACCATGATGGTCGCAGGTCTCGGCTTCCCGGCCCCGGCATTCTTCGCCTGGGCGGCCGCCTTGTCTGAGTTCGTGGGTGGCATCGCGATCCTGCTCGGTGTCGCGACGCGCGTCTTCAGCGCCTTGCTCGCGATCACGATGATCGTGGCGATCGTGGCCGTGTCCGGAAATGGCTTCATGATGACCCAAGCGCCGCTCGCCCTCTTGGGGAGCACGCTCGCCCTGTTCTTCACGGGCGCGGGCCGTTGGACGGTCTGCCGCCTCTGGAATTGCCGCTGCGGCGCCTGCTGCGGATGCTGCCCGGGCGGTGACGGCAAGATGGGAAACGGCGGTTGCGCCTGCGCGGAAAACGGAATGGGAAAAGACGAGTGCTGCCAGGACAAGAAGATGAAAGGGAAGAAATAATCCGACCAAAAAACACCGCCCACGAAGTCCGTGGGCGGTGTTTTTTTAACGACGCACCAGGAGGCGATACAGAAGCTCTTTTTCCGGACGATCCCATGTACCGGCTTCCCTGATCAGGCGCGTCCCCCATCGTTCCTTGAAACGCGTGATGCCTTCCCAAGCGGGAGAATAATCGAATGCCTGCGGATCCGCCGGATTCCCTCCCCCGAAGTCGTACCAGCGATGGCCGTCCTGGAGAGCGGCGAAGATTGCGGACCATTGGAGGGCGTAAGGAGCCATGCGTTCGCGCTCTTCGGAAGAGGAGGCGCCATAGAGGTACATGACCGTATCGCCACAGAGGACCTCGAAATTTGCGGCGAGGGGACGGCCTGCATGCTCGGCAATGCGTAAGCGACCCTGTCCGGAAGCCTGGAGCGTCTGGCAGATCGTGCGCAAGTAGCCTTCCTGATGGGGCTGGAAGCCGTCGCGACGAGCCGTTTCCTGCATGAGGGCGAGGAACGTGGGGAAATCAGCGTCAGAACCACCGCGCACGACGACGTGGTGACGTTCCGCCAAGCGAATGTTGTAGCGCGTCTTCTTGTGTAGCGTCTCGAACAGTTCGGCATGCGCCCCCTGTAACGGCACGATAAAATTGGTCGCCGGATTCAGCGATTTTACACGACGAAACGTTGGCCAGGCGATCGGCTCTTCGAGCGAGATCACCTCACGCGGTTGACGCCAGCGCGGCTCACAGCGCTCGAAACAGAGACGCCAGCCGCCAGGCAACTGGGCGCGGCAAGCTTCAATGAAGTCCGTAAGCATGGAAATGGTCGTTCCCGCGGGCAAGACCGGCCCCTGCGGCGCGAACCAATACGAAAAGGGCCCGCGGCGCTGCTCGATCCATTGGGCGAGAATGGGACCGCGTGCGGTTTCTGCGTGAAGTCGGATCACTCGCTTGCCCACCGCTTCCTGAGCCGTGCCCCAGCTCCATTGCTGCGTGAAGGGAGGATACGCGTACGACGTAAGGGCCGCGTCCCAAGCGGAAGCGTCGACGGCAACCTTAACGTCCATAGCTCGACAGTTGCTGTAAGGCGGCGCGCAAGCGGTCGGAGACGCCTTTGACGTCGGGGCTCACGCGTTTGAGGCCCGCACGCGCATCGGAGAGCGAATACCCGAGGGCTTGGAGGGCTTTCAAGGTTTCGGCGTCTTCGCCCTCGTCCTCGACCTCATCAACAAGCTGACCCCGCAGATCGAGCACGATCTTCTGCGCCGTTTTTTTGCCGACGCCCGCAACAGAGGTCAACGTTTCGAGATCGCCCGACATGATGGCTTTTCGGACGGTTTCGGGTGCCCCCAAGGAAAGCAGCGTCATCGCGACCTTCGGACCGACGCCGGAGACCGAGAGCAGGCGCAGGCAGAGATCCAGCTCATCATGTGTCAAAAATCCGTACAGATCATGGGCGTCCTCACGGATGACCTCGTGGATGTACAAAAAGAGCGGTTCGCCCGTCTTCACGAGCGCAAGAACCCCCGGCGAGACGGCGCAGCGGTAGCCGACGCCTTGGACCTCCAGGAGGACATGTTGTGTCCCACGTTCGAGGACGGTACCGCGGAGGGAGCCGATCATATGCCCTGACGATAGCGGAAAAACAGGAAGAGGACAAAAAAAGACGCCGCGGGGCGGGTCAGGGCGTGGTGAGAGGAGGGTTGCGAACGATGGGGAGCGCGCTGTCGTCGACCGGAAGGCGACCGACGCGAGACCTGCGGGACGGCGGAGCGAGCAGGTCGATGTGCGGGGCGGGCGCAGACGGGACCATCCCCCCAACGAAGCGGGCCCTGTCCGCGGCAAGGTACCCGACGGTCGTGCCGTAGAGCGGGCCATGGAGCGGGTCGGCCTCGGCGACGGGGATGGCGAGCGGAACCTCGCGGCCGGTGCGGGCGTCGACGACCTGCGGGTCGACTCGACGACCAGGGACGAAGGTTCCCTCCGACGGGCAGGTGGGGAGGGACGACTCAGAACCGATCCCGCTCATGTCGTAGACGCAGAACACCCCCTGAAGCGAGCCGGGCACTCCCTGACGCAGCTCCGGGGTCCGGTTGGTCCGGGCGGCCGCGCACCAGGTCTGGGTCGAGTAGGCGACGTGCCAACGAGCGTACGGTCCATAGGAAGGACCGAGGTTGGCCAGCGCGCGAAAGCGCGCGAACACCTGCGCGGGACGCAGTGCGGCCGCCATGGCCTGTGCCTGGGCAGCCGTCACCGACCGACCCGCGGCGCGCTCGCTGTCGAGCCAGGCCTGCGCCACCCGCGCACGCAGGAGGCGGAGGTGGATGGGATGGCTGACGTCGACCGCCTCGAGCGTCTCGGGCGCGCGGACGATGAGGGTGGTGCGCGGGTTCCGTTCGAGGTAGCGGTCGATGATCGTGCAGAGCTGCTCGTTGGCCGAAGGCTGCCGGGGCACCTCGCGCAGGGGCGGGTCGAGGTGACCGAGGCCGTCGGCGGAGGACTGGGCGGAGGCGGGAGCGGGGACGGCGAGGAGGAGGCCGAGGGTCAGAAGAACCGCTTTGACGGATCGCATGGGAACGCTTCCTTTCTTGTACCGAAGAGGAACAGACCGATGCGGAATGATAGCGGATTTTGAGGTTATTGTCAAACGCCGATACGTGCGGGAGCTCTTTTTTCGCAACAGAAAGGGAAAAATCAAGCATCACTGGGGACGATCAAAGCTTACCTCGCCGGGCACGAGACGCCACCCATCCCCTTTTTCAGAAAGGCATGTCAAGAACCTCGTAAGGTCACGCGAGCAGGATGCCAAAATAAAAGCCCCCCAAGGGAGGTTTTTTATGAGCGCATGCTTTTCTCCGAAAATTTCTAATTCCCTCCCCCGTCATCCTCGCCGTCATAATAGCCGTCATACCTGTATCCGTCCGACGTCGATTGATCCGTTGATAGTCCATCGGCGTCCGCGCGGATTAGTCCTTCAGCTTGAGCCTGCAGACGATCAAGCTCGTCATCGGATCGACCGACGAGGATCACGGCTTTCTTCATCTCTTCGCCGTCGCCCCAGGTGGAGAGTTCGACCATGCGGGTCTTGAGGCTGCGCCTGCGGCCGAGGCGGTCGAGCTGGTTCGTGACGAGTTTCCAGCTTGTCGATTCACGCATGTCGGCCAGGATCGGTGGAAAGGCGGGGGCGTTTTGGTAGCCGTCGAGGTAGGCGTCAATGAAGGCGTTCAAGACGCGCCCGCCTGCCGGATGACCTTGGGATTCGGCGGCCATGTCGTCGACGTAGACGATCGGCTCACCTTGGATACGGCCTTCGTAGGCGACGAGATAGGCGCTGGCGGGCCTGCCTTCGGCCTGGACGATGAAAGAGAGGTTGGGGCGGCCGAAATAGGCGTTGGCGATGGTGACGCCCAAGAGATTGTTTTGGACCTTGTGGATGCCGTATTGGAGGGAGAGCCCGTCGAAGGCTTTTGATTCGAGGTGGGCGACGGCGTAGACGTCGACGGCTTCGATCGGACGGACGGAGGGTCTGGATAGCAAATCTGCAGGCGCATCTTCAAGTCCCGTCTTGATGACAAAATGCTCGTCGTCACGGTTATCCGAATACGTCATCGGCACGAGGGGGATCGTATTGTTCGGTTCGCTGGTGAAGCCGAGGTCTGCCGGCGAATAGCCCTTTCCGACGGGGACTTTCGTTTTCGAGACACGCATCTCCGCGGCGTGCTTTTCGAGATATTCTTTGAAGAAGCGTTCATACGTGGCAGCGATCGATTGGGAGCGTTGGCCCTCGATGTTTTTGGCGATCTCGATGTTGTCGCAGGCGAGGTAGCGTGGGCGGGCGAAGTCGGCTGGATCGATGAGTTCGTGGAATTTGAGCGAGGAAAGCTCCACCCCTCCATCGACACCCTCTCCAGACTCCTGGAATCGGCGCATGAGTTCGGAGGCGAGACCGCCGATTTCCTGGTTGATCGTCAGGACGGATTGGGAAACCGTCCGCCACGTCCCGTCTGGCTGGAGGCGCTCCATCACCAACTGGCCGCAGTTCGGGTTGAAGGTGTAGACGTTGTTTTTTCCGGAGGCGAAGGGCATGCAGCTCGCCGTGTCGTTGCCCGCGACGGCGATGGTTGGGTCGCTTTTGGCGCCGATGCGGACGCGGAAGGTCTCGCGGCCGGGGTCGGGACGAGGAATGCCAAGCGCTGGATCGAACAGCAGCTCCTGGAGGCCGCGGTAAACGTCTGGGCGTTCGCGCTGGATGAGGGCGAGACCAAGCGGGCTTTCGACAAGCTTGGTGACTTGGATGCGGCGGCCATCTTCGGAAAGCTCTTTCGTGAGGAAGGTGCCTAATGCGGCGAACAGGCGCTCTGAGTCTTTCGCTTCCCCACGAATCTTCTGCCTGTAACTTCCCAAGGCGGCGACGAGGACGCGATGGAGGTTTTCGGGGACCTCCATGTCGTTGTAGGGATGCTCGAAGGCCTCGTAGTGATATTCAGCCGCAGGAATGGTCTGCAAGCGGTCCATGACGGAACGCGTCTCATGAGCGCGGCCGACGAGGGCATCGCGCAGATCCGAAGCCTGCCAGTCGAGATGTTCGACGGTGAGGTAGTTGGAGGGTTTTTTGGCGTACGAGATGGCTTTGGGGGCGTGCTCGTCATCGATCTCTAGAAACGTCGCCGTATCCCTCCAGAAATCGAAGACGCGGTCCATGGCGATGCCGGGGTGGAAGGCCAGCTTGGACACGTAGGCGCGCATCCGCGGATTCGGTTCGCGGGCCAGTTCTTTAAGGATATCTTCTTGCAAAGAGAGATCGTAGGCTTCTTTCGCCTTCTTGAGATGCTTCCAGGAGGCGAAGGGACCTTCTTCGTTGAGGAGATCAACCAAATCCGCGTATTCGGGAGAAATATCGCGGTATTCCTGCAGCCTAGTAAGGAATGTGCCGTCCCGATCAAACGAAACACCGCGCAAGCCTTGGCAAATGAGAGCGAATTCGTGATGGGCCGTGCCGGAGACATAGGCGGAGCCGTCTTTGGCGACCTGGAGGAGGATGTTGGCGGCGAACGTCTTTTGGTCCAAGCCGCTCGCCCGATAGAGCGCCTCGAGATCCGCCATAAAGTGGACCGCATCGTGGCGGGAGAGGCCAACGCGGTTCATGTAGGCGAACATGATGGAGGCGCCGAAGAGGTCGCGGCCGCGGGTGAGGGCGGCGTAGACGGCGGGGTCCTGAGGGGAGATGGCCCTCTCATCATCAGTCGGGCAAAAAAGCGCATCGTATAGGGCCTTCTTATCCATAACCCTCCCCTTATTGTCGAGTCGGAGGAGATCACGACGTCGACCGGAGACGTCGTCCGCCTCATCCGGCAGGAGGGCGAAATTTTGTCGGGCAAGGAGGTATTCGCGAGGCAGCTGGCCGATCCATTTCCGGGCCTCCGGATGGAGACGGACGGCCAAGGGGATGCTCTCGTCAAACAGGAAGGCAAAATCTTCTTTTTCTTGAGAACTCATCTCGGGAACAGGCTGCCAGTAGGCTGGGCCCTTGGCATAGATGGCCTTTGCCCCATCATAATCGACCTCCCCGATCAGGGCGACGACGACGCGCTGATCGAGCCCCGGAAAAGCGTGAAACCCCTTCTTCAAGTGGCAGGCATTCCCCGACTCGATCAGTTCGTGGGCGATCCGGTTCGCTTCCTCCGGCAAGAATTGACTGATGCCTTCGACAACGTATAAGGCCTGGGACGTCGCAATAAGCGCCTTAGCGGTCTCAAGCGAGAGGCCCTGAAGACGTGATGCGTGACCACTGACCCAATGCCCTAAAACAAGTCCTGGTTTTCCGTGCTTAATCAAAGCGAGAGCGACGGCGTTATGGTCGAGATCGACAAATCGGTCCGCATTCGCAGGAACGGATTGACCGGAACCCTTTTCAATAAGCGCAAGGGCGATTTCTCCCTTTAGGCCTGTCATTTTAGGAATGGCGACATCGAGAAGAGCGGCATACCCATTCTTGATCAGGCGTCGTGCAAGGCGATTCTGGTCTTGGATCTGAAAGCGCTCGAAACGATTGATGAACGCGGTTGCGGCGACCTGTCCTCCGTCCACCAATTGTTCAGCGATATCCTGATTCAAATTCTGGAAGGAATTGAGATGGTTGCAAAGCATCGGAAGGCCGGCGACACGAATCACCCGTTCAGCGACCGTCGGACCAAGGTCTGTTAGAAAACGGAAGGAGCCCTCTAATGCCGCGTGCAATCGCTCCTTGGAGGCGTCATCACATGGCGCATCCAAAATCATTTCGAGAATATTGTCCCCATCCCCCTCCGAGAAGGATTTTACGAAATAGAATAGGCTCTCCAAGCATTCGATCGCCAGCCCGTGCCGTATGGTCATCCGGATGATCTCGAGACGGTCCTCCGGAATGAATTTATTGATATATTCCAAAACTTCTCGTCTACGACCGAGACGGAATAACTGTTCAGCGATGCCCGCATCCGCTGCAGAGCATTCGGTCATGGCCATGAGTAACGCCTCCGTTTCCCCCGCATCGAGCAACCGTCGCAGGATCCGAAGCGCATTCTTGTGATCAAACGACTCAATGTATCGAGCGACGGTCCACGCCCGTTCAGCGGCTATGAGGGCGTCGGCGACACGGAAGGGCAGGTCTCGAAAGTACCCACGAGACACGCTGTCGGATAGGGTATCGAACGCCCCCATTTCCACGAGGAGATCCGCAGCGGGAGAAAGATCCTCGCCTCGATCCACGGAAGCGGCGTAGCGTTTGAACGCATCTACTCGTCCCATCTCCAATAGGCCCTTAGCGATCTCCCCCGTATATTCCCCCGTATAATCCTTGAGATCCTCTATGCAGCCGACCAGGCGATCATCGTCGGATGCCTCCGGTGGGTTATGAAGGGCTTGGGTTTCGAGCAGCGGCATCCGATCCAGGACCGCCATAAGGCGGCGCCTTCCCGTATCCATGCGCTCTTCAGCGGCTGTGACAGGCTGATCCTCCTCAAGCGCACCTCCATGGTTGGAGAAGCGCTCCTCAAGCATTACGGGTCGGCGACCTTCCGGGTGAAGATGATGCTCCTGCCACGGCTCAAGCGGGCCATGTGTCTCTTGAAAGGGCAATTCGTGGGGCATACGAAAACTTCCCTAAGGATAGCATAAAAGATGTGTTTCAGGAGGATCAAAAAACCGCCTGAAGGCGGTTATCTTTCTTGCTAAACGAATGTCACCGAACTCACCCGATCCCCCGCTTCCTTGAACCGCATCAGGCGTACGCCTTGCGTGTCGCGCCCTAATGACGGAACTAGCTTGAACGGAGTCCGGACCACCACCCCATTCTTCGAGATCATCACGAGGTCACGCTCATCGTCGCTGCTCGAGATGTAGGCGCCGACGACCCCGCCCGTCTTATCGTTGACCTTCGCCGTGTGGATACCGGAGCCGCCGCGACCTTGCGTCTTGTATTCTTGCAGGCTCGTGCGCTTACCCATGCCGTTCTCAGTGATGACGAAGAGCTGGAGGAGCCCCTTGTCGGCGAGGCCGACATCGATCACATCCATGCCGATCACCTCGTCGTTCTGGCCAAGCTTGATGCCGCGGACACCGGCGGCGTTGCGACCCATGGGACGGACGTCATCTTCACTGAAGCGGATCGACTGGCCCTTGCGGGTCACGAGGGAGATGTCATCTTTGCCAGAAGAGGGCTTCACCCAGATCAGCTCGTCACCGTCATCAAGATTGATAGCAATGATGCCGTTGCGGCGCACGTTGTCGAACTGGTCGAGGGAACATTTCTTGATGGTGCCGCGGCCCGTGACCATGACGAGGTGCTTGGACCCGTCCATGTCGTCGAGCGGAAGGGTGACCGTGACTTTTTCACCCGGAGAAAGCTGGAGGAAGTTCACGATCGCTTGGCCCTTCGAGGTGCGGCTGCCTTGCGGGAGCTCGTATGCCTTGAGGCGGAAGACGCGACCACGACTCGTGAAGAACATAATCTCCGCGTGCGTGTTGGTGGTGAGCATCTGGCTCACGATGTCCTCCTCTTTCGTTTGGAGGCCAACCACACCCTTGCCGCCGCGAGCTTGGGCTTTGAAGGTGTCAGGCGGGAGGCGCTTGATGTAGCCGTCTTCCGTAAGCATCACGATCGTATCCTCCTGCGGGATGAGGTCCTCGACCGAGAATTCCCCCACCGGATGCGGGACGATCTCGGTGCGGCGCTCGTCGCCGTATTGTTCGCGCATCTCGATCACCTCGTCCTTGATGATGGCGAGCATCTTCTTTACGGAGGCGAGGATGGACTTGAGCTCTTCGATCAGTTTTCGTTTTTCGTCGTTCTCTTGCTCGATCTTGAGACGTTCGAGGTTGGCGAGCTGCTGCAGGCGCATCTCGAGGATGGCGAGGGTCTGGCGTTCGCTCAGTTTGAACTTCGTCATCAAATTCGTCTTGGCCTCGTCGCGGTCTTTGGATTTCTTGATGGTGGCGATCACGTCATCGATGTGGAGGAGCGCAATCATCAAGCCCTCCAAAATATGCATGCGCTCTTCGGCGCGGTCGAGGTCGAATTGGGTGCGGCGGCGAACGACTTCGCGGCGGTGGGCGAGGTATTCCTCGAGCAGGCCCTTGATCGTCAGAACGCGTGGCTGGATGCCGTTCTCCACCAAGCACAACATGTTGCAGTGGAACGTTTCCTGCAGCTGCGTCATCTTGAAGAGCTGGTTGAGGACCTTTTTCGGGTACGAATCCTTCTTAAGCTCGACAACGATGCGGATCCCCTCCTTGTTGGATTCGTCGCGGAGATCGCGGATGCCTTCAATCTTCTTGTCGGTGACGAGTTCGGCGATCTTCTCGATGAGGACGGCCTTGTTCACCTGGTACGGGAGCTCGGAAACGATGATCTGAAAACTGCCCGCCTTCTCTTCGACGATCTCGGTCTTGGCGCGCATGACGATGCCGCCCTTGCCGGTGGCGTAGGCCTGCTTGATGGCGGCCTTGTCGTAGATGATGCCCGCCGTCGGAAAGTCTGGACCCGGGATGTGTTCAACCAGTTCATCGATAGTGATGTCGGGGTTTTCGATGAGGGCGATGATGCCGTTGCAGACCTCGGTGAGGTTGTGCGTGGGGATGTTGGTCGCCATGCCGACGGCGATGCCGAGGGTGCCGTTGAGGAGGAGGTTTGGGAGCTTGGACGGCAAGACGCGCGGCTCGTGCTCGGAGCCGTCATAGTTGGGACGGAAATCGACGGTGTCGCGCTCGATGTCGAGCAAGAGTTGTTCGGCGACGCCGGTGAGCTTGGCTTCCGTGTAGCGCATGGCGGCCGCCGAGTCGCCGTCAATCGAACCGAAGTTCCCCTGCCCTTTGACGAGCATGTAACGCATGCTGAAATCCTGGGCCATGCGGACCATGGATTCGTAGATCGCGGAGTCGCCGTGGGGGTGGTATTTACCCATGGTATCACCGACGATACGGGCGCTTTTTTTGTACGAGCTATTCGCGCGCAAACCCATCTTGTACATGGTGTACAAGATGCGGCGGTGGACGGGCTTCAGGCCATCGCGGGCGTCCGGGAGGGCGCGGTCGACGATGACGGACATGGCGTAGTCCAAAAACGAGGTTTGGATTTCGTCTACGAGAGCGCGGGGCTCTAAGCGGCCGGTGAGGGCGTTTGGGGTCTCTAGGTCGGGCATAACGAGGGTAATCCTACCGGGGGGTGCTTTTGGCGTGAAGAGAAGAAGTCAATACTCCGCCCCCGGCATGGGGGTGGGGCTGGCGCCCCACGGCCCGCCCTTTCCCACTGGGACGGGCCGGTCC
>CAZURG010000016.1:0-23436 GCA_964623645.1 uncultured Gammaproteobacteria bacterium | reverse complement strand
CCGCCGGCGAACTGGCCAGCCGCGTGGGCGTCCATCCCGAGGTGCGCGCGGCGCTGCTGGCCCTGCAGCGGGACTTCGCCGCCCGGCCCGGTGGGGCGGGGCTGGACGGGCGCTTGCCGCGGCCGAGGAGCGTGTTGACCTCCGCGATGCGTGCCTCGACGAGCGGCTTGTTCCGCCCCGAGACACGTCCGAGGTAGAACAGCTCGAGCTCGTGAACCGCCCGGAGCGCCTTGGTGGCGTTGCCGCCAGCGCGCTCCATGATGGTCTCGAGGTCGCGCTTACGCTCTACCAAGTTGTACCGGCCGATGAGGCCGTTGACCCGGTTGAGCTCGCTCTCGACCTGCTTGACGCTGACCGCGTCCGCGACGGGCTCCGCGGCCTTGGGGGCCTCGGGCTCCTTGGCCGCGACCGGGGTGGTCTTGGCCGCGGGGGCCGCCGGCGCCGGCTTGGCGGCCGCCACCGGGGCGGGCTTCGCGCCGATCCCCATGTTCTTCTCGAGGATGGCCAGCTCCGCCACGAGCTTCGCCATGTTCCCGCGGGTGATGTCCTCACGCTTCGTGCGGACGATGTCGCCGCGGAAGCCCCTGCCCGCGACGACCTGGATGCGGGCGAAGACCGCGTCGATCTGGGCCTGGAAGGCTGCCTTGGTCGCCGCGATCTTCTCCTCGGCCACGACGATCTCGGCGAGGAGGCGGGCGATCCGCGCGTCGACCTCGGCGATGTACGCCTTGCCGACGCTGGTGTCGCGCGCGACCTTGCGGCCGTCGGGCTCCGCGATGACGGAGCCGAAGGGCACGTTGTGCGCGTGGCCCTTCCGCGCGGTCTCGTTGAGGCGGAGCGTGGCCGCCCGCATGAGGACGAGCACGTCGACGACGGCGACGTCCTTGGCGAGGGTCGCCTCGGCCGCCTCCATCTCCTTCGCGGATCCCTTCAGCGCGTTGCGCTGGGGCGTGGGGAACCGGATCCAGTCGGAGGGCAGGTAGCCCTCGACCTTCTCCGTCCGCGCGCGCTCGCGCAGCGCCTTCTGGCTCGCGACGCCGTCGATCTGCCGCTTGAGCAGGCTGTCGTAGAGCTTCGCCTCGGCCTCCGCGGCCGCCGCCTTCTCGGCGAGGCGGGCCGCGAGGGCCTGCGCCGCCGCGATGGCCGCCTCGATGCCGGGGACGATGGTCGCCCCAGCCACGAAGCTGCCACTCTCCGACCAGACGATGAGGTCGTCGATGGCCGTGGTCTGCTCGCCGTCCGTGGCCATCTCCTCCGCGACCGCGCGGAGCTCGAGCATCGCGGGCTTGTTCGGCAGGGCGATGCTGCGCTCGGGCGCCGCGTTGGGGTTCGCGGTGACCGTCTCGGTCGCCGTCTGGGCGACCTTGAGGGCCGCCTCGAGCACGACGATGGCGCCGCCGACGCCGCGGACGGTGAGGGTGAACGAGGGGCGGCCGGTCGTCTGGGGCTTGTTCATGGTGTCTTCTCCGTGGAATGGTGGGCTTTCGCCCGTGGTGAGAACAGGGCGTCGTATCCGGGGCCGATGCGAATGGCTTCCGAACACTGACACCTTGCCGAGAGGCAGGATCGAAATCCTGCCGCTTGGCAATGTTCTCTTCTTCGTTGTGAAGGACCTAATCCCAGACCGTATCCACCAAGCGATTGATGGAGACAGGGGGGATGCGGACCGGGTGAGGGTGCCGCGAGGAGGCCAGCGAAAACGCGCATGGCCGAGGGGAGGGGGCTCCGAGGAGCTGGGGGGGGGGCGTGGCGGTTGCTGGTCCGCCGGGGGAAGTGCCGTCTTCCGTCCCAACCCTTAGGGCGTGGGGCGGTCTTGCCGGTGGGGCAGGCGAGAGACGGCGCAGCGTTTACGCGTATTC
Source organism: uncultured Gammaproteobacteria bacterium (assembly GCA_964623645.1). Classification (GTDB taxonomy): domain Bacteria; phylum Patescibacteriota; class Patescibacteriia; order 2-12-FULL-60-25; family 2-12-FULL-60-25; genus JAGOUA01. The sequence continues at coordinate 21,577 of CAZURG010000016.1, read as the reverse complement.
AGGTCACCATGATGACACGTCCTTCCGATGAAGCTGTTCCATTAGCGGCGCCTCTTTCTTCCCAGTATTCACGTCGTCCTCGACGTGGGGAGAAGCGCATGCCCGTAGGGGCGACCAATGTTCCAGCGGGTCTGCTGAGCGTCCGCAGAGACCGGTCTCCGCGGACGTTGCCATGGCGGCAGGGATCGGCGCGTTCAGAAGCCGATCCTCCCTCCGCCACGGCGCCGCGGCGCGTGTATGGTCAGTAGGAGGTGTTGAACCGCTTCATGACGGGCTCCTTTCCTTTGGCTCTCGCTTTCCGTGCCATGTCTTTTGATGGACGCTGTCCATCCGATCAGAGATCTCCGACAAGGCTCGGATTTTTGAGAGGTGTTGCGCGCACGAGATCCGGGAAACCGTTCCAGGATTCGAGCGGGCGGTGTCCATTTACGAAGGCTCGATCTTGCGATCGAACGCTCGTGTCTGGGGCCCACGTGGCGCGCACTTGTTGTGCGTGCCACGTGGGCCAGGTTGGGTGCAGGCCTACAGCCCGCCGACCCGTCTCCCCCCGAACGAGGGCCGCCCGCGGCGGCTCTCCTGGTAGAACACCGCGCGGATCTCCGCCGAGGTCGAGCGGGGCCGCGCGGGCTGCGGGCTGCTCTCGCCGCCGCTGTTGTGGTGGCTGCCGGGAGTGCGGGTGGCGAGGCCGATGGTCGTCTTCATTGTTTAGCGTTCAGAACCGTTCTCACTCTCATTGCCTCCGCCGAATGCGGGGCTTAGAGGATCCTTCGGCCCGACCACACGACGCCTCGCATGGTCAGGGGAAGGGCCGAGGGCGCTCTCGCTGCGTGTGCAGGAGAAGGTTCTCGGCGTTCACCTCTCTTTCGAGATCCAGCGAGTGGATCGCGCAAGAGGGGTGTCGGCGAGGACGTTCGTGGCAGGTTACCTACGAACGTTTCGCCGAGAGAGGGGGCATGCGGGGCGCGCTTGCGTCGCGCGGTCCACCGCGCAGCTCCCAGATGGCGTCTTCGGACTCCCTTGGTGGAGCATGTCGCCGTTAAGAACGGCGGCGGCACCTGTTCACAATGGACGGGTGAAAACACCTGTCCACGAACCGTGGAGAGCGACGCGGGCTTGTCCGCGTCTCAGGATTCCAGAACCGAGCAGGTCGGCGTCGCGAGGGCGCGGTCGACGGGAGGCGGGGCGCCTCTCCGTGACGGTGTGCAGACGACGAACAACTGCTTTCTGGGTCGAAGACTTCCCTGCGCTGTTTCCAGCGCGAGGACATGGAGGGGTGTGAGAGACGAGGAGGAGGTCGGGTGGCCCCTTCGTCCGACCAACGTGGGCAAGGAAAGTTTTGGGACCGGTTCGCGGGGGTTACCCACCGGCCGTCTTCCTTGAATGACTGCCTCTTTGTTAACTCCTCTGACCCTCCTTCCGAGATCCAAGCGAGTGGATCGCAGAAGGTGGGGGTCCCGGCAACGCTCGTAAGCATCGCCGGAACCTAGTGGGTCGGGGCGTAACGTCCCCGAGTTCATGTTGTTGCGTCTCCTCGTCGTGCGATGGTTCGGATGGCCCGTGGGCCGCTTCCAGTCGCGTGGCGTGCTCTCGAACTCGCTGTTCGGGCGCGCGTCGCGTACATCGTGCGGTGGGAAGGAGGAGGCGTCTTCCCCGACATATCCTTTCGGAAGCCGGGGCGTTTGTGGGGTGGGTCTCATGTCGCTGATTGCTCCCCAAGGAGCCGCACCCGACAGTTTGACCGCTTTTTGGACGATGGATGTGCGTGATCAGTCCTCATGGCCGTCGTCCCGGCCTACGTTTCGAGTTTCTTCATCGCTTTCCTCGTTGGATTCGCTCGAGGCCGACGCAGGCGCTCGAGGCGAGGTTGTTGCCGTGAGGTCTGCGGCGACCCGGTGCGGGGCCGCGTTCTCCGAGCAAGCTGTCCGTCGGCCGAAGTGCCGGCGGACCGATGCGGTGGGCGCTCCCCGCGTGGGGAGGGCCAGAGGCTTTCTCTCCTCAGGGGAGACCCGGCCTGAGCGGGGGGAGGGCGTGTTTGAGCACGCGTTTTGAATTTATGTTCGCGCCCTCTACCATGGCGCTTCGATAACGTTCATGCTCACCGAGGGTCTCTCCGTTTCCACAGAGAGGGTTGTGCGGTGCCTGGGCCCTTCGTGGGTTACCGGGCGGACAATCGTGCCTGCCTGCGTCGCGGGTGTCGTAGCAGGGGGCGCGGGCGATGCGTCGGTGGGTGGTGGACCAACTCGTTTCGAGTCGCCCTGCCGACATAGTCATGCCGTGGTCCGCGGCATTAGCCTCGTGAGAGGCGGATCTCGCATCCTGGACGGACATGGTCGAACGAGCGAAGTCGCGGGCGCCGCGCACCCGGATGAAACGCCTTGAACGGGCGCCTCTCCTGACCATCTCGTCGATCATGCCAACCCACCCCCATCAAAGGGAGGAGGCGAGTGAGCGATGCTATTTTACCGCGCCCTCGCTCGAGAGGCGCTTTCCCTACATCATTCGATTCCCTCCTTCCTTCGTTTTGGTTGGATGCGCCGACAGGCTTCGCCTGGGCGCGGTTCGCGGCCGTTGCGCAACGAGAGGCTCGTGCGGACGGCACGCCGAGGGAGTCCTGCTCCCTTGGCGGACGCGTTCTTCAGGCGTACGGGCAAGGGAGGACCACTAATGGGTGATCAAGACAACGAAAGACGGAGCATTTCAAGGTATTTTTGGCGAAAGACCTAGTTAATGTTCCGTCGAAAGGGGCTGTCTGGCGATGCGTTTGTTTACATAGTATAGCAGGAATCGTTGGGATTGTCAAGGATAGGAGGATACTATTTGAATATTTGGCTAAAATAAAGGAAATTTGAGTTAAATATAGTTATACAAAAAGAGTAATTACCCGCGCCAATAGCCTCTCTTTAGCCTCTCTTTCGCTAAAATAAGCAAAAAATCCCACCCCATGAGCAGGGAGAGAGGAGCGCGGTGGAATGACGAAATAAAAGAGCCCGCCTCTGCCGGAAGGCAGGGCGGGCAGGGATGAGCGCGCGGACGATGGAATGGGACCAGTCTCTTACATCTGCGTTGGATGCTCTAGCGCGCCTGGAGCGACCGCTCGAGCTGCGTGTAGAGCGCGTTCCAGTCGGCCCGTGTGGAGGAGGCTGCGCCGTTTCCCGACCACATGTCCAGGAGGCTCACACAAGCCTCGAGGCTCATTTCCGTCTCACGGTAGGCCTCCAGGATCTCGTCCGGCAGGCCGAGGCCGCTCTCGTTGTTTGCGATCTTCCACAGGTTCTTGAGCCAACGCTTCTGGAGCCGGGCCATGGGCTCGCTCGCCTGCGGATCGGGCGTGCCAGCCCAGCGGCCCTGGGACCGGCATTCGCACAGGAACGCCACGGCCGCGACCGTCTTGAGGTCGGGCTTGTCCGTGATGTAGGCGATCGGGTTGCCGCGGGTCACCAGCATGTCGCAACGTGCGTGGAAGAGCGTGTCATTGGCGAGGAGCCGACGCAGGGCCGAGTCGCCGCCCAGGACCGTGTTGTCCAGGACCTCCCCGTCCTTGCTGCGAGAGCCCAGGGCCTTGGCGTAGGCCGCGAACGGCAGCTCGATCCCGATGCAGATGGCGCCCTCGGGGAGGCGCTCGACGTCGCCAGGGTTCTTGCTGAGGTCGATGTGCCGTACGTGCGAAGCGGGTGCGGTCATGGCTATCTCCCTGTCGGGCCTGCGCGTGGAGGACGGTGATCGTCCTCCTTCTGGGCTGGCTGACGGCCCAACGTATCCGAGGACGGTCATTTTGTCAAGATCGGAATAGACGGGAAGGATTCCGTGCCAGAAAAATGGGATATCCCGAACAAAAAAACATCCGCTCACGCCAATGCCTGGCGGAACGGGGAAGGGCGAGCGGTTAGGATCTCCTGGCCAGCTTGCAAGCGGTTCGATACAGCTCGACCGGATTGCTCCTGATGGCTTGGAAGGAGGGCTCCGAGCTTGTCGCGAGCCCGGGCGTTGGCGTCTCGTTCAGCCATAGGTCGATCGCCGAGACGACGTGTGCCAGGGGCAGGCCATCGCTGAGCAGGTAGAGGCGCGTGATTTGGATCGGAACGCCGATCTCGTCCTCCGAGTCGGCGTCTATCCGTCGGAGCCCGCAGAGCCAACGCGCGTGCCGCCTGATGGTTGCTCGGTCGGCTCCTTCCGGTGCCTTTCCGACCCAGCGCTGTTCCGCCCAGCAACGTCGGAGGAAAGTCATGACTGCGATCGTCCGCAGGGTGGGGAGGCTTGCCAGGAAGGCCGGTCGCAAGCCCTCCGTGAACGCGGCCTCGACAGCTTCTCTTGCCTGACAGTGGTCCCGCAGGAGGCAGCGTAGGAGCGGTACGTGTGCGGAGGAGGCGCCGGTCCCTCGTCGGGGAAACAGTCCATTATGCAGGACGCGTGCACCGACGACGGTCCTTCCGCAGAGGTTGTGGAGCGTATCGAGCCCGATGTCCACGCCGATCGGGGCGAACTTCTCTGTCAGGCTGCCTGCTCGCCCCGTGGCTGGGTCGCGGTGGGCGAAGAAATGGTCTCGAGCGCGTTCGATGCCTGCCTCAGGCCTTGAGAGATCGAAGAAGAGGGCGTCTGGGGGTGAAAGCGGATCTGCTTGATCCATGGAAAGAACCTCCTCTGTTTTTCGGTTTTTCTGCTCTCAGGGAGCGTGCAAGATGTTGTACGTTCCGGAAAGAGGGCAAGCTCCGGATGGATCCGGGCTTGCCGAGGATCTTCAGCGCCGCGTGGGCTTCGCGTCGCGCTCCACCTGCTGCGCGGCGTGGAAGAGGAGGGGGTTGTACGTCTCGTTGATCACGGCCTCGCGGACCGCCGCCTCGAACGAGAGGTCGCAGGTTTCCGTGTGCGTCTTCCAGCAGCCGAGGTGGTGCCCGACGGCCCCGACGACGGCTGCGAAGCTGATTCCGACGTCACGCTCGTACCAGCGCAGGATCTGCTCGGGTACGGCACAGGTCTGCGGATCACCGTGCAGGATCTTGTGGTAGTTGTCGATCCGAGCGCGGTCGAGCTGGAGCATCTTGGGCGCATCGGGCTTGGCGACCACTTCCGGGTACCAGTTGCCGTGCGAGAGACAGCCCGTCAACAGGTCCATGGCGACCACGGTCCCGAGGTCCGGCCGGTCGGCGACGAGGAGGCAATCGCTGCCAGGATAGCGCTCGCCCCACACCCGGTCGAAGTACGTCCGATTGGCGAGCAGCTGCCCGAGAATCGTCGTTCCCGCGCCCACCCCCTCCAGGGGGGTGATGGGCGAGGCAACCACGTTCATGGGGCCGATCGTCTCGCGCGCTCGCTTGACGCGCTCGGCGCTCACCCCGATGGGGATGGCGGTGCAGGTCTTCGCCGGATCGAGGGTGAGGGCGTTACACGCCTTGCCGCTGAGGTCGTAGTACAGATAGAACATGTCTTCTCTCTCCATTCGTCGTCTCTCGGTTCCCACCGAGTCGGTTTGGGAAGCACTCGTCCACCGGGACGGCCGCTTAAGCCACGGAGCTTTATATCAGAAAGGGCTGGTCCTGTCAAGGGGAAGGTGAGCTTTTTCAAGAAATAAACTCGTTATTTGAAAGAAAACACCCGCTCTGCCGTGAGGCAAAGCGGGCGAGGAAGGCGTAGGCCTTGGGTTCGGGTTCGGCAATTCGGTTAGGAGGTTTGAACCCTTAGGACTGTCTCCGTTGGGCTCACCTTCTTCGCTTCAGCGGCGCGGGCCGTTGGCCTTGCTGTACTTGCTCCCGAAGCGGTTGTTCAGGGCCGCGAGTGACGCGACCGACGGCGGCTTCGGGGCGAATGCCGCGTTGAGCGTGACGATCATCGCGGCGGCGTTCGTCTTCCAGGCGTTGATCGCCTCGACGGTCGTGAGGCTGTCCAGCCACGTGTCGATGAGCGTATCCGCGCCGGTGCGGACCACGTTCGCGAGGATGTACCAGTTGCTCCCCGCGCCCTGTCGCAGGCTACGGATCTGTCCCTGCTGCGTCCGCGCTTCGGCGCGCAGGCGCTCGATCTCGCGCAGCGTCGCGGCGTGGCCCTTCATCGCCTGCAGCTTGGCGACCGCGGTCGCGTGGGCGGTCTCGGCCTCCGCGCGGTTGCGGAACCACTGGCGCAGGAACGGGCTCGGTTGGCCGTAGTACTGGAAGGAGTTGACGGCCGTCGTCCCGTACGCGGGCTGGCGCTGGCCGTCCGGCGTCTGCCAGACGGTCTCAAGCAACGGTGCGACCGTCGCCGTGGCGAGGTCGGCCACGTTCGGGATGTCGAAGACCGGCGCCCCGTGACGCCAGGCGTCCCAGGCGGGGCCGATGATTCGTTCCTCGTAGCGCTGCTTGAGCGCGACGAGGTCGGTGTCCTCGTCCGTGTTCCAGGTCGAGAGGCGGAGGACGACCTCCGCGCGTCGCCCGCCGGGCAGGGTCACGCCCGCATCGGGCAGGCTGCGCCAGCGGGACCGCGTCGTGGCCTCGTCGAGCACGATGCGCGGCGCGCAGCCCTCGTCGTAGATCACGTCGAAGGCCCGCCCAAATAGCGTGATCGTGTCGGGGTTGTCCCGCTTCACGCGCGCGCTGAGAGCCGCGTCGACCGGCGGGAGCCGGAGCATCTCGAGCGTTTCGCTATCGAGGTCGGCCATCCGACGCGCGCCAGCGAATACCTCCTTGAGCATCTGCTCAAGCTGATCCTGCGTGGGGACCGTGACGACGGTTTTCCCGGCACGCGTGTTGAGGTCACGCATCTCCTCGAAGACGCCACGGTTGTGGACCACGATTGAACGAACGAGTTCCATGATCTTTTCTCCCGATTTTCTTGAACGTGTTGCGAGTTGATTTTCTTCTCAGGAGGCCAAAGCACGTGGCCTTGGCCTTCCGGTTAAAGACCCCGCCACCGAGCACATGCTCAGCGGCGGGAAGGGTGGGCGAGGACCCGCCGCGGATGTCGCGCAGGCCCATCTGCGCCGATCGTGTGTTGACGGAAGAGCGTATCCGCGAGATCGCCGACGATCATCGCGAGGATGACGGCGAGGAAGAGCCCGCAGACGGGGTCGAGTTCGGTGATCACGGGCGCCCCAGGTTGTTCATGGTGCGGCTCCGCATGCCGCGCTCATGGGCGAGCGTTCGCTTGAGCCAGCTGCTCCCCGCCACTTCGCTGAGCAGGGAGCAGGCTACCACCATCGCGATGGTTACGCGTGTGGCAGGGCCCCGCATGAGGACGTCGCCGTCACCCAGGCGGGCGCCAATGATCCCGATGAGGGCCACGCTGATCGCCATCGCTTCGAAGGTGTCTTCCGTGGATATCTGAGCATCCTGCGGAACCAGCTTGGCCGACCAACGGCGAAGCCGGTAGTGGGCCAAGCCGATGGGGGCGCCGATGACGACCGCCAAGATCCAGCCATAGAACTGCATGTTTTCTGATCTCCTTCTTCCTGTTCTCATCTCAGGCGGTCCCGCGCACCAGCGCGAGGCCTCCAGTTGATGCCTCGTCGGACCGTGTGGTCCGACGAGGGCAGGGGGCGACGTTGTCGAGGTCGCCCAGTCTCGGCCGGTTCAGCCCGGCAGCATCTCGTTCGCCATCCAGGCGACGAAGAGGTCCGCCGCGTCCGGATGATGCGGATCGGCGACCTCGGTCTCGCTCACGAGCTTCTCTCGGAAGAACAGGCGCGTCGTGGAGACGACGCTGTCCTGCTCGGGGCAGTAGCGGGGGAAGAGTCCCGTCTCGCGCCGCACGAGCTGCGGCGCGATCTCGGCCAGCTGCTCCGGCTTGATGGCCGTCGCCATGCCGACGAGATTCAGGGTGTGCGGTCCGTACTTTCCCTTCACTTGGATGTCGACCGGCCGGCCGACGATCCAATCCGGCGAGCCCGTGAGGACGGACTCGTGGCCAAGCTCGCGCTCGACCCGGTCGCCGTTGACGAACGCCCCCCACTCGCGGCGATAGAGGTGGTCGACCATCCCCGCGCAGACCGCGCGGAGGATGTCCTCACGCCGCCCGGTCGTGCCGAAGCGGATGCGGGTGTGGCTCTTGATCGCCTCGGCCAGGTGACGGCGCACCTCGAGGGCACGGCCGTAGTTCTTGCCGTGGATGCCGACGTCGGAATACTGCACGTTCTTCGCCAGATCGCGTGCCGCCTTGAACACGGCGAGCTGGGCCATGACGTCCGACTCGGTCTCGCTGGGGCAGAACTTGATCCACTTGCGGATGACCTCACGCGTGTCCGGGTCCTTCCGCGTGACCGTGATGCCGTTCACCTCGAGGATCGCGGCGATGCTCAGCACGTCGTCCACGACGCCGAGGCGGTCCGCCTCCAGGACCATACAGCCGAGCTCGACTGAGATCGGCATCTTCGACACGGTGTGGCCCTTCGGGGTCACCACGCCATTCGCGTCCATGAGGCCGAGCGCCTTGAGCGCCCGCTTCGCTTCGAGGATGTCCCCGCGCTTGGGCTGGTGGAAGAACTCCAGCTCCTCCGCGTCGAACCCGGCGATCGCGAGCCGGAGGACCGTCTGGTCCAGGCGCGTCCGCAGGATCTCCGCCTTGGGGAAGGCGAGCCGGTCCTCCTCGCGCGCCGGGCAGTGGTCGATGTAGATGCCAGGCTTGGTGCGCCCGGCACGGCCCTTGCGCTGCTTGGCGTCGGCGAACGAGATCGGCTTGAGGTACAAGCCCTCGACGCCGTCGACGAGCTCGACGCGCCGCTCCATCCCCGAGTCCACCACCGCATCGATGTCGTCGATGGTGACGCTGGTTTGGGCGATGTTCGTCGCCACGATCACCTTCGGGCGGCCGTAATGCTTGAAGCACTTGGCCTGCTCCTCCTTGGTGATGTCGCCATGGAGCGGCAGGATCTCTGCGCTCACCCGCCGCTCGTTGAGCTTGCGGATGCACTCGTCGATCTCGCGCTTGCCCGGTTGGAAGACCAGTACGTTGTGGCCCTTGCGGACCAGGTTGGCGACGTCGGTCTCGAGGTCGGCCCCGGGATCCTGCTCCGTCACGTCGAACAGTCGCCCCGGGACGCTGATGACGGGCGCGCCGCCGAAGTAGGCCGCGAGAGCCTCGGCTTCGAGCGTCGCGCTCATGAGGATGACCCGGAAATGTGGGTTGCGCTTCATCTGAAGCTTGACCCATGCGACGAGGACCTCCATGTGGATGTTCCACTCGTGCACCTCGTCGAGCGCCAGCAAGTTGTTCTTGCGGACGCCCATCAGCTCGCGAATCATGGCGAGCCCGTCCGTTGCGAAGACGCAGCGGGTGCGCTCGCCGAAGATCTTGTCTCGGCTGCTGTTCACCCCGATTGTCTCGCCCAGGGTCTCGCCACGCTCCGTCGCCACGCGCTCGGCCACCGTATAGGCGGCGAGAATGCGCGGCTGTGTCACGACCTGGGTGTACCCGGCCTCGAGCAAGTACTGGGGCGCCTGGGTCGACTTCCCTGCGCCCGTCTCCGCGGTCAGAATCGTCACGCGGTGGTTGGCCACCGTGTGGACGATCTCCTGCCTGAACGAGGCGATGGGGAGGTCCGCCGTGCTACCAATGCCACTGTTCTGGTCCATCATCTTAATTCTCCACGAGCCAGGGGTGCCTTGCGGCGAAACCCACCCTGCTCGGCCCGTTTTTCACGCGGACTTCCAGGCGGTTCTGGCCGCCTGGCCATGGGCAGGGAGGCCCGTTCTTGTTTGAGGGGGAAAGGACGTTGAGGAATCATTCCTCGCCACAACGCTTCACGTTCCTGCAGCGCTAGGGCGAGCAAAAATCCCTTATTTGAGCGAAATAACTGAAATGATGTGTTTTATCGGGGGTCGAACCCTTGACAAGAATGGCCTTTATTTTGGCTAAGATCAGGTATTTTCCGTGTTTTTCCCTAAGTGAAGCCGTTTTATCCTGGCGAGATAGTGACTTCCATCATACCAGAAAAATGCTGTTTTGTCAATCTAGTATTTACAAATAAAGAAGCGCAGACTAGGTATAAAAAAACCCCATAGGGGTAGCTGTCAGCCCGCCGCCGCGTCCCGCCGTCTCTGGTTGATCCGACGAAAGCTCGTCAGGGTCGGGACGTCGATTGTGAGCTGGCCGTGGGCCAGTCGTCCCAGGCCGGGCAGGTCGATGCCATCAGCCTCCTCGAGGCCGCGGATGAGGAGATCGAGGATCTCCGGGGGCGTCTTCGAGCTGCTCCCGCCGCTCTCCAGGAGGATCCGCACGCGCACCTCCGGCGGGCAGGCCGGGAGCGGCCGCGCCGTGTCCGTTCCGAGGGTCGAGAGGTCCTCCGGCAGGGTCTCCGCGAGCCAGGCGCTGTAGAGGACGAGCAGGACGAAGGTCGGCCGCTCGAGCTCGTGCTTCAGGGCCGCTTCGTAGGCTTCCAGGTTGACCTTGTCCATCGCTTCGAGTTCATCTTTGGTCGGGACGTCCCGCCCGTCGCTCATCAGCTGCGCGACCTCCGTCACTCCGCGCTTGGCGAGCTCATCGTAGGCTTTCTCCGCGAGGGTCTGGCTGAGCTCGCCCTGTTTCTCGCGAACCGTGTCGAGTTGTTCTCGATCGGCGCGCGCCTTGCTGTCCAGGGCTTCGACCTCTGACCAAGGGGTTCTTGGCATGTTCCGTTCCTCCTGAGGGTGGACGATAGCGGAATGGGGGATTTTGTCAATCCTCTTCGCATGAACACGGAAGCGGACAGGTTCACACTTTTTCAATGATCATCGGCATGAGAGGAAGGAATCGTTTCTGAACGCATGAGAATATTTACACAAAAAAACACCCCGCGTTGCAGGGTTCAGCCGGTCGCTGCCGCCCGGAGGGCGCGCCAGACGTTGGCCGTGACGAGGTTCACGTGGAGCTTCCCGAAGCAGGCTGCCCCCAGTCCCGGAAGCAGGAAGTGCGGGTCCTGCTCGACGCAGGCGATGACGAGATCGAGGATCTCGGGATGGACCGTGTGCTGGCCGTCCTTCGCGTTACAGGCTTTCAGGATCTCGGCACGCGCCTCAGGTGTAACCGTCGGGAGCGGCACGCCTTCGTCCAGCGTGGAGCTTGCCGGGACCGTGTCGGGGAGGGAGGCCAGCACCAGCTCCCAATACCTCATGAACGGGAGGCGGGTGGCCCGCTCGAACTCCTGCTTCAGCATCAACCAGGCCAGGTCCGGAGCCATCCGGCCGATATCCTCTTCCTTGATGACGTTGCGGCCGTTGGTCGTGAGCCGCGAGACCTCGACCATCCCGCGCTTGGCGACGCCGGTGAACAGCTTCTCGACGAGGAGCTGGTTGGCGGCGCATTGCGCGTCGCGCAGTTTCTTTAGGGCGTCGGTGTACGCCTGGTTCTGCTGGTTCAACTGGCTCCAGGGGTCTGTTTCCATCGATCTTCTCCTGCAGGCGACGGTACCATGTCGGAGCATTTTGTCAATCCCCGATCCATAAAAAAGACCGAGATGAAACCCTCGAACGGTCCTTGGATTTTCGTGGCAAGAAGACGTCAGCGAGGCGCGGTGGTGACGTAATGCCGCTTCGGCACGTCCTCAAAATTCGGAGGAAAGAAAAAGACCTCAGATTGGGGAAAATCCGAGGTCAGGGGGCGTCACCGCGCACCTACGTCCGGCACCGTTCCATCAGTGCGAGGATCGCCTCAGGCGTAAGCGCGCTCGGGTTGGCGCGTGACGACAGCACGTCGCTGAAGCCCGCGTCGGGATCCTCGATCCAGTTCCAGCCCGTCTCGCCCGGTTCCGCCTTGCGGACGAGGTCCAGGAAGGATTTCCCATTGAAGTCGGCCTTGAAGGGCCAGACGCTGTAGCGGATGGTCCGTCCGTCTTCCGAGTAGGAGATTACGAGGTTCGCTGAGCTGTTGGCGAATCCGATGCGTGAGCCCTCGTAGATGGAGATGGGGGTCCCGCGCAGGTCGATGCAGCTCATCTGCCGCCCGCTGGATTTTTCTACAAGGTGTAGCGTTTTAACGCAAGTGCTTCTGCATGAGCGCGAGCAGCGTTTCCTCCGTGAACGAGCTGCCGTTCCGAGGCGAAACGGCATTCCCGTGGCTCTTCTGAAGCCAGCCGGTCGCCCGCCACTCGCCGTCGCGTTGCTCCATCTTGCGGACGTCCGTCAGGAATCCATCTCGATCGAAATACCGTTCGTGGAACCAGACGGGGAAGAACCCGTCCACCGTCCGCTTCTCGCTCGATGCCTCGGTCGTGAACAGGATCAGTGCCACCGGCGCGACGCGGAAGCAGAAGTTCGCCGTCGTTTCCGGCCGAACCGGCTTGCCGCGCAGGTCCAGCCGGACCATCCGCCCATCCAGGATGGGTCGGGGGAAGATCTTCTGCTGACGGAGCTCCGCGAAGGCCGCGTGACGCTCGCTACACGCCTGTTGTCGTGCGGCGAGCAGCAGGGTGCGGACGTTGCCCTCGGCAAGCGCCTGCGTTCCGACGACACGCGCGTCTTCGAACGTGGTCATTCCGTAATCGCGGGAAGTTCCCAGCCATTCCGCGATCCCTTCGAGCGCATGTTCGAGCGCATTCTGATCCGTATCCTTGGTCCAGCGTACGATCTGTTCCAACGGCGCGACCAGCCGAACCTCGTGCGGGAACCCGAACCCATGCGGCACGAACGGTTGGTAGATGGGTTGTTCGCCGGGCCAGGTCCTGATCATGCCATGCACGAACCGATACGTCTGGTCGACCCGCTCGACCAGCGCATGCCAGCGTCGGTACAGCAGCTGGCGGTCTCTGCGTTCGAAGATTGAGCATTCCAGCGTTTCCGGAAGCGGTTTGCTCTGCGGTTCTGCCTGGGTCCGATCGACGAGCGTGATGATCGCCACTGCCACATCGAGCGACAGCTCCTGGGCGACGATCCAGACCTTACCCGGTTCCCGCCGCACCGCCGCCACGAAGGCGAGTTGCTCGGGAGTCTCGGTGAGCGCCGTCCAGGCGACCGTATGGAAGCCGTCCGGCTCTTCGATCGGCAAGATCACGCCGAGCGGGCAACGCCGGGCGAGGTCCCATCCGCGGCCAGAGGCGTTGATCCCAAGGACGGGTGCGCCGTGCGGGATCTGGTTGAAGGTTTTTTCGTCGTTCGCGATGAGGATGTTGAGACCCTTGTACATGTGTGAATCTCCTTGCGGTTGGCTCTCTCAGGGGGCACGAAATGCACCCAGTAAAGAGGGGGAGCGCCAGTCGGTGCTCCCCGCCGGTTGTTCTTGCCAGGCTTCTTCGCTTGTCGTTTGGCGGTGTCGCGTTACCGCAGGCACCGCCCCACGGTCGCCAGGAATGCCTCGATCGTGACCGTCGTCGGCATGTCGAGCGGCGAGCCGATCATGCCGGTCGCCGGATTCCCGCCCCACGTTCCCCCGCCCTGCTCGAGCGCGTTGATCTCCTCGACGAAGCGCTTGAAGTCGAGGTACCGGGGGTTGAAACACGCCACGCTGTACCGGTTGTGCCCGGCCCGCGCATCGGACAGGTAGACCGTCGACACGGGCGCGAAGCAGTACCCGATCCCTGCCGTGGCGTTGCTCGGCAGCCGGATCTTGGTCAGGTCCATGAAGACCGCCCGTCCGTCGTGGATGGCCTGGGGTTCCAGGTTCGCCTTGGCGAGCGCCTCGGCGATGGCCACCCGCGAGCGTTGCGCCGCCTCCTTCGCGGCCCAGAGCAGGGTCGGGAAGTTGCCCTTCAGGCCCGACGCGCCCGCGACCATCTCCGGATCGTTGATGAACGGTCCGTTCTCGGGCATCCCATGCTCGAGCCAGTACCGCAGGGCGCTCACGACAACCTCGAGCGGCAGCCCGACCGTGCCCACCGTCCAGCCCGTGAGCCAGTTCGGTCCCGCGAGCTCCTCGATCTCTCCCGCGCCGCCGATGGGCAGCCAGGGCCTCTCGACCGTGGGCAGCGCCTGCGGCCCCGGCCAGTCGATCGTGGTGCCGGGCGTGAAGTTGTCCGCCCGGTCGACGAGATCGATCCGCTCCGCGAGTCGGTCCCAGTCCACCTGACGCATGGCTTTGTTCATCACGTGGTCGGCGTGGATCGTGAGGAGCGCCATCGCGACGCCCGCATCGAGGTCGAAGCGCGGCGTGATGAGCCAAATCTCCTTGTCGGAGCCGGCCTGCACCCGTTCGAAGAAGGCCAGGGCTGCGGGGCTGTCATCGTGCAGGCACGCGAGGGCCGCGCTCATGCGCATGCCCTCGGTGTGCTGCGGGTCGACGATGCCGAGCGTGCAGCGCTCACGCGCCGCCGCGGCCGTCGTGGGCGGGACCTCGATGCCGAGCACGGGGGCGTCGGCCGGGATCACCTTGAGATCGTCGGGCCCACGGAAGGAAAGATACTTGAGAACGGTCACGGGACACGGCTCCACGCCCCTTCCAGGTTCGTCCACCCGGAAGGAAGGGGAGTCGCATGCGCTTGATCGCGCCCCGTCCGGTTACGGCCGAAATGCCGCTCCCGAACGGTCCAGGTGGACTTTTCGCCTGGAATGCGTGCCCATCTCGTTCGCGCTTATGGCTACTGGAGACGTGCCGGAGGGGTCCGTGTAACCATCAGACGGCTAGAGCCGTTCGATGGCGAGGGCCACGACCTGTTCGAGGCCGAGCCCGCTCGACGCATCTCGCGGCGAGCCGATGATGGTCCCATGCTGCGGCCCGCCCCATCCGGGTTCGAGCGCGCAAAGCGGTTCAAGGAGAGCGGTCACGGATTGCCGATGGCCGGCGACCGTGAACTTACGGACGGTCTTCCCGCCCGCCGCCTCCATCGCTGGGTTCAGTGCGACCACGAAGATCGCGCCGCGCCCATACAAGGCGCCCGGAGCGCCAACCCAACTCGTCTCGACCACCGCGAGGCTGGCCCCGCCGGCCGTCGTGCGCCATTGAGCCTCCGCACAGACCTGTTCGAAGGCACGATCATGTCGCCGCTTCTCTTCCGCCCACCGGGTTGCGCCCGGCAGATGTTCGAGCAACGGTTCTATGCTCGCGTATGGATCAAGTCCGGACTGCACGACCGCGCGCAGGATCTCGAGTCCACATTCGACCCGCTGTTGCGGATCGCGTTCGACGAGCAGCATCCCCGAGACGAGTTGCGCGAGCGACGGAAACCCGCCACCCACGATCTCCTCGGCGCGCCGCACGCCACGGTCCAGCTCATCCACATAATCGACGAGTCGCGCCAGTCGCCGCAACGCTTGCGCGCACGCCGACAGACTCGTCCCGCTTCCCGAAGCCGGACCATGATGATCGAAGTTATTCTCTTTCTCTCGTCCCGTCCCTCCCACTTCGAGGCAGATCGCGCGGGGATCCCGCAACGCTTCGGCGGAGGCCGACCCGGAGATCTGCCGCACGGCCTGTCGTGTCGGGTCGATCCCGAGCACGAACAGGGCCGTGAGCGTATCCAGGTCGATCTTGCCGAAGAGGGTCTCACGGACAACGCCCATGATCGCTCCTTGGCAAGCCTCACCGGCTGCCGCCTGTTCGAGGACCAGTCCTCGCCGCAAGGCTCGTTCCCTGAACAAGTCTTCTGGCGAGGATTGGCTAAAACAAGGGGAGAAAGGGAAATTTTTCGGAATGGGCACGATACCCAAAGATACTACAAAACAACGCTTTTGTCAATCGTGACGGGTGATCGTGAAAAACGGCTAAGAACAAACAAAAAACTCCGTTTTCTCAGGTAGGAAACGGAGCCAGTCAGGCGCCCCGGT
This sequence comes from uncultured Gammaproteobacteria bacterium, assembly GCA_964623645.1. GTDB lineage: Bacteria > Patescibacteriota > Patescibacteriia > 2-12-FULL-60-25 > 2-12-FULL-60-25 > JAGOUA01. Next base: position 5,945 of record CAZURG010000016.1, on the reverse strand, counting down.
GTCGAGGCTTCAGCCTTTCGACGGGTCCAGGGCGTATTCCGTGACGCGCCCCTCCTCGATCTTCACCACCTTGACCGCGCGCTTCGTCCGCCCGATCGCCGCGATGATGGGGATCAGGTCCTCCGGCTGCGCCCGGTTGATGACGACCACCGCTTCCATCGCCCCCTCCTCGAGGAGTTCGGCGCAGATCGACGCGGTTGAGGCGAAATAGGTTCCACCAATGACGTGGGGGTTGCACCGCCGCGCAATCACTCCGTGGTATCCGTCGGGCGTGAGACCTTTTTCGGTGAAGAAGCGCTTGAGCGCCTCGGTCTCAGTGTCGAGAAGCCAGGTGCAGAACGAGTAGACGCGTGCGGGCATGGCAGTCTCCTTTGGAAGGCTTGTGGCTGTTTGTTGTTTTGGTGCACACGGAAGCGATTAGCCCGCCGCGATCAGCTCACTCCTGTGTTGCCGTTGCCGCTGCAGTCGCTTGAGCTCGGCGGCGTGGTGCGTGGCCGCAGGAACGCGTTCCGCCCATTCCTTGAAGCGGGCGCGACGCATCATGTCGTAGCCGATCGTGACCACGCGCTCGATCTCCGCCTGCATCGCGGGGTCCCGATAACGCAGGGTCGCTTCCTTGAAGAGGAGGGACAGGCAATAGTGCGTTCGCCACGCCGTATTCAGGCGCAGGTACCCTTCTGCATGACCGAGGTGACGCAGGCGGATGCGCCGCCCGTAGCGCACCGCTGCCGTGATGGCGTCGACCAGCTCCCGCCACTCCGGACTGAATCGGATGAGGAAGCAATACTGCGAGCGCAGGTCCTCCGTCTCGGGACCGTCATGAGCCGCTTTGCAGGTGATCCGAAATCCGCTGGTCTTGAGAAGGCGCTCGGCCGCGTAGAGGCGACCAACCATCTCTCCGAGGGCCTTGATCGCCTTCTCGTATCGATCGAGAAGGCCGCTGATCTCTTTGTGTCTTTGCGGATCGTTCATGTTTCCCTCCGTTGGGAGCTTCTTTGGCCATCGTCCCGTGTCTTGGCGTGTGAGGAGGATTCCTCCCTTGAATCGAGCATCCGATTGTACCGGTTGAATGCCCTCTTCAAGGGAAGACTCGTCGCGTTCCATTTGGGAAAGACGACGAGAGGTGTACGTGTCCGTTTCGCCTACCGCTTCATCCCGATCTTCCGCTCTCGCGCGAGCTTGATCGGGCACTGATCGCGCCCCGCATCCGTCACGAGCGCATCGATCTCGGAAGCGGGGAGGTGCAGGTTCAGCAGGTTCTGGACGGTCTCCTGATCATGGGTGAAGGCATGCAGCAGCTGCCCGACGGACCGCCTCGTCTCGATGCGGAACCAGCCCAGGAGCGCCAGCGCGTCCGTCGTGAGTTGCGAGAACATTCGGGCTTCGGTCACGTCCACGGGGTAGAATTCGAGCCCGTAGAGGAGGGCTTGGGTCGCCGGATAGACCCAGTCCTGGCCTCGCAGTCCGCCATATCCTTCCAGGATCAGCGGCACGCGTTCCTGCAGTTCCCGCAGGTCGGGCTGCCAGCTGGTTGCGTAGGCCGCATGCACGATTCCGTTAACGTTCCCGGTTCTCAGGACGAGGTCGGCCTCGGTCGTGCGAAAGAGCGGTGCCATCTGTTCGACGGATCCGTGGAAGGAGCTCCCGAACTTATGTTGAGCGAATTCGGTGTTGAGGCTGAACGAGCCGGGTGACCGATCGAAGGTGTGCTCGCCCCACATCAGGTGGCGCCGGATGAGCTCGTTGAAGGCCCTCCCCGGACTGAGCAGGACCGTATGCGGTGCGCGAGCGGCCAGATAATGGATCATGTCTCGTCCCGTCCGACTCTTCGCCGAACGTCTCCTTTTGTCTTGGTTGTGGCCATGAGGAGTAGCTCCTCACCTGAACCGCGCATCTCTCTCGGTGGATATGATGGATGCGTTATTCAGGTAAAGAGCCCAGCGCCATCTCTCAGGATGTCACTGGGCAGGGAAAGAGCATCTACGGGGTCTCTCCGACCACCTCGCGCACGATCACCCCGCCCCGGTTGGTGCAGCGGATCCGGCGGATCTTGTTGTTCTGGTCCGGCGCCCGCGCGAGGATCACGTGCTGCGCCTCGACGGACCCACCCTCTTCGAGCAGGACCCGCATCGCCGGCGTTTCCGCCCCTCGGGCTTCCTCCATCTCCTTCCAGACGCAGTGCGCGATCCGCGTCCCTGCCGGCAGCTCGCGCCACTCCTGTCGCTTGATCACCTGCACGCCGAACTCCGGACCATCGGCGAAGGTGGCTTCCATCAGGACCATCCCTTCCGGCACCGGACGGAACAGCAGATAATCGGGGACGTGGCTCTCGATGTACGGCCGTAGTTCCCCGTTCTTGTGCCAGACTTCTGTCATCGGACGCAGTGGCCGGTCGTCGAAGAATCGTTCCACCTCGTCCGGGTACATCACTCCTACACAGGTGACGTGTACAGCGGGGAAGCCATCGCGGTTCTGCTCCCCATGGATCGGCTCGATCTTGAGTAGCCGTCCGACCGTGCCGATCATGAGCAGCCGTCGGTCCCCGAGCTTCCTGCAAAAACCTTCCAACATCGTTCTCTCCCGTCCGACTCTTCGCCGAACGTCTCCTGTTCACCTTGATGGACCCTGCTTTGTCTCCGCCGCACCGGCAACGGAATAACACGCAATCCTAGCGTCAAAGCCGAGTTTTGTCAAGGTGGGCAAGGCGTTCCTGTAACCGACCGCTCTCGTGACCATCCCCCTTAAACAAAAAAACACGCTCCAGGACCAGGCGTTCTGCCAGGTCCTGCGCGTCTCAGAAGAATGGAGTCACGTTTCGGCCTTCCTCGGCCAGAGTGTAGCGCTTCAGGCACTCGTTCCGGGGCGTTGCGACGTGCCGGAGGTGCCGCGTCACCAGCAGGGAGCCGTTCTGCGCGTTGGTTGTGACCTGGGCCTCGCCCACGAACCGTCGTGTGCAGCGCTGGTCGTCGGTGATGTAGCCCTCCGCATCGGGAGTACGCACCGCCTCCGTTCCGTCGGCGACGACCATGAAGTCGCCGTCGCGCCAGCGAACCCGGGCCGCCTGTCCCGAACGGAACAGGCCAAAGAACGCGCACGTCTCGTCCGGCCGGCAGATGAAGACCACCCACGGGTCGGTCCCTTCCGCCTCCAGGGTGAGGTACGCCGGCCGCCCGGAGGTGGTCCCGTCGACCGCAGTGACCGGACGGCGGTTCAGGGCCGCGCAGCCGGCGAGGGTGTTGAGGCCGAGAGCAATGAGGATCATCCAATGACGCATTCGTCTTCTCCGTGGTTGTGGCCGGAATGGGTCGCCGGAATGGCGCGTGGAAACCGGTTCCTGACGATACCAGAGAACCGTGTTCCTGTCAAGAGGTGAAGAGCAAAATGTTCCAAAATATCCGCTTATATGAGCGAAAAAACGCTCTTATCGGAATCATCAACCAAGCGAAGGACGCACGCATGCCGCCGGACGCGGAACGCGCAATCTCCGGAGCTCAGCGCTCTTCAGGGATGAAAAAACCCGTCAGAGACGGGTCGGCTTAGGCGATCGGGACGCGTACGGGTGCCCCGAACCGCGCTTGTCCTCCTTCGTTCCAGAGCCAGGCCGAGCAGCGTCGGGCCCGCGGTTCGCGTTGGGTTGTCGAACGTTCCTCCCATGTCAGACGTATCCGCTCACCGTCCTTGAGGATCCTCCCTTCCGTGACGAGGTGTTTCAGGATCCGCTTTCCGCCAACATGCGGGTTCCAGCCTCGATTGACCGTGACGACCGCCGATCGGTCGACCAGGCCATTGCCCCACCAGTGCGAGCTCCGCTCCCGTTCCAGGATGATGATCCCGGCCGGGACCGTGATCCAGAGCGCGTGTTCCGGCAGGTGCGCCGTCAGGAACGCACGCACGCCCGGCAAGCGCGCATACACCCGACTTGCCGCCTCCGGCCGCGTAAAGGGGAGCGCCTTCAGGATCGGCGTAAGCGGTGTTTCGGCGATGAGCTGAAACCCGTGTTCCGATCCCTTCTTCCGGGCGAGGGTATAGGTCCGCGTGTCGATGCCAATCAGGATACACTCGTGTCCCGGCCGGTCGCGCGTCCGCAGCTCAAGGCAGACGATGTTCATACCTCCTCCCAGGGGACCAGGACGATGTACGGCTCCGGTCGTGAGCCCATCCCCTTGTTGCGGACGGTCACGTGATAACCGAGTCCATTGACGGCCAGTTTGAGCGCTTCCAGAAACTGTCGCGGCGCCCCATCATGCGCGATGTACGTGAACTGGTTATGGGCAGGGTGCGGATACTCTCCCTTAAGCAGGAAGGGTCCCACCTTCGCGAGCCCATTCCCGCCCACGGCCCAGAACTCCCCATGGAGGAGGCGAATGATGGGAATCTCTTCGGGATGCAGGACCTTTCCGACGGTGATCAGTGTGTCCAGGTTCTTGGCGACGGTCTGGAAGCGCTGTCTCTGTGTCTTGGCGCACTCCGCTTCTTGTGCGGCGAGGAGCGACTCGATGGTCTGTTGATGTGGCCGGGCCCCCTCGCGATCGACGTTGAGTTGACGGGCGGATGCATCGGGCAGACGAAAGCGGAACCCCGGATCGTTCGTATCCTCCAGGTCCATATCCACCACCTTTCCGGAACCTTGATCGTACGCATTCTCGAGAAAATGTCAAGCGATCGGTCCTCGAAAACACCCGAATATCCCTAAGAAAAAAGAAAAAACCAGCCGTTGCGGGGAGGGGCTGGCTCAGGTCCACGTCCAGAAGGGGGTTAGGTCCTTGCGGGCGAGGAACGTCAGGCGTGAAGAGGGGAGTCGTATGAAACGGTTCCCGAGAGGCTACGGCCAGACCGGTACCGACGGGAACGTCCCCGTGTCCTGGTCCGTATCCGCCATCGGCCTGTCGTGGTTGCGCAGGTGGCGATGCAGCTCCACCGGCCGGTCGGTGATCACGTGATAGAGCGTCCATTCGCCGACGGCTTCGATGGGGGTCGAGGTGACCGTGAGCGTTGCGTCGACCAGCTCGAGCCGTCCCTGCTCCCGCACGCGGCAGAGGACCGCCTTGGTCATCGGGTCACGCAGCGTCCCGTGGCTGAGCTGGATGGCGGGATGGGCGCTGGTGGGGAGGAGGAGCATGCAGAGGTGCTGGCTCGGCCGGAAGTCGACGTAGCTCCGTCGCAATTGAGCCTGAACCTCGCTTGCGACGAATCCCTGCTCGCCGCGGATCACTCCGACCATTGTCGCCAGACGCGCGTCCAGATCATTCCCTCCATCATCCCACGCGGAACGCGCGTGCAGGTCGATGAGGTGCGCGCAGCGTCGGAGATCTTTCAGGAGTGTGGCCCAGGTGTTGCTCGAATTCGCCAAGCGGCAGAACCGCCCACGGCTCAGGACGCAGGCGACGTCATGCAGCTTCTCGAGAAGCGGGACCAAGGTGGCCGCCGGCAGCTTGCCAGCACGGTCGAAGACGAACGCGTCCGGCCCGCTCTTGAAGATCTCGTCGTACCGTTGGGACGGGTTGCCGGTCCGCTCCGTGTTGCGGTCGCAGGCCTCCCGGCAGGTATCGAGGAAGCGCTGCAGCCGCGCCTCCTCCGCCGGTGAGACGTACCCAGCAGTCACGTCATTGACTGCCGGGAAGAGGTCGAGGATCAGGCGGAAGACCTCCCCCGGCGTGATCCGCCCGTTATCCTGATGGCTGAGGCGCATCGCCTCGATGGTCAGGAGCAGCAGGACGCGCGGCTCCTCACAGCGCTGCCAGGCCTCGGCGAAGGTTTCGTCCTTGGCGTAGAAGCGCTCGAGCAGCCCCTTGGGGAGCTTCAGGTCGAGGGCGAGGCATTCGGCGAGCTTCATGACATTTTCCGTCTTTCCCGAAGAGAGGCGGTCTCCTCGCGTGAAGTCTCTATCATGTGATACAGCCTTCAAGTGAAGAGGTCCCGTTGTGGGACCAGAGAAATGAGCTACG
>CAZURG010000015.1:17352-23472 GCA_964623645.1 uncultured Gammaproteobacteria bacterium | reverse complement strand
TAAAAGAGGGATTTTTTCTTTATATGAGCCATTTTACCTGTATGCGAGGGTGTTTGTTTGGGTGATGGGAACGGTTGGGTTTTTTTGAATACGGCTGCTCCACGGCACGTCGTTCGCGAACGACGTGTCCAGTGAACGGCAACAAAAAACAGCAGGCGAATAAGCCTGCTGTTTATGCGTGGTGGACCCTGTCGGGCTCGAACCGACCACCCCCTGCTTGCAAAGCAGGTGCTCTACCAAATGAGCTAAGGGCCCTCTTTTTTCTCAGCCAGCTGAGGATAGCAGGAAGACGCCTTCTTCGCAAGAAGGGAACCCGTCTTTTTGTATCTCTATAAATTGGCGCTTTTTTCCCTAAAATAAGAGAAAAACTGTTTACCCCGCCGCCGTCAACGGTTTCTCCCCACTCAACACCGCTACCACGTTCGCCGCCGCCAACCTACCCATCGCCTCCCGCGTCTGTGTCGTCGCGCTTGCGATGTGCGGCGTCATCACGACTTGGGGGAGGGCCCGCAATTCCAACCGGTCCGACGGGTCCGCATCGATCGCCGGTTCCGCCTCGTAGACATCCAAGCCGGCACCCGCGATCCGTCCTGTTTTCAGAGCCCGCAGCAACGCCTTCTCATCCACGACCGGCCCACGCGAGGTATTCAACAGGAACGCCTCTTTCTTCATGAGGCTGAGCGCTTCGGTGGAAATGAGGTGCTTCGTCTCCGCCGTGAGTGGGACGTGTAACGAAATCACGTCCGCTTTCTGCAAGACCTGATCCAACGGTAGGAACGGCGCCGATAACCGTGTCGACAAGTCCGGATCCGGCATCCGGCTTGTATAGATGATACTCATCCCAAACCCAAAGCGCGCGATCTCCGCCACCCGCGTCCCGATCCGTCCTGCGCCGATGATCCCTAGCTTCTTTCCTTTTAGGTCCATCCCCAAGAACAAGTTTGGTGACCACCCCGTATATTTCCCGGCCCGCGTGAACGGGTCCGCCTCACAAACCCGCTTGCAGAGCGATAAAAGCAATGTCATCGTGAATTCCGCAACGCTTTCCGTCATCTCGGGCACGGGCGTGTTCGTGACGATGATCCCGCGCTTCTTCGCCGCCACCAGGTCGATATTATCGAACCCAACCGCATAGTTCGCGATGACCTTGAGTGATTTTCCGGCGGCGCCCATCACCTCATCATCGATCTTGTCCGTGAGCAGGCAGAGGAGGGCGTCCGTGCCTTTCACCCGCTTCAACAGCTCCTTGCGTGCGATCACGTCATCCTTCTCGTACAGGTCGACCTCGTATCCTTGCTCATGCAGGATCGAAAGGCCAGGGCCGGGGAACGAACGGGTCACGAGGACGCGGGGCATATGCGCTGAGTATACGCGCTTTTCCACGGCGCGACGAGGGAGTCCGGATATGCTAGGCTCAAGGCATGAAACGGACCCTCTTTTTGAGCCTCTTCGCCCTGTTTTGTCTGGTCGGGGCCGTCTCCGCCACCGCCCAAGCGACCGCTCCCGTTGGCCCTGAGCAGGTTAACAGCTTCGACGTCGAAATGGCCCTCAATCGTGGCGATGACCTCACGGTCAACGAACGCATCACCTACGATTTTGGCCTCAACCAACGCCACGGGATCTACCGCTACATTCCCCACATCTTTGTGGTCGGCTATCGCAAGATCGACGTCGGCCTCCGCCTGCTCAGTGCGTTTCGCGATGACCAAGCCGAACCCATCCAAGAAAAACACGAAGGAGAACAAACGGTGCTCCGCCTCGGCCGCGAAGACGAAACGATCAGCGGCATCCACGAATACCTCCTCATCTATCGCTTCGGCCGCACCGTCGTTGCCACGCCTACGGGCCAGCGTCTTTCGTGGAACGTGACCGGAAACGGCTGGACCGTCCCCATCAAGGCCTCCACCCTCCGTCTCGACGCCCCCGCCGCTCCAACGGATGTCGCCTGTTTTACGGGTGGTTATGGCGAAAAGGAAAAGAATTGCACCGTTTCCGTCTCCGGCACCCAGGTGACCGCCCGTCTCACGAAGCCGCTTGATCGTTATGAGGGCTGGACCGTCGACATCACCTATCCTCCCGACACCTTCATCCCCGCCGCCACCGATGAGGAGCCCCTCTTCCCCTGGCTCGCTCCCTGGATGATCTTTAGCGCGCTGTTTTCCGCGATTTGGTTGATCCTGTGGGTGATCTTCGGCCGTGACGCCAAGGGTCGCGGCACCATCATCGCTGAATACGGCCCACCGACGGGCGCAAAACCCTATCTGGTGAATGCCCTCGAATATGACGGCATCAACCACCGCGGTCTCGCCGCCACCATCCTCGACCTCACCCGCCGCAACGTCATGCGTCTCACGATGCTCGATGACGCCAAGGATTTCCTTCTCGAACGCGACCGCTCCCAAGAAAAAGGCCTCGATCCCTACGAAACATCTGTCATCGAGATGCTCTTCGTCGATGGCGACGAGCTCCATGGCCTCAGCCAAAACCGTAAGCAGGCCCTGCTCTACACGGAAGGCCAAGTCCAGGTAAACAAGCTGATGCATGCCCAAGGTCTGCACCAATGGAACATCGGCTTCATCCGCGGTCTTTCCCTCGCAATCGCAGTTGTCTCTTGGGCGGTCTGCATGCTCGTCCTGCATCTCTTCGTCTATGATCCGTACCTGCTTATGGGCATTTCAGGACTGGTCGTCGGGTGTTTCTTCGCCTACCACCTCCCCAAGCGGACCCGCGCCGGCGCGCTCATCTACGAACATATCCAGGGATTCAAGCGCTACATCCATGTCGCGGAAAAAGATCGCTTAGCCTTTCATGAGGCTCCATCACGCACGCCAGACCGTTTCAGTGCCCTCCTGCCGTTTGCTGTCGCCCTTGGTCTCGAAAAGGCGTGGGGCAAAATCTTTGAAGGAATTACGCTCGCCCCCGGAACGGAGAGTGGAAACTCCGCGTTCCTTTCGGCCGTGCAAGTGAGTGCGTTCGCGCATGCGCTCAGCGATCAATCTCGTTCTCTAGCGACGACGAATACAGGCATTGGCTGGTCGGGGGGGTTTTTTGGAGGGGTTGCGGGTGTTGGGGGAGGAGGAAGTTGGTAAAAAAACATCCCTTTGGGGATGTTTTCGTATCCTGCTTATCTATCATTCCCAACCAAAAACACCCCTTGCGGGGTGTCTCCTGGCGAAACGGTAAGCCGAGTTTTGTCCCTCCCGCCGAAGCGGGATTAGATGACCATCTCTCTTGGCGGTGCGTTACCGCACCGCTCCAGCGAGCGACCATTCCGCCGACGTTGCCGCCGGCGGATTTGCTCTTGCACCAGACAGGGTTTACCACGCTCCGCTGTTACCAACGGAGGAAACGGGTCGCGAACCAGTGCTCCCGAAGGAGATGGCCACGTCCCGCTACTTTTCACCTTTCGCCCGCATGAGCAAGCCCATGCGGGTTAGTATTGTCTCTGTGGCACTTTCCCTAGGCTTTCCCTGGGTCCGAATGACGCGTGAACGTCACGTGGATGATCTCAGGGTGGTCCTGGCGGTCGTTAGCCGCTGTCGCGTTCAGACGTTGTTACCAACGCTTTGGTGCTCGGACTTTCCTCACCCCGAGTATTCGTCGGGGCGCGGTCATCTGTTTCGCCAGGCGGAGCATAGCAAAAAATCGTAGGAAAAGCAAGGGTCGACAAAAAGAAAAACGCCCAGATGGGGCGTCGGTGAAGATCAGTCCAGCATGAGCCTGAGGGCTTCGCGGACCTGCTCGCACTTGGTCTTCCAGTCGAGGGCCCGGGCTTCCTGCCGGAATGTGTGACTGTACCAGGCGCCGAGGATGCCCTGTTCGAGCTTCAGGGCCTGCTCGTACGTCTCCGATCGGGCCGGGTTATTCTTCCGGATCCGTTCGTAGACCTCGCGCGGCGGCAGTCCCAGGAAGATGACCCCGTAGTAGCGCTGGGCCTCCTGGTCCGGATAGATGTTGAAGAGCTTCGTGAAGTCGCGCGTCCCATGTGGGAGATACGCCGCCGCGTCCAGGGTCCCGCGGTCCATCACGACCGCCCGGCAGCCCTTCCGCTGTGCCTCGCTTCGCGCGAGCGCCTCGAAGGCGATCTGGATGTTGCGCAGCTGGATCTGGAAGCGCTCGCTGAGCCCCGCCTCCCCGAACGGCCGCACGCCGAGCTGTGAGATCAGGATGCTCGCCACCTCCGGCACCACGTGCATGCGCGGGTCGGCGGCGCACTCCTTCAGGAAGGTGCTCTTCCCCGCGCCCGGCGGCCCCGTCATCACGATCATGCGGACGTCCTTGGCGATGGACTGGAAGGTCTGCGCCAGGTTCTGGTCCGCGTCATCGAGTCCCGGCAGGTTCGCGATGTGGGCGCTCGTGAGGCTGTCTGTGACCTCGAGCAGGTCCGCTTGTGAAAACCGTTTTTGCAAGCGCGCATCGGCGTCGGCGGGCGGGTTGTGCCATTCCAGGATCATGAGCCCTGCGTACGCCCCCTCGAACACATCGAGATGGATCCGTGAATCGCGCTGGAGGGGGTCCAGCTCGTGCCGAACCTTCATGAGGTGGGGAGGGCCGATCACTTCGTCGTCGACGGCAGCATTGGAGAGCATTCCGCCGCAAACGGCACGCCGTTCGGGGTTCTCCAGCGGGCTTTTGAATGCGATGCTCACGCCGTATCGGGCGTCGTTGCGGACACGGAGGTATTTCCAAGGATCGGTCACCCCGAACGGGCGTGAATACCAGTCCTGGATCCGTCGGGCGTCCTGTGCCGCGGGGGCCTTCGTCTCCAGGTAGGCCTGGAACCAGGCGGGCTTCTGTACCAGCCACCGTCGTTGATGCTGCGTATTCGCTGCGTTCATGTCTTCTTCCTCCGGAGGGTCAAAAGGCCGTGCTATTTAAGCGGAAAAAGGGTTCTTTGTCAATCCTTGGGCTGTCTCCTGGCAGAGGGGCGGGGCTGCGCCCCGCGACCCGTCCTTTCCCGGGAGGGAGGGCCGGTTCCCCGGCGGGAGGGTTCTTTTTGCGCGCACAGCCCGGCATTACATTCATCGGATGGAAATAGGCCTGCTGTGGCGTGCGCACAAAAAGAACCCTCCCGCCGGGGAACCTACAGGGGAAGGGAAAGGAGAAGAGGAAAAAATAAAGAGAGAACTCCAGCATTGGCGGATCTCTGACATGGCGCCAAACCATTCAAGCAAAAAGAAGAGCGCCCGCACGATCCCAGTTGGGAATCATGCGAGCGCAGGTGCGGGTGTCAGCTCACCCAGCCGTTGTCGTCGCGGAGCGGGCTGCCGGCGGGGAGGAGCGCCTCCGTGTGACGCATCGGCTCGTGGGTGCCCGCCTCCTTCGGGCAGGCGACCTCGAAGGTCGGTTCTCCGGTTTCGTTGTTGCCGACGGCCCCGATCTCGCCGCCCTCGGGGAGGGCGGGCGTCTCCGCCACGGCCTTCACCTCGGTCGCCTCGTCGGCGGCCTTGGTCCAGGCGCTCGGCTTGACGATGAACGGGAGCGCGACGACCTCCTCGCCCGCCTCTCCGGGGGCGATGATCACCGCGAGGAAGGTGTCCGTGATGCGGACCGGTTCGGGCCCGGCCTGGACGGATTCGAGCTTGGCTGCCATGGCGCTCGCTTCCTCCACGATGGCGCCGTCCTCGTCGAGCACGAGCTTGACCTGTTGGACGGCCTGGGTGATCACGGCCCGCTGACCGGCCTCCGTGACCGTCCCCATCCCCAGCATCCAGTTGATCTTGGGCTGGACGTTGAGCTCGGTGCGGGGGAACACCACGCCGACGCACTCGAACGTGTTGACCTCGGGCTCTCGGACCGCTTCGTGCATCGCGCGCGCGACGTCGAACAGCGCCGGACCCGTGAGGGTGCGCATGCTCTCGCTCGCCTGGGTGAGGAGGATCTTCTTGCCGTCCGTGGTCTTCACGACTACGATCGGGTTCTCGTGCCCGCGGACGCGGTAGGCCACTCGCGGCGCCGGGAGCTTGACCCCCATCATCTTGCCATGGCGGGTCGTGATCATCGTCTTGGACCCCGGCTCGCGCCACTTGAGGTCCATCTTGAGCACGCCGGCCATCCCGTACTCGTTCGGGCCAAGGGGATCGAGCCTGATCGAGAACCCCTCGCTCGCCAGGAATTCGT
>CAZURG010000015.1:0-17342 GCA_964623645.1 uncultured Gammaproteobacteria bacterium | reverse complement strand
CGGCGTACGGGGAGAAGATCCCCCGCGTGCCGAGGAGCTTCGCGAGGGCGCGCGCCGCCGGCAGGTTCCGCACGAGCCACTCCTGGTTCGGTACGTCCTCCGGCGCGCTCTTGCCCGTGGGGCTCCAGTGGTCGGGTCGAAGCCTGAGCTTGTCCTCGCCCTGCCTGAAGCACTCGCCGAGCGTCGCGAGGCCGAGCGTCGCGCTGTCGGTGGTTACGGCGTTGTCGGACTTGGTGCGCGTGTCGGTGCCGATCTGAACGTGGCTGCTCATGATGTCTTCCTCACTGTCTCTCGGGGGTTTATTGTCGAGAGAACTGAGGGATTGTCTCATAAATAGCTTATTTTGTCAAGAGAGAGGGCTGCGGCAAATAAAACAGAGAAACCGCTATTATTTGGCTAATATTAGCTAGATAATTGCAAATCAAGAGAGAAAAACATTCTCTTCCCAAAACAAAAAACCCGTCCCCTCGCCTCAGGCGAGCAGAAACGGGTCAGTCCATCGTCCCAGGCGGTCCAGTGCATACGTGTGTTTCGGCGCTGAAGCCCCTCTCTTCGCCGACGTACGGGGCGTACTTCCGCTGCCTGGCCAGCGTCGACATCTCTTCGACGTTCTCCCGGAGATCTTCACGGGCAGGCCCGGAGTCCACAGGCTTCCGCTTCGGCTCCGTCCAGCGGATCCAGTTCACCGGGTCGATCCGGAACACGGCCGCCACCTGCTCCTTCCCATCGACCGGCACGAGCAGGGCGAGGAAGAACGTGCTGTGCACCCGTGCCGCATTCTCGCTCGGCTTCGTGGTGGCCGAGGGCCGACCCTCCGGTACCAGCTTGATCGAGCTCGTCTGTCCGCCCGCCGTGATCCGGTGAGCATTGCCCCGTGGATCCGCCGCCTCCAGTCCGCGCAGCCAGGGCAGCTCCTCGGTGTTCGTGACCATGAACGCAGGCAGGACCAGTCCATCGCACGGCTGCTGTGTCGGATGCGTCGTGAGCTGGGCATGGACGGTGCGGGCCGTGCGGAACAGCTCCGGCCCATCGAACTGGTCCAGGCAGCATTCCCCCTGCTCGACGAGCAGCAGACTCATCCCGCCGCCATCCATGAGGGGGATACGCGCGACCGTCCCGAGGAGGGAATGCAGGCAGTACGTATGCCTCACCTGCGGAGCGTGGATCATGACGACGGGGAAGCCCTCATCCAGTCGTTCGACGTAGGGCGGGACCGGATTTTCGATGCCGATCTCCAACCGGAAGTCGACGTTGATGGCATGGTCCTGCTTCGGTCCGTTCCCGCCGATTCCGATCCCTTCCAGCGTTGCCGCAGCCGTTGTCGCGACGCTCACCGTCGCTCCCTTCGCGAACGCCTGGACCATCCGCCCTCCCATCGGCAGCTGCGCGACCAGCCACTCCTGTCGTGCGGCTGCATCGGGATGGGCTTCGGCGGTCATCACCGTTGCCCGCCAGGAGCCGAGGCCCGGTCCGCCATCCTGCTCGATCCGCATGAGGGCCTCCGCGAGCCCGACCAGCGAAAGACATCCGCTTCTCATAGCCAGCACCTTTCCGTCTCTTCCGTGCCAGGTCGGCACTTCAAGAGAACTGAAGGAGTATGACAAAAATCCTTGATTTTGTCAATGGATGTATCATCGGTTCTCCTTATCGACAAAAAACATCCAGCCGACAGGCTGGATGTTTTTCTTAGACCTCGATCACCACCGGGATGATCATCGGCCGCTGTTCCGTCTTGTGATAGAGGAACTCGCCCAGTTCGTCGCGGAGCTTCTCCTTGAGATACGCGCCCGGCGCCGCTCCCGTCGTCGCGTTGGCGGGCGGGTTGGCGTCCTTCATGATGCTGGCCGCCTTATTACGGGCCTGCATGATCAGCTCGACGTGTTCCTTCATGTAGACGAACCCGCGCGAGATGACGTCTGGCAGGGCCTGCAGGGCGCCATTGCGGGCGTCCACCACGGCGACCACGATCACCACGCCGTCACCGGAGAGCTGCTGGCGGTCGCGCAGCACGATCTGGTTGGTGCTGCCCACCCCGAGGCCGTCGACGAAGATGTAGTCTGTCGTGACCTTCTTGTTCGTGAGGTGGCCGTTGCCTTCGCGGTCAAATTCCATCACCTGCCCGTTGTCGGCGATGAAGATATTGCTGCGCGGGAACCCGTTCTTTTCGGCCACTTTGGCGTGGTCGCAGAGGAAAGAGTAGTTTCCTTCAATGGGGATGATATATTTCGGCTTGACGTAGTTGTGCATCTCCACGAGGTCTTCCTGGCGGGCGTGGCCACCGGCGTGCACGTCCATGAGCTTGTAGTGGATGACTTCGGCGCCTTCGCGATAGAGGGTGTCCTTCACGCGCTGCACGGAGCGCTCGTTGCCCGGAATGACCGAGGACGAGAAGATCACGGTGTCGCCCGGCTCGATTCCCACGAACGGGTGCTCGTGGTTGGCGATGCGCATGAGAGCGGCGCGTTCTTCGCCTTGGGCGCCTGTACAGATGACGGCCACGTTCTCGCGGTTATAGTCGTTGATCTGCTTGGTTTCGATCAGCGTACCCTTCTGGATCTTCATGTAGCCGAGCTGCTGCGCGATCATGACGTTGGAACGCATCGAGAACCCCTCGATGGCGACTTTGCGATGGTTGCGTTCACAGGCGAGGATGATCTGCTGGACGCGCGCGATCATGGACGCGAACGTCCCGATGATGATGCGGCCCTTCGCCTTCTGGATGATCTCGTCGAGGTTGCTCTGGATTTCGTATTCCGGCAATTGGCGGCCCGGTTGAGACGCGTTCGTCGAGTCGACCATGAGGGCGAGGACGCCGCGTTCACCGAGAGCCTTGATCTTCTCGGTCTCTTGCTTGGATTGCGCGCCCGGCTCGCTGTCGAGCTTGAAGTCGCCCGTGTGGACGATGACGCCGCACGGGGTGGTGACGATCACACCCATCGAGCACGGTACCGAGTGGGCCACGCCGAAGAATTCGACCTTAAAGACGCCGAGTTGCAGGACTTGATCTGTCGTGACGACATTGAGGCGGAGGGGCGGCTTGTCGCGGTGGTCTTCCTGGCGCTTGGCGATGATCGCGCAGGTCAGGTCGGTTGCGAAGAGCGGGGGATTGCCGAGCTGAGGCATCAGGTGGGGCACGCCGCCGATGTGGTCGTAGTGGCCGTGGGTGATGATCACGCCGCGGATGTTGCGCTCGCGGCCCTTGAGGGACGTCAGGTTGGGGACGATGTAGTCGACGCCTGGCATGTCCTCATCGGGGAACTGGAGGCCCATGTCGATGATGATGATGTCGTTGCCGTATTCGAGGACCGTGCAGTTGCGCCCAACTTCCTCGTTGCCGCCAATCACGGTGACGCGCAGGCGCTCATCGCCTTTCGCGAGGACGTCAACATCCGTTCCGGTCTTGTGGTACGGCTTGTTCTTGTAGGTGCTCATGCGGGGCATGGCCGCGAAGGCGCCGCCCATAGGGCCGCGCTTGCGCTTGTGTTTGACCTCGTGCTTGTCGCTGGGGCCACGGCCTTCCTCTTTCGCGAAGCCTTTCTTCAGCGAGAGATTGAGGGGGGCGGTGCCTTTCGGCGGGATGATGCCGATGGGCTCGCCGATCTTGTCGGTGTTCGGGCCGGACTTCCCGAAGGCTGGGCGACGGCCAAAGTTCGGGCGGGCACCCGAAAAAGGTCGACGGCGCGGCGCGGCACCCGCGGCGGGCGGGGTGCTGGGGTTCATTGCGTCCATAGTGGATGGTTCCAAAGGAAAAATAAATGAGGAAAGCCTCTAACGGGCGAAGAGATCCTGAAGAAACGAAAAAGGAAGGGACAGGACTCTCGGTTAACGACTTTTGTCAGCGCCGGACACGGGTTCCGAGCGCTCACAAAAGGCGTTTGAATTGATCCAAAGGATACCATGAATACCAAAAGGCGTCAATCAGGATGAGTATATTTTGGCTTAGATGAGGGGAAAAATATAAAGAAGAGAAGCTTTGCATTCCTCCCGCCTGTACAAGTGATGCGACTATCATTCCCGCGTCGCATCTGCTACGGTCTCTGGACTATGACCATTCATGAGCTCCTGAACAAGCGTTTCGCCACGAAGGCTTTCGACTCGACAAAAAAAGTTTCCGAAGAGGACCTAAATTACATCCTCGAAGCCGCCCGCCTTTCCTGTTCCAGCGCCAATACCCAGCCTTGGAAGATCATCGTCGTCACAAATCCAGAATTACGAACGAAGCTGCGTGAGGCCGGCTATGGCCAGACCCAGATCACGGACGCGAGCCACCTCCTCGTCGTTGCGACCATGAAGGATCCGATGGTCCGCATCAATAAGACGGCCGAACTCATCACGGCCGCCGCCGGTCAGGAAAAGGCGGACGGGTATCTCACTATGGTGAAAGGCTGGATCCCGGCAGCGCCAGAAGCGGCGTTGGCTTGGCTCTCTCGCCAAACCTACCTCGCCCTCCAGGCCATGATCCTCGCCGGCATCGAACGCGGCATCGACAGCTGTCCGATGGAAGGGTTCAGCCCCGCGAAGTTCGATGAGATCTTGGGACTGACGGATTGCGCGTCGACCTCGCTGCTCACCATCGGCTATGCCGCGCAGCCCGGTTTCGCGAAAATCCGTGTCCCGTTGGCGGATATCGTGGAGATGCGTTCCTAATCAGGGGAAAAACAGACGCTCGGCTTTTCCGGGCGTCTTTTTTTTGCGTAGAAAAATCCCTGAACGGATGTTCAGGGGAGGGGAGTCAGGCCGCGCAGGCCTCCAGGCTCATCATCAGGCTGCCGACGAGGGTGTCGTGGAGGTACTGGGCCAGCTCCTGCGGCCGGGTCACGTTGTGCGCCTCCGCGGTGAGGCCGATGATGTGGTTCTCCGAGCCGTTGACGCCTTCGTGGACGTACGGGTGGTAGAAGTACTCGCGCAGGGTCGGCATCGCGGCGATGAGCGTGCAGGGGTCGTAGAGCATGAACGACTCGACGATGTCCCAGATGGAGTCCGAACCCGTTCGTTCGGCGCCCTGGCCGCCGCAGAAGGACTCGCGGAACCAGGTCGGGGTGCAGCGTTCCGGCAGGCCGCGCCGCCGCTCATCGCCCACCGGGACGTGGGTGCGCTCCCAGACGTGCTGGATCGCCTCCCGCTGCGCGTCCCGGAGGCGAATGCCGATCTGGTGGCCGGTTGCGGCCATGTCGTCGTAGATCGCGCGTGGGACCTTGGCGGCCGCGGCCGCGTGGCGACTGACGATCGTGAGGGGAATACCTGCGCGTTGGAGTTCGCGGTACAGCTCCACGGTCGCCTCGAGGTCGAACTTGTGATTCTGAGCGCTCGGATCGGGGACGAGAAACCCATCCTCGTCGAGTTTCGGCATGAAGCCGTCCGCGACGACCCCACCCATGATCACCACGCGCCGAACCTTCTTGAGGAGCAGCTCGCGGTGGTCGCGCAGGGCCTTGGCCGCATCCGTGAGCTGCGAGATGAGCGTGAGGACGATCCCGCCCGGTGGGGCGGCCTCGAGCATGCGGAGCATGAGGGCGTCGCCGTCTTCGATCCGGTCGCCAGCCTTCCCGAGGTAGCCGACGCGGAACTCGTAGGGGAGGCCGTCGTCGTCCGTCTGCTCCGAGCCGCTCCCGAAGCCGACGGGGATGTCGCGTTGGCCGAGGATGTCGAGCGTTCCGCGTGCCAGCCGGGCCCGCAGCGGGCTGGGCCTGAGGTTGGCCGTCACGCCGAGCACGGCGAGGTTGCCGAGGCGGATCTCCCGGTTGAGCAGCACGATCACGTCCTCGTCATCCTGATCTCGCCCAGGGTCCATCATCACGTAGAGCCCGCGCACGAGCTGCATGAAGTTCTTCGGATCGTATTTCACGAGCGTCTCCTTTCTTATCGTTCGAATGTCTTCTCAGGAGGTCCCATCACCGGATGGGGCGCCCTGGAAAGAGACGGGACCGGGTGGGTCCTGTCAGCGGGCCTTGTAGCGGAAGTACGCGAGCTGCGTCCCCGCGTTGGGAAGGTCCTTGACCGCCGTGAGGGGGACGACGACCAGGGAGATGCGCTCGTTCTCGTGTTGGCAGCCGGTGAGGCGTCCCTGGAGCGCGTCGATCTCGGCCCGCGTCACGAGGCGGGTGTGGGCGAACAGGTGCATCCGCTCGTCAGAACCTCCGGGCGAGAGGAAGATGGGTTCACCGAGGGAGATGAGGTCGTGCTCGGAGAGGGCGAAGTCCGGACCGAGCTCTTCGACCAGCTCCTTCGCCGCGACCCCCTTGAAGTCTCCCGACCCGTCGAGCATGCCCGCCGCGATTTCGAGGAAGTCGAAGCGACGTGCGGGGACGCGCGGCTGCTGCACCAGGACCGCGTATTCCTCCAGCGGTTGGGCGGCACGGGTCGCATCGTCCCCTTCCCTCGCGCACTCGAGCACCACGAGGATCCCCACGCTGTCGCCGCGCAGGAACACGATCCCGGGGATCTTCGTGCCGTCGGACGTCCCGTCGGCGTTCCGGCTGGTGATGTCGGCCTCGAACTTCACGAACCCGACACGGGTCCCGAACAGGTCGATCGACTGGAGCTTGATCCCGCGCAGGTAGAAGCGCGGGTCGAGGCCCTCGACCCACTTCGTGAGCAGGCCGGACGCGGCGAGCGCTTTCGCCTGGGGCTGCATGATGCTGGGCTCGTTGGTGACGGGGATCTCCCGGCCGTCGTGCGTGAGTTCGAAACGAGATGACATGGCCACTCTTCTTTCTTCGCTTTGCTTGCGTTCTTTTCAGCTGAGCCGCTCCACCACCGGGTGCAGCGTCTCAGAAAAAAGGCGGACACAGGTCGTGCCCGCCGGTCCGTCAGGCGAAGAGCCAGCGCAGCGCCGCGAGGTACCGCTCGGCACCGCCGGGCTTGAGGGCCCTGGCGGCGAAGATGGTCGCCTCCGACGCCGTGTTGGCCGCCGCCATCGTCACCGTGCCCCACTCCTTCTCGGACTCGGAGGGCCGGTGGGTGATGTTCTTGATCGTGACCGGGATCACGTCGTAGATCGCGTCGAGCAGCTCCGGGTTCAGCGCGAGCGCCGCCACGAGGTCGTGGATCCAGAGCTTCTCCGTGATGGTGCCCGTCTTCTCCTTCTCCTTGACCTGGCGCGGCTTCACCGCGTTCTCGTGCCAGATCCGGTAGAGCTTGAGGAGCTCCCGGGCCGGGTTGCCGGTGCGCTCGTTCTCGTCGCACAGCGCCACGTTCAGCTCGTCGGGGTCCATGAAGCCGATCGCCGCGACGCGCGTGACGTCGGTCGTCATGAGGATGGTCCGGCACGTCTTCGGCATCCCCGTGAGGATGTAGTTCGCCGCGACCGGGTCGCAGGCGACGTTGAACTGCACGGCGCCGCGCGGACCCGAGCCGAGGTCCATCATCTGGACGCCGCCGAAGGTCGCGAACATGGCCGTGATCACGTCCACCCTGTGTGCGAGCGCCGGTGCGTGCTGAAAGAGCTGCATCAGGCCCGTCATCGGCCCGCCCACGGAGATCGAGAACCGCTCGACCTCCATGAGGGTCTTGATCAGGTTGCAGAGCGGCTCCATCTGCGGGTGACGGATCGCCGACACCGGGTCCACGTCACCGAACTTGTAGTAGTCGGCGAAGTGGAGCGCGTGGGGGACGAGCGTGCGCGGCGCGATGCCGCCGTCGAAGACGCGCACGTTCGGGAGGCCGCAGCGCTTGACGAAGGCCTTGATGCGCGCTGCCGAGATGATCTGGACGGCTCGCGAGTCCTCGACGTCGTACATCCAGTTCGGCTCCCCCATGGGGGCGTCGAAGGCCACCGGCCGGCCCGTCACCATCACGTGGATGATGGCGTCCGGGAACAGCTTCCGGGTCGCCGCGATCTGGGCGAAGTTGTCGGGGTCGGGGGCGTCGACGACGGCAACAATCACCTGGGGCTTCTCGGCGGCGGGGGCGGGGATGGTCGTTGCGGTCGCGTCGGTGGTCGACATGGCATGCTCTCCTTGTGGTTGATTTTGCCCAGGAATCAGGGCAAAACGAGCCCAGCAACCTATCATGTCCCGCCGGGACTGTCAAGAGTCAGCCAAAAAAGCAAAAAAACCCTCCCAGACCCGAAGGTTGAAGAGGGCCAGCCCTCACCCCACCCGCGTGAACGTCGCGAAGATCGATGTTGCTTAGCCTCCACCACGGCAAGCCGTAGCGATTCCCGTCCCGAGGATGACGATCACCCCGTACCCCTCGATGACCCGCGGCACCTGCGGTGAACCGTCCACGTCCTCGTAGACGGAGACCAGGATGAAGGGACGCCCTTGGATATCCGTCCCAGGCGACACTCCCTGCACGAGCGCCAGCGTGTGCAGCGTGCGTTCGTGCCGCTCGATAACCTCCTTCAGTCGCGGTCGGTCCGCCGCGATCGTCGGTACCAGCCGATCCAGTTCCGCCACGACCTCCAGTCCCCGCCGGACGAACCGCCGCACCTGCTCCGCATGCAGTTCGTTCAGCGTCATGCCATCCGCCACTCGCACGCTCATCCGTTTCAGATACTTCGTCAGGTCATCGATGGGGATGGAGAGCTCTTCCGCGAGCTGCCCTACGGTCCGCGCGCCTGTCCCAATCGTCAGATCGTCTTCCATGGTTCCTCCGTCCTCTTGCTTCGATTGACCGTTGCTACCATCCCCGTGCTCGCAACGCCGCCCTCGACCGCCGTTCCAGCCGGTCATGGGCAAGGTTGATCTTCTCGAAGGCGCTATCATCTGCCGCCGCCGACCGCCGAAAGCGCACGGGATCATTGACTTTCTTCAGTAACGCCGCCAGCTTCGCCTCTGCCTCCGCGCTCCCCTTCGATTTCTTCCTCATCAGAACCTCCAGAGCGTTTCCGTCACGGTTCGGGGATATTCTATACAGGCTCACGCATATTTGTCACGAGTCTGCGCTCTGTGGGCGTTTTTTCGAGCCAAGGGACAGGATGGATAGGGTCATCCAACAAGCCCTCGTCAAATAGACCGGCCGCGCCGCGACAGGGCGTTCGCGACCGACGTACCACGTAAAAACTCGCTCAGAAAGCGAGTTTTTACGTGGTGGGCAAGCAGGGACTTGAACCCTGATGACCTTGCGGTCGCTGGCACCTGAAGCCAGTGCGTCTGCCAGTTCCGCCACTTGCCCAGACGCGGCCACTCTACTGGGTGGCCCCTAGTCGGTCAAGGCGCGGCTTGCCAACGGAGACGGGTCTTGAGGTACCAGGCCTGCGTCGCCGTTAGCCGGTCGGCGGGGGAGCGGATCTGGAGGTTTTGCGTCCCTTGGAGGGTATTCTGCAGCAGATAGGCGTAGGACGGACGGAAGAGGAACACCGCCGCCTCCTGGGCCAGGATCGCTTCCGTCACTCTCACTCGCGTCTGCGTGATCTGTTCGGAACTCGTCGCGTTCGCCAGGCTTTGCAATCCGCTCACGACCGCCGGGCTTGTCCACTGGGAGAAATTCAGGTTGTCCTCGTCCTTGTGCCAAAACGGCAGGAGATCTTGGTCGTTCTGCGCGAGGACGTTCAGAAGGACGATCTGATGCGTCCGCTCATCCAGGGTCCGGCGCATCATCTCTTCGCGGTCCAGCGCTTCGACCGTGACGTTCGCCCCAAGGAGCGACCAGCGTCGCTTGAGCGCTTCCGCAACCACCGGCAAGTCGCCCTGCGTCGGGACCAGGAGCGAGATGTTTAGGGGCGTGCTCGTCGAAAACGTGGGAGCGGTGGAACTCGCCGTCCCTGCACGTGTCGGACGGGTCGGTGCTATCGGCTGGAGGAACCGTTGTCCCGTCCCCTCATTCAATTTCCACCGGTTCTCGTCAAGGAGCTGTCGTGCCCGATCAAGACTGGCCAGCTGGCTCGAGGTCGAATAGGTCTCAAAATAGGGGAACGGTGTCTGGAGAGGGGTCACGTTTTGGATCTGCTGGCTCAATTCCCCCCGATCGATCGCGAGCTGCAAAGCGGTTCGAATCGGCAGGTCCTTCAGGATCGGGTCTTGCGTGTTGAAAAACACGGTTGTCACCTGCGGTAGTTCCAGGCGCACCGTCTTTTGCCCCGTCACGCGCACGTCCTCCTGTTCGCTCCAAGGAACGAACGCCAATGCGTCGATTTGCTTTGACTGCAAGGCGAGTTCTGCGCTCTTGCGGTCGGGATAAAAGCGGAACTGGCGCTGGTCGAGGTACGGCGCTTCTCCGTAATATCCAGCAAAGCGCTTTAAGGTATAGGTCAGGATCGCCCCACGTGTGTCACGGGTGAATGATTCGAATTGATACGGCCCCGAACCGATCGGTTTCAGGTTGTCTTCCGCGAGCTGCGGTGAGCCTCCACTCACGTCTTCCCAGCGATGGCCGGGCAAGATCCCGATCGTAAGCAGCGTCTGCAGGGCGACTTGGCTAAGCGGCGTTCCCACCATCTTGATCTGTACCGTCTGCTCGTCGATGCGGATCGCCTCGATGTCCTTGAACGATTCCGCCAGGGGGGAGTGCCAAGCCGGGTTCTTCACGGCATCATTCAAGGTAAACACGACATCGTCAGCCGTGAGGGGTTGCCCATCATGAAAACGCGCGTCCTCACGGAGTTTGATTTCCAAGACGTTGCCCTGGTCGAGGATCTGCGTGCTCGCCGCCAAGTCTGGCCGCAAGATCGGGCCATCGAACACGAACAGTCCGCTGAATATCAACTGGCTCAGGTCACGATCAAGCGTGCTGAGGGCTAGTACCGGGTTCACCCATTTCGGGGTCCCGATCAGCCCCTCGACCAGCATCCCGCCTTGGCTTGGTTGGCGGATGAGATGCGGTTCCAAGAAAAAGCCCAAGGCGATCGCGAAAAACGTCAGTCCTGCGACGAGCGAGGTCCAGAACTGGAATCGTTCTTTGCGCGAAAAGATATGCGAAAGGTAGCGTAATTGCTGCCAACGGGGGAGTGGGGTCGAGGCCGTCACGTTCGCGACGAGTACCTGGTCTGAAGTCGCCGAGGGCGCATGCTCTTGGCTGGTGCTGGGCACGGATTGCCAAAAAAAGATCCGCTTCCACCCTTGGCGTAGGTGGGCAAGTCGTCGTGAAAACGAGGAATGAGCTTCCATACCCGATAGTATAGAGGATTCCCGCAAGATGTATACCCGCCCCCGAATCGCCCGAAACCACCCCTCTCTTGTGGGAGTGCCTCGAAAAAGGCCTAAATAACGAGATTCAGGATCGCGATACCGATAAAGAGGACCGCCAGGGCGACCGTGACGTAGTGCAAGCCCTGTTCGAGGCCGCGCTTGGTGCGGAAGACGTTGCCTTCGCCGCCGAACGCCACGCCCAAGCCGCCTTCACGCTGCTGCAACAGGATGACGATCGTGAGGAGGACGGAAACAGTGATGAGGGCCACCGCCAAGATGAGTTCGCGCATAGGGAAGAGAATGGGTCGAGCCTACAAGAAGCGAGGAAAAACGTCAATCCACGCGTGTGCTATACTCTTCCTATGCATGTGACGCTCTTTGGCCGTACGATCGCCATGCGCTGGCGGACCCTGCTCTTATGGGCCTTGCTCGCCCTGTTCGCCACCTTCGTGGTCTTGTTTGGCTATAGCTTCGTGCGTTCGTTCATTGCGATCCGCCGGAGCGGGGGAGACGCCTGGCTCGAACAGCGCCTCGAATCTTCTGTCGCGCGTGCCGTCGCAAATACGCAGGTCACACCCGAAGATCTCAAAGCTCTCGACCGTCCTGGCCGTCCCGCCCTCGGTCCCGCGCAAGCCAAGCTCACGGTCGTCGCCTTCCTCGATTACGGCTGTCCCTTTTGCCGTCGCGCTGCCGGGCCGTTCCGTGAGACGATGTTGAAATACCAAGACCGCGTGCGCTTCGTGATCCGCGATTTTCCGGTTGAGGAGCTGCACCCGCACGCGCTCCAGGCCGCCCAAGCCGTTCGCTGCGCCTTCGCCCAAGACAAGGGCTGGGCGATGCATGACCTCATCTTTACGCAGGCGGGAGATCTCGCTCCTGCCGAATTCGAGCGCTATGCCGCCCAATCTGGGCTCGACATGACCCAGTATCGTGCCTGCACCGACGCCCAGACCTATTCTGCGCAGATCCAGGAAGACCTCGCCGACGGTCTCCGTGCCGGCGTCCAGGGCACGCCGACCTATTTCTTTAATGGCGTCCGCATCCAAGGCGTTCCCGAGGAGCGTCCTGAAGCGTATTTCGACTTCCTGATCCAACGCTTCCTATCCGAGGCCGGAACCGCTTCCTCAACCACGACCCTCTCCCCCTGATGTATGCTTCTTCGTTTTTTTCGTTTGGGAATCCTGCTCGTGTTGGCCGCATTCGTCGCCTTGCCCGGCTTGGCATCTGCACAGACGGAAGCCTTCGTCACGTCCCAGTCGACCGCGAATTCTGCTACGGTCCAGTTGTCCGTCCCGATCGGCGAGGTCCAGAGCGTTTCCGGTTCCCCTGAGTACATCACGGTCCTGTATCGCTACGCGTTGGGCATCGTCACCCTCGTCGCGATCATCATGGTCGTCTACGGCGGCTTCCGCTATCTCTTGGGCGCCTCGATGGGGGATGCGAAAGTCGGCCAAAAGGTGATCTCCGACGCGATCGGCGGGATGGTGATCCTGTTCCTCGCCTACGTGATTTTATACACGGTCAATCCGAAGACGGTCCGCCTGTCCCTTCCAGATATTCGACGGATCCAGAGCGTTTCCATCAATACGCAAACAGCCCAACCCGGTACATCGTGCGTAAAGGATGGTGATTGCGCGACGGGCTCCTTCTGTTTGCGTACCAGTCTCGTTGGGGGTATTTGTGCAAATGGTCAGGCTGGCAACATCTGCCGCTGCCGCGGGGCGGGCTGCGACGTGACGGAGCAGCAAGCTGGCGGTCCGACGAACCATGCGGGGACGGGACGGGTTGATTGCCAGACGGGCTTCACCTGTCAGGAAGTCTCTCGTGACAACTTCGTCTGTAACGGTGGCACGACCGGGTCGTTCTGTAATGAAAGTTCCGAGTACGTCCTCCCAGTCGATGTTGCCATCAGTGCTGGGCAGGCCGGGGGCGCCCTTGCTCGGGCAGGAGCCGCTGCCGGAGTCGCTGCATCCACGGGCGTCGGCGCACCCTTCGCGCCGCTTGTCTTGGCCAGCTCTCTGTATAATGACCTTCGGGGCGCCGCACCCTCCGCCGGGCCACGTTCCCGTTCGTCCGTTCCATGTACGCAACCGGGGCAATATTGTTTCCAACCGAGCCAGCAGATTGCCGGAGCCTGTGTCTATGGCGACCAGCGCGACACGGCTATGTTCGAAGGGATCCCGGAATATCGCAGCAACCGCGGCTTGCAGACGGCTGTCGAGCGCTGTGACCTGACGGAAGCCCAGCTCCGCGAACTCCCGAAGACGAGTGGCGGCTGCCGTAACATCACGAACGCGAGCGTCGACGAGTTCTGCATCCAGCATCGCTACAGCTGTCGCAACGGAGCCGTCTGCGGCCGTTCCGCTTACGCAGCAATGTTTGCGACAACGTTACGTGCCTACCATTCTTGGGAAAACGTTCCGCAGCAGCTCAAGCCAGAGACCTACTTCAAGCAAGGCTGCCTCAAGCCGATCGGCGCTGCCTGCCAAACAGACAGCGAGTGCCCTTCACGCTGTTTAGCGAATCGCTGCAGCGGCTTTGGAGCGATCGTCATCGCCTCTGATGTGGCGCCAGGGTCGGTGCGTGGTTTGCCGACTTCGGAGCAGGTCATGTACGAATGGACAACGGAATCAAACATGTGTCCGACCCAATCCTGGACGGCCGTCGATCTTTGGAGGCAGGCGCGTACGACCGGTCTTCCGGCCGCTGAAGCGGGCGCCTTGAACATCCTGTTCCGTGCCGGGACGCTTGATCGGTTCTCTTGCTATCCTTCCCGTCCGACGGGATCAAAGTGTGATTTCAACGCCCAGTGCGTTTCCGCCCGGTGCACGGTTCCCGATGGAGCTCGCAGCAGTGACGGTGTCCCTGCCACCTTCAGTGCCCCGCTCGACAATAACGCCGGTCTCGGCACCTGCGGCTAGCGTGCCGGTCCAGACACTTGCACGCGGGGGAAACCCGTGGTAGTCTCGCCCGTATCGTGTCCCGCTCTTGGGGGCCTTGGAGAGAGATCCATGAAGCAACCGTCCGTCATTTCCATTAAGGGTGCCCGTGTCCACAACCTCAAAAACGTTTCCATCGACCTGCCAAAAGGTTCGTTTATCGTAATGACCGGCCTCTCCGGTTCTGGAAAGTCCTCCTTAGCATTTGATACCATCCATGCCGAAGGTCAGCGCCGTTACATGGAAAGCCTGTCTTCCTATGCGCGCCAATTCCTGGAGATGCAAGACAAGCCCGACATCGACGAGATCTCCGGCCTCTCGCCGACCGTCGCCATCGACCAGAAGACCTCTTCGCACAACCCACGTTCCACCGTCGGCACCGTCACCGAAGTGTACGACTTTTTGCGCGTCCTCTACGCCCGTGCCGGACGCCCGCACTGTGTCGGCTGCGGCTCTTCTCTCAGTCCACAGACCCCAAAAGACATCACCGAAAAACTGCTGAGCTGGGCCAAAAAAGAAGAAGTCCTGCTCCTCGCCCCGCTCGTGAAAGAGCAGAAAGGTGAGCAAAAGCTCGTGCTCCAAGCCGCCGAACGCGCCGGCATCCGCGAAGTGCGTTTCGACGGCGTCCTCGTCGACCTCGAAGAGATGCTCCGCACGAAGATCGACAAGACCGCCGCGCATAGCATCGAAGCCGTCGTGACTCGGGTTGAACACAAGACCACGATGGTCGCGGCGTCCGCTCAAGAGCATGTGAAGCAGGCCCTCGACCTCGGCCACGGTGTCGTGATGATTTTAGGGATGGATAGCCTCGAGGAAAAACTCTTCTCCGCGTCGCTCTTCTGCTCTGCTTGTGACCGCTCGTTCCCATCGCTTGAGCCACGCCTCTTTTCTTTCAACGCTCCGCAAGGTGCGTGCCCTGCCTGTACGGGCCTCGGCACGAAACTGGTCCTCGAGCCAAGCCTCGTGATCCCCAACAAGCGTCTCACGATCGCCCAAGGCGCCATCAAGCCCCTCACCCGCATCGCCGGCAACCAGACGTCCACCATGAAGCTCCTCGCCGCCGTCGGCAAGGAGCAGGGTTTTACGCTCGACATGCCGATCGCTGATTTTACCAAACCGCAACTAAAAGTCCTCTTCGAAGGCACCGGAGAACAGCTTTACACGGTCGACACGCAAAAACAGCAGCCATTCCAAGGCCTCGTCGCCCTCCTCGAAAGCAAATACAAGGAAAGCGATTCCGACTACGTGCAGAAAGAGATTGAGGCCTACATGCGCGTCCTCACCTGTCCCGACTGCCAAGGCAAGCGCCTCCGTCCCGAAGCTCTCGCTGTCACGGTCGCTGGCAAATCCCTCGCTGACATCGTCTCTGTCCCGCTCGATGAGGTGAACGGCTTCTTCGGCTCGCTCGGTTCCGGCCAGAAAAAAGCCAAGCCCTCGCGCACGATGCAACGCGTCAAGGTGAAAGAGGAGGCCGACAAGGTCGGTTTCAGCGAGACCGAACGGATCGTCGCCGACCAGATCTCCAACGAGATCGTTCGCCGTGTCCAGAACCTCCTCGACGTCGGTCTCTCGTACCTCACGCTCGACCGCGCCGCCATGTCGCTCTCCGGCGGTGAGGCTCAGCGTGTCCGCCTGGCGGCCCAGCTCGGGTCCGAGCTCTCCGGTGTTATCTACATCCTCGATGAACCGTCCATCGGTCTGCACCAGCGCGACAACGACAAGCTTATCCAAACCATCAAGCGTCTCCGCGACCTCGGCAACACCGTCATCGTCGTCGAGCACGACCAGGCCGTCATGGAAGCCGCCGACTACATTGTCGACATCGGTCCCGGGGCAGGGGAGTACGGGGGTGAAATCATCGCCGCCGGCACCCTCGCCGAACTCAAGAAAGAGAAAGAATCCACCACCGGCCCCTACCTTTCCGGCAAGAAATTCCTCGAGACTCCGGCCACACGCCGCAAGGGTAACGGCAAAGCCATCAAGATCCGTGGCGCCCAAGCCTTCAACCTCAAGAACATCGACGTCAGTATTCCGTTAGGAAAATTCGTCTGCGTCGCCGGTGTCTCGGGCTCCGGTAAGTCTACGCTTATCCTGGACATTTTGGGCCGTTCCCTCAGCTCCCATTTCTACGGCGCGAAAGACCCGATTGGCGCCCACAAGGCCATCGAAGGGATGGACAACATCGACAAGGTTGTGTCCGTCGACCAAAGCCCGATCGGCCGTACGCCACGCTCCAACCCCGCCACGTACACCGGCGTCTTCACCGCCATCCGTGACCTCTTCACCGAGATCCCCGAAGCCAAGGCCCGCGGGTTCGATGCGGGAAAGTTCTCCTTCAACGTCAAAGGCGGCGGCCGCTGTGAAGCCTGTAGCGGCGACGGTTCCATCCAGATCTCCATGCAGTTCCTCCCTGACGTCTACGTCGACTGTACGGAATGCCACGGTAAGCGCTACAACAGCGAAGCCCTCGAGGTCCTCTGGCGCGGCAAGACCATCGCCGACGTCCTCGACATGACGGTCGAGGAGGCCCGCCGCTTCTTCGTCGACCAGCCAGCTATCTACGAAAAGCTGTCGATCTTGTACGAAGTCGGTCTCGGCTACGTCCGTCTCGGTCAGTCTGCGACGACGCTCTCCGGTGGCGAAGCCCAACGCGTCAAACTCGCCACCGAACTCGCTCGCCGCGGCACGGGAAAAACGCTCTACATCCTTGATGAACCCACCACCGGTCTCCACTTCGAAGACATCAAGCGTCTCCTGGTCGTGCTAAACGCCCTCGTCGACCGCGGCAACACCATCCTCGTCATCGAACACAACCTCGACATCCTCCGCATGGCCGACTGGGTCATCGAGATCGGGCCCGACGGTGGGATCCGTGGCGGGCAGCTGGTTGCGGAAGGGACGCCGGAACAGGTCGCGAAGGCCAAAACGCTCACGGCACCGTACTTGAAGGATGAGTTGGAGAAATATCCACCCATCAAAGCAAAAGGAAAAGAAAAATAAGAAAAATCCGCGAAAGCGGATTTTTCGTTTGCCTCTGACCCTGTCCTTCCCCGGTCCAGCCCTTCTTCGCCGAGACGGAAGAAAAGGAGATCCGAAGGCCTCCCAAGGCCTTCGTTTCCTCACTGTTCCAGTTCTCCCATCGTCCGAGTTCCTCTTTCTTCTCTTTTTCTCTTCCTTTTCCTCCCTCCTGTAGGTCCCCCGGCAAGGCCCCTTCCGGGCGTCGCGCGCTCAGAAAGGACGCAAAAATGAGCCCCATCAATAATGCGGCCTGCATCGCGACGCCCGGAAGGGGCCTTGCCGGGGGACCGGCCCGCTCAAGCCGGAAAGGGCAGGC
>CAZURG010000014.1:0-27635 GCA_964623645.1 uncultured Gammaproteobacteria bacterium | reverse complement strand
AAAAAGAAGAGCGCCGAACCAGGATGGGTCGGCGCGGGCGGTTCGGGAGGGGGGGGTGCTGCTTGAAGAGGCTTCAGGTCTTCTCGAGATCTTCGCATTCTTTTGCGTCCAGAGCTCGTGGCTGACCGGCCGATCCTCCCAGCTCGGGAGCTCCGTGGCAGCTGTCTTCCGGGCGCGCTATGAGGACGGGCTCGTGCGTCGGGCAGGGGGTCGTCCGACGTGACCTCCAAGAGGGGTAGGGCATCTTCTTCCGAAGGAGCGATGTGTTGTGATTTTGCCAATCCTACCAAAGAAAAAAGACCTAAACGGTAGGTCAGATGTCGAGGGTACGGACGGGTCTCGGCGGCCGCCGGTTGGGCGTCTCGTCGTCGGATCGGGTGGGTGAAGGCGGGTCCTTCCAGCGAGGGGAGAATCCCAGTTCGCTTAGGAAGAAGGAGATTGTCTGTTCGGGTGGTGGTCCAGAAGGCTTCGGTTCTTTCACGGCTTTCTTGCGTCTCCTTCCCCATGTGCCGTCACCAGGAAGAGATAATCGCCTTCCCTGCTCCAGAGTCCCGTCGTTGTAGCCGGGTCGAGGCTCGTGAGTCCTGAACCCGGGTCGCAATAGGCCTCGACCACACAGGGTCCGCGCATGTTCGGGATGATTGCCGTCTTGCCGACGGCGAGGAGGCTTCGCTCACGAATGAGCGCATCCGGCCGCTGCAGGATCAGGCGCAGCAATTCCTCTGGCGTACAGGGCCGCACCCCTGCCAGCGCCAGACGCTTGAGCAGCAGCACATGGGGCAGGCTCTCCTGCACACTCGCCGTCAGGAGATCGATCGGTCCCGACGGAACCGTAATCCCTTCCCACTTTGCGTTCAGGACGGAACCATCAACGTCATGTCCCTTCTTCGCCATTTCCGCGAAGAGCTGTTCGAGCGATCGAGGGTCGTCGACGATGCGGGCCAGGGGAGCGAGTTCCAGACGGGTCGTTTCCGACATACGAATCTCCTTTTCGTTCCGTGCCGAACAGATCATGCCCGAGTCCAGCGAAAAAGACAACGGGCATCGTTGTTGGTCTATTGTATTGAAAAAAGGACATAAGCGCCCCACTCGCCCGACCATGTAAAAACTCGCTAGATAAGCGAGTTTTTACATGGTCGGGCTAGTGGGATTCGAACCCACGGCCTCTTCGTCCCGAACGAAGCGCGCTACCAACTGCGCTATAGCCCGACGTAGCGAGTACAAACGTGCATCCGATGCATGTTTGTGCGAGCGGAGGAGGGCTATATTCCTTTGACGTCCGACGGCAAAGGAATATAGCCGACTGAGCATATCGAGATCTTTTCAAAATGATGCAGATCCCTCATCCCTCTCCCCAAAGCCGCCCAAGCATACCCGACCCGTCTAAAAACAGCAAGGGATCCCTTCTCGCTTGGAATTTTGTATAGAAAAACCCTGTTTACACAGGGTAGTTGTCACACCGTCAGGTAGGTGTCGGTGCCGCGCCTCGCCGGGGCCCGCTCCGGCTTCGACCCGTGGACGGCGGGCGCGATGCCGTTCGGCGGGGCGCTTGTCGTGCTCCGGTCCGGTGACGGGAACTCCCGCCACGAGCATTGCGAGAAGTCGAGGGTCTCGCGGCCGCGTCCGTCCGTTGCGGACGTCGGCGGCTCCGCGCAGTAGATGTTGCGGAACCGCACCTGTGCCGGGATCGCACCCCGGCCGTAGCGCGGGACGCGTTCCAGGTTGATGTGTCGGTCCCCGAGGTCCGACGCCCGCAGCGGTCGGAGGACCGGTTGCTGCGCCGCGACCACCGGGGGTCGCGGCGTCACCACCGGCGTCGGCGGGAGCGCGTTCGTCGGCGGCAGGGCGAGCGTGGGCCTCTGCACGACGGGCGGCGGGGTGACCGGCGCCGGGGGAGGCGTGGGGGCCGCCGTGTCGCTCGGAGGGCTCCAGAAAGTGTCCTGGTAGCGGATCCCGACGAAGCCGATCACGGCGGCGATGAGGAGCATCCCACCGATCGCCATGAGGGCCCGCCGCCTGCTCAGGGGGTAGACGACTCGCTCGGAGCCGTCCGGGGAAGGCGGCTGTGCGGGCTCGGACGGCTTGGGCGTGGCGGCCTGAGCCTTGTGGTCCGACGGTTGGATCGGCGAGAACGGCTGGACCGCCTGTGAGGGCTGTGCCGCCGGTGTGGGGGAAAGGCTGACTGTCGTGGCCTGCCGCGACTTGTCGAGGTCGCGATACTTCCCGCGCAGGAGCTGCTCTCCGCGCGGATGCGTCTTGTGCAGGGTGTCGAAGTGGGCCCGGGCCCAGGCGAAGTCCGCCTCGGTCCACGACCGCTTCGCGATCAGGTCCTCCATCATCCAGCGCTGCTGAAGGCGCTGGCTCTCGTTGACGCCGTTCTCCTCCGCTTCGGGGCGGAAGTGACGCGGGTCGTTTACCCCGAGCAGGTGTGCGGCCTGCCGCTCGATCTTCCCCTGGAAGAAGCGGGTTGCGTCTTCGTCGGCGAGGGTCGTCATCTCGTCCCGTCGCCAGGTCTCCTCGGAGATCAGCCGATCCCTGAGCGCTTCGGCTCCGGGCCGCATCCGCATGCATGCGATGGTCTCGCCCTGGTCGCCGCTCGCCATCTGCGCCGTGGCCCAGACGAGCTGGCGGGCGCGGCGGAACTGCGGTCGCGTCCACTCGCGGGTGTTCGCGTTGAGCAGTGCGTTCGCTTCGGCCCGCTCAGCAGCGTCGAGGGCGGGCGGGCCGACGGGCTCCGGCTCGGGTTCGGCCTCGAGAGGCGCGGGCTCGATCGGGTTCGGGACCACGAAGGGCTCGAAGATCGGGGTGCCGTGCCGGAGGGTAGGGAGCGCGGGGGGCACCTGCGCGTCCGCCTCGGGTTTCGCTGCCGTGAAGTCGTTGTCCGGGGTCACGTGTTCGGCGATGGCGTTGTCGTTCACGGCGTCTTCTCCTGCGGTCTCCGGTGCGGCCGGAGGGGGCGCGCCCAGGTGGGGGTTGGTGGGCGTGGCTCCGACGGCATCGAAGAGCTCGACCGCCTCCCTCCACTTCTCGAACAGCGCGGTCCGGTCGGTCCGGACCAGGCCATCCGCGGTGTGGGAGAGACGACGGGCGTCCTCGACGTCCTCGGTCATCCAGACCTCGATCGGGTAGGTGTCGCTGACGAGCTTGCTTGCGCGAGCGTCGTCGGCGGCTGCCTGGTCGGAGGGGAGTGCCTCGGTCTCGGGGTGGGGCGGGTCATCCTCCGCCGCGAGGGCCGACGGTGCGACCGACGCCTCGGCGATGGCGATAGGGCTCTCCGCGGGAGTCGGATCCGGGGCCTTGGGCGGGATCGAGTCGCCGCTGAGGCGGTCGCGGAGCCGCTTCTCCAGGTCGAGAAAGATCTTGGAGGCCTGCGAGGCCTGGTTCTTCTCTTGCCCGGAGCGCTTGCCGCGCTTCTTGTCTGCGTCCCAGTGCATCGCGCGGCCATACGCCTTGCGCGCACAGGTCTCGATGGCCTCGCGGGTCCAGGACGCCGTGGTGAGGAGGGTTTCGGCCTCCCGGACCAGGGCCTGGTCCGTCGGATCCATTCGGCCGATGACCTGCGTGCGCTTTTCTCTCGTCATCTCACTCATGTCGATCTCCTGATTTTTTGGCTTGTTTGCTCGATTTGACGGGTGTCTCCCCTGCGAAAACCGGGGGTTTTGGCAGAGAATGATCGATTCTAGCAGGAAACAAGGGGCTTGTCAATCCTTGCACAGCCTCCTGGCAGAGGGGGTGGGGCTGCGCCCCACGGGCCCGCCCTTCCCCACTCGGGTGGGCCGGTCCCCGGGCAGGAGCCTCTTGGGAGCGTCGCGATGCAGACGCTTTATGGAATGAGCTCATCTTGCGTCCTGTCTGAGCGCGCGACGTTCCCAAGAGGCTCCTGCCCGGGGACCTGCAGGGTGGGGGAGGGAAAGGGGGAATTAAAGATAGAAAGAAGAACTCGGCCGATATTGACGTTTCTCTTCAGTGAGGGTATTTTTCTGCTCACATAGGCCTTTTTTAGAGGAGGAAGCATGTTGAAACGCATGGAACGGAAGATGGAACGTGGCCTGCTCGTGGCGGTCGTCATGAGCGTGTTTCTTCTCATGGGGATCTACCTGTGGTCACTGAAGCGTCGGGACTGGTTGTATGCGCGCTGGCATGAGGTTTCGGCCATCGATAACGTTCCGGCGGCGCGCCGGTATCTCGATGGGTATCTGAGGCGGATCGAACGGGCGGGGCTGGTGCGCGGGAATACCGCACTATTCACTCCGGTTCCGGAGAGCGACCTGGCCTCCTGGTATCAAGGTGTGTCGGCAGAGCGTCGGGCGCTCGCACGGGTCGAAGGGCTGGCGGATCCGTCGGCGCATGTGCTGGCCTTGCGTTCTTTCCGCGCACGGGTCTGTCCCGCTCCGTCCTGGACCAATTTCTATCCCTATCAGCGGACGGTCGTCCTTGCGGGGATACTGACCGGAGTCGTCTCGATCGGATGTATCATGATCGGCAGACGCACGTTTCGTGAAGCTTCCGAACGGTCGTTCTCCGCCTAATCGGCGATTTTTTCATGCGTTCGACAGCGTTCAGCGGGGCTTTTATACTCATGGCTACTATGTCCGCTTTCCGTCCCGTGGTTTTATTAATCATCGATGGGTTTGGCGTAGCGCCTTCTGAGGAGGGGAACGCTATCAAAAAGGCGGCGATGCCGAAATTTCAGCATCTCGTGCAGACCTATCCGGCGATGACCGTGCAAGCCTCGGGGGCGGCGGTGGGGTTGTCGTGGGGGGAGATGGGGAATTCGGAGGTCGGGCACCTGACGATCGGGGCGGGGCGGGTGTTTTATCAGAGCTTTCCGCGCATCAACCTCGATATCGAGACGGAGCGGTTCTATGAGAACCCGGCCTTATTGCAGGCGATCAAGGCGGTGCGGGCCTCGGGAGGAAAATTACACTTGATGGGCTGCCTGTCTGCGGGAAACGTGCATGCAGCGCAGGAGCATTGTTACGCCCTACTCGAGTTGGCGAAACGACAAAACGTCCAAAAAACCTTTGTCCATGCGTTCCTGGATGGTCGTGATGCGGGATATAATTCCGCCAAAGGGTTCGTGCAGGAATTGCTTGAGAAGATGCGGGTCTTAGGGGTCGGGCAGCTCGCGTCAATGTCGGGGCGGTATTATGCGATGGACCGCGATAACCGTTGGGACCGTATCGAGAAGGCGTATAACGCCATCGTGCGCGGGGAAGGGAATCGGGCGGACGATCCGTTGCAGGCGATCGACGCTTCGTATGCGCAAAAAGTTTACGATGAGCAGTTCGTTCCCACCGTTTTGCAATCCGGCGGAAAGCCGGTCGCCCTGGTCGAGCCGGGCGATGCCGTGATTTTCTTCAACTTTCGTCCCGACCGTGCCCGTGAGCTGGCGAAGGCGTTCGTCCTGCCCGCGTTCGAAAAGTTTCCGCGCCAAACGGTGGATCGCCTGACGTTCGTGACGCTGACGGAATATGAGAAAGATCTGCCTCTTGATGTGGCCTATCCGCCGAACATCATCGAGACGTGCCTGGCGCGCGTGGTGTCGGAGGCAGGGTTGCGTCAGCTTCATCTCGCAGAAACCGAAAAATACGCCCACATCAGCTTTTTCTTGAACGGGATGCGGGAGGAGGCCTTTTCTGGTGAAGATCGCATGATCATCCCGTCGCCAGCGGTCTCGACGTATGACCTGCGGCCGGAAATGTCCATTGTCCCCCTCACTGAACGGGTTGTGAAGGAGGTTCTGGCTCATACGTACGAGTTCATTGCGGTGAACTTCGCAAATCCGGATATGGTGGGCCATACCGGTAACGAGGAGGCGACCGTCCGCGCCTGCGAAGCGGTCGACAAGAGCGTCGGACAGATCGCGGAAGCGGTCCTGGCGGTCGGTGGCGCACTCGTCATCACGGCGGACCACGGCAATGCGGAAGAGGTGAAAAACCTAGTGACGAACGAGATGGACAAGGAGCATTCGACGAATCCCGTGCCGTGCGTCATCGTTGCCGCTTCTTTGGAAGGTCAACGCGCCGCGACGGGTGATGTCGTCGGGGGTGACCTTTCGTTCACGCCTCCTTCTGGGATGTTGGCGGATATCGCGCCCACCGTGTGCGCGCTCTTAGGGATCGCGCCTTCGCCGGACATGACGGGGAAGAGTCTCGTTTAGGTATGGATCCGCGCCTTTTGCAAAAACGGACCCGCGCCGTCCTCACCCGTCTGCAGAAGATCTATCGGAACAAGGCGATGGTTGATTTTGGGGCGGCAGAAGATACGCTCATCGCGACGCTCTTATCGGCTCGTACGCGTGATGAGCAGGTGATCGCTGTTTACCCTGGCCTGCGCAAGGAGTTTCCACATCTACAAGACTTGGCCGCCGCTCCCGTCGAAGCGATCGCGGAAAAGATCCATGCGGTCGGTTTTTATCATGCGAAGGCGCGCGCGATTAAGGGATTAGCGGCGCTGCTGCTAGAAAAGCATCAAGGAAAGGTGCCGCGGACGATGGAAGAGCTGATCGAGCTTCCGGGCGTTGGACGCAAGACGGCAAGCTGCGTGCTTTGGTACGCCTTCGGGATTCCCGCGATTGCGGTTGATACGCATGTGTTTCGGCTGGCGCATCGTCTCGGTTGGGTACGGGGAAAGACTGTAGAAGAAGTCGAGCTTGAGTTGGCGAAGATCGTCCCACGGACCCTTTGGGGCGAGATGAATCGGCTCTTCGTGCAGTTCGGGCGGACGCGGTGTCTGCCGGGTCGTCCTCGCTGTTATGAGTGTCCCGTGGCGGACCTCTGCTCGTACCCGCACAAGACGAAACGTGCTACTATCAAGAGGTGACCTTCGCCGCCGATCTTCAACTCGTCACGTTTTTACAAAGCCATCTCCTCGGTTCCTTTGGGACGCCCTTTTTCGTGTTCGCGGCCCGTTGGTTGATTTTACTGGTCCTGGTGGTTTCCTGTTTTGCCTTTCTTGTCGAGCGTGAGCCGAATCATCGGCATGCGTGGAAAGAAGTCGCTTGGTCGGTAGGGCTGGCGTTTGTCTCGAGCCTGATTTTGTCGTATGCGATCCGCCGTTTGCGGCCATATGCAGTCGATCCGGAGCAAATCCGCCTGATCATCGCCGCGCCGTCGTCAGCCTTTTCGCTTCCCTCGGCGCATGCGGCGGTGGTTTGGGGCTGGGCCGCGTCGGTGAGTTTGTTGGAGCGTCGGGCTGCGCCCCTGTGGGTCTTGGTTGCGTCGTTGGTGTCGCTGGCGCGGGTCGTCGTGGGAGTCCATCACCTCTCGGATGTCGTATTTGGCGCGTTCATGGGCCTTGCGTGCGTCTATTTCGTGCGCCGTGGCCATCGTTTTCTTCGTCATACACCCTCTTCCGTATGAAGCCTGCGTTTCGTCTCGCGATCCTTGCCGCCTCTCTCGTTTTTCTGCTACTTATCGGGCGGATCATCTATCGCGCCTGGCTGCAGACCCCGCAGGTCGGTCCGGCTATTTCCGTTTCGATCGCGTCCGTCGAGCTCTCTTCGGTCACGCGCAGCCTGTCTGAGGCAGGAATCATTCGCGACCCCTGGCTGTTCCGCGTCTACACGCTCTTCGATTGGCGGACGGACCGCTTGAAGGCGGGCGGGTATGAGCTGCATCCCGGGACCCCGTATAGCGACCTCATCGATGAGCTTATCCGCGGCGTTCCGAAGACCGAAGTCCAAGTGAAGGTGATCGAGGGCTGGACCGTAACAGATATCGAAAAGGATCTGGTTCAAGAATTTGGCGTTTCGGCGACGAACGTTCAAGCCGTCATTGGGGAACGTGCCGATCGGCGGCGATTCGACCCAATGTGGCGGGAGTCGTTCTCATTCCTGAAGGCCTTGCCGCCGGACCGTTCGCTTGAAGGATACCTCTTTCCAGATACCTATCGGGTCTGGAAGGAGCAGTTGCCCGAAGGCCTGATTCGCAAGCAGCTGCAGACGTTTCAGCGGGAGGTGGCTTCCTTGCCCCTCACGGAAAAAAGCCTGCCACTCAAGAGCCTTGATGAAGTGATCCGCCTCGCTTCGATCGTAGAGAAGGAGGTCGCGACCGACGCTGACCGTCGCCTGGTCGCGGGTGTTTTTCTGACGCGTTTGCGGGAAGGTATGCTGCTCCAAAGCGATGCAACGATCCAATACGTGACCCAATCTGGCCGCTCGCGTTCTACTGCCACCGATTTGCGTTTAGCCTCTGATTTCAATACCTATCGGACAAAAGGACTCCCCCCGGCCCCGATCTGCAACCCTAGCCTATCCGCCATCCAAGCCGTTTTGAACCCGGATGTTCGTGGCTACCGCTACTTTCTCACGGACACCGCCGGGAAGGTTTATTACGGCAAAACCCTGCAGGAACACGCCCAAAATCGCGTAAAAGCCGGCCTGAACCGCTGAGACCCTTGACAAAAGGCTAAAAATAGGCTTAAATAGGGCATCGGCTCCGTGCCGAAGCCTTTCAAAAGAAACGGAGAAAATATGCCATGGAAGCCCCGAGCGTGCCTCCTTCTGTTTGTCCGGTTCTCGGATCAGATTCCACCCCTGAATACCCGCTCTCCCCGGAGCTGAGTCCAGGGGGAGCTGGATTTCGTGATGTGATCGCGCGCGAGAACGACGCTGGGAGGAAGCTTTGCGACCGTCTTCGTGCAGCCGCCCTTTCGGATGAGGGCGATCGCGATCGTGACACGGGGGAGCACCCCTCTGCGCATAGCGCCAATGATCAGGAAGGATCCTTCCAGGAAGGTGAAGAATGCGAGTCCTTCGAAGAGGGGTTCGCTCAGGAAGACGTCAGTCCTATTCTGGATGAGGACCCGGCGGTCGCGGCGAGACGGTCCCGTGAGTATGACCTCGCCGTCCGGACGCGGGTCGCCTTTCTGCTCGCGCGGATCATCGACGTGCATATCCTGCGAGCGTCTCGCAGGAATCGCTGGTCTGATGCCTGGAAGCAGCGGTTCAGTTGGTGGTGGCACCACCTGCTCTTCCATCCCGCCTGCCGATCCCAGCTTGCCGCTCCTCGTGAGGGTGGCTGGATCAATGAGAGCGATACCGATCGGCCGCTGATCCGCCCGGATGTCGCCCCAGACCCGTTGCGCGTCCGTGACCTGCTCCTCTGGGCCTTCCACGACGCCCGACACGCAGACCCTCGCCGCCGGTTCGTGGGTGCTCGGTTCAAGAGGGTTCAGACCCCTCCGCCCATCTCGTCTGTGACGGAGGCTTCACCCGCCTCGTCCGCGGCCAAATCCAAGAAGGCTGACCCGGTCGCCACCTGGCTCACCGACGACGCCCGCAGCGTCCTGGAATGCATTCGACGCGCAGATCCCTCCGGACAACGGACCCTCCAGCTCCTGTGGAACGCGATGCCCAAGCGAGACCAGGTCAAAGCCCGCTTCGACATCGCCCTCCAACGCGCCGAAGAAGAGCGCGCCACCCGCGCCACCTTCACGGATTCCGAGCCCACTCCCTGAACGGCGCAACGAACCCTCACGCATCCCCAAAAAGGATGTTTTTTCTTTCTCGTCCGAGTTCTTCTTTTTTAGATTATTCTTTCCTTTTCCTTTTCTTTTTCCCTGCAGGTCCCGCGGCGGGCAGCCCTTTTTTCGCTGAGAGTGTGTGAGCTTCCATCCCGGGAACAAGAGGCGAGTTCTCGAAGCGAAAAAAGGGCTGCCCGCCGCGGGACCGGCCCGTCCCAGTGGGAAAGGTCAGGCCCGTGGGGCGCAGCCCCACCCCTCTGCCGGGACGCAGAGCCAAGGATTTTTTCCTTTAAAAAAGGATCAAAAAGGAATTTTTCATTCTATTTCCTTTTTTGCTACCCTCCGGATATGTCCGAATTCGTCCTCTCCGCCAGCCGCAGCCTAAATAAACGCATCGACTACGCAAAAGAGCTCAATCAAGAGCAATTAGATGTTGTTTTACACGGCGACGGCCCCTGTCTCGTCTTAGCCGGCGCCGGTTCCGGCAAGACCCGCACCCTCACGTATCGTGTCGCGTATTTGCTTGAGCAAGGCGTCGATCCTTCCTCGATCTTATTGCTGACGTTCACGAATAAGGCTGCCCGCGAGATGCTCTCTCGCGTGCAGGGCCTGATCGGCAGCGAAGCCGTCGGCCTCTGGGGCGGCACGTTCCATTCGATCGGTAGCCGTATTCTTCGCTCCTTCGCCGAACGTCTCGGCTACTCCTCCTCTTTTTCCATCATGGACAGCGAGGATGCGGGTGATCTCGTCAAAGCGATCATCAAGGAACTGGCGATCGATACGAAGGCTCGCCGATTCCCGTCGGCCTCCGTCGTCCAGGACGTAATCTCCTACGCCCGCAACGTCCAAGAACCGATTCCCGAAACCTTGGGCCGAAAATATCCCCATTTCCAGGAGGCTGGCGTCCAGATCGAGGAGATCGCGAGAATTTATCAAGGTCGCAAGAAGTCGGGAAACATGCTCGATTTCGACGACCTGCTCTCCTTGCTGGTTTTGCTGCTCGAAGATCCGATGCTCGGTCGTTCCATTGCCGAACGGTTCCGCTATGTCCTCGTTGACGAGTACCAGGATACGAATGCGATCCAGGCCCGCATCGTGAAGGGATTCTCACATGTTCATGGTAACGTCCTGGTCGTCGGTGATGATGCGCAGTCGATCTACGCGTTCCGTGGGGCGGACGTGAAAAACATCCTCTCATTCCCGAAGCTCTGGCCCAACGCCAGCACGTTCAAGCTGCTCACGAACTACCGTTCCACCCCACAGATCTTGGAGGTCGCCAACGCCTCACTGAAGCATAATGAGGAGCAATTCCAAAAGGACCTGCTCGCGATGGGAAGCCAAGGCGAAAAGCCGCGCCTAGTCCCGTGCCAATCAGCCAGCCAAGAAGCGCGATACGTCGCCGACCAGATCGCGGCGCTCCGCAACAATGGGAAGCCGCTGCGTGAGATGGCCGTTCTCTTCCGTTCCAGCGCCCACTCCCAGACCCTCGAATTCGAGCTCATGAAGCGTGATTTGCCCTACGAATACCGCGGCGGCCAGAAATTCTTTGAGCGTGCCCATATCAAGGACGCAGTCTGTTTCTTGCGGATTCGGCAAAATTGCAAAGATGAAGTCGCTTGGTCACGCGTCTTACAATTGCAGCCCGGCATCGGTGTCACTTCCGCCGCCAATTTCGCGCGCCATGTCGGCCACTGCCAATCTTGGAACGACGCGACCGAAACCGAAGCCGCCCAAGCCTGGAAAGGCAAGGCGAAAGAGGGCTGGCGCGTCTTTGTCGAGCTCATGAACGACCTCGGGGGGCCAGAGGAGTGGCCAAGTACGGTGCTACGTCGCGTTGCCGCTTCTTCCTATAAGCGCTATCTCGAACAGGAATATCCGAACTGGCGCGATCGCCTCGAAGATCTCGAGCAGCTCGCGCTCTTCGCCGAATCCTATCAGGAGACCGCGACCTTCCTCGCCGATATCGCGCTGTATGACGACGTCGTAGCCGCCCGCCAGGAAGCGGGGGACACGGAACGCGAACGCCTCGTCCTCTCCACCATCCACCAGGCCAAAGGCCTCGAATGGGACGCCGTGTTCATCATTCATCTCGCCGACCAAAGCTTCCCCAGCCGTCGTGCCCTCTCGGAAAACGGGGGAATGGAAGAAGAGCGCCGTCTCTTCTATGTCGCCGTCACCCGCGCTCGCCGTGACCTCTTCTTGACGTACCCCATGACGCTCGGCTACGACACCCTCCAGTTCCAGCCGCCCAGTACATTCTTGGAAGAACTCCCCCCGCAATTATTCGAGCGCCTCGAATTGCGCGATCCCGGCCTCGGACGCGGTTTTGCTCCAAAAAAACGTCTATGGTCTTTTGGAGATGAAGGGGATAGTTGGGAAGAGCCATTTTTGGAGCAGGATAATCTTGGCGAACGCGCCGCGAAAACGACCGTTTGGAAAAATGATCCCAAGAAGCCTTCTCTCCCTCCGCCTACAAGCTTCCTCCGCCCCATCGGCACCGACAAATCCTGACCTATGCCTCTTGCCCACGCCCGCGGCCCCGGACATCCGGATGCTCTCTGCGACACGCTCGCCATCGCGCTCGTGGAGGAGTATTTGCGTCGCGATCCGGAAGCGCGTCTGCATCTCAGCGTGACCGGTGGCCGCGAGAGTCTTTTTGTTGACGGTGACCTCGTCTCTACAGCGGATTTTGATCCTGCGGCGATCCTGCGGCGTGTCCTCACCGAAGTCGACCCGACCCTCACCGCCGAACCATTCGTGACCTGCGAGCCCGTACATGCTAATTTCTTGCCCAAGAATGCGAGCTTTGATCCATGGATCGTCTACGGCTACGCGACCTCAGAAACGCCTGATGGCTGGCCGCGGGCTCAGACGGCCGTTCGAACTTTTTGCCAAGCGATCGAACGCTTCCGTTCTCAAGCGGACGGGTATCTGCTCGGTTCCGACTACGATCTCTATGCCGACGATTCCGTCCAAGAGCTGTCGATGCGGTTTGAGCATCCGTCAACCGTCCTGAAGGAGGCTGTCGAACTCGCGCTCCGCACGCTTTTAGAAAAAACGCTTCCTGGCTGGTCCTTCCGTCCGCTCGCCGCCGGTTCCGTGAGCGAGGCCGGACTCCATCGCCGTTCCGGGGTCTCTGGCCGTCTGCAGGCGGCGGATCTCTATTCTTCGCATATTCCCACTCACGCGTCCGGCGTCGGTTATCCGATCCGCCATCCCGGGAACTTGGGCGTCTGGCTCGCCCGTGCCGAAGCGCAACGCCTCGTGAAAGAAGGGTTCGGCCGTGGCATCCTGTTGGTTTTACGTTGGAATCCGTTTGAAACACGTCCTCTCATCGTCTCCGCCCGCAACGAGAAGGGGGAGGAGCTGAGCGCGAAGGTTTCACCGGAAACGTTCGACTTGTCTGCGGCGCAAACGGCCTTCATTCAGGAAGGGGCTTTGATGAAGCGGTTCCGTGAACTGTGGAGCGTTTAGGGGGGGGCGATCGAAAGAGAGGCTTTTTCTCATAAAACGAACACGGCGCGCTGTTGCCTTGATGGATGATTTGGTAGACTGAAACCATTAGCCGCTTTCTTTTCGAATCTACCTATGCCAGAGCGTCCAGAGAGTCTACCGATCGACCGTCATTTTATCAGCGCCGTCTCGCGGTATAGCGCCCTCCGTGCCGATATGGCTTGGCGCCAGGGCGATGAGGAGGGGACGGAGACTTCTTTACGTATGCAGGCGATCGCTCCGGTCGTTCGGGAAGTCGCCAATGAGGAATGCGCCCTTCGTCACCGCGATGCATTACCGCTTTTAGCGGATACGGCCGCCATGGCTTCTCTCGCGTATGAGCCGGTCTCGCCCGGGATGCTTACCGAAGATCGTCAGGCGCGCGACCAGATCACGCTTCTTGCGAAAGGGATCTTCCTGAAGGTTTCCGGACGCCTTTTTTCCGAACGCCGCGGTCCGGTACGAACGCAATTCGCCGAAGCGCTCACCCTCCTGCAATCCGGGATAGAGGATTTTTCTCGGGAGATAGCGATCCCGCTCGCGATCAGTGACCAGCTTGCGCATCTGCATGACCGCGCGAGCGGCCTACGTGAGCAGCTTCAAGAAAACGATGGATTCATCACTTCACCGGCCTGTCGTCGAGGCCTTTCCGTTCTCCAGCATGATGCATTGGAAGGAATGAGCGTTTTCTTTGAGGCG
Source organism: uncultured Gammaproteobacteria bacterium (assembly GCA_964623645.1). GTDB lineage: Bacteria > Patescibacteriota > Patescibacteriia > 2-12-FULL-60-25 > 2-12-FULL-60-25 > JAGOUA01. Next base: position 13,976 of record CAZURG010000014.1, on the reverse strand, counting down.
GAACAGCTCAACAATCATGGCCGGATCCATGAAGAGACGTTTGCCCGCATCGAAAACGCCTTCCTGAAGATAGCAAGAGGAGCCCGGGCTCTTTTCGACATCGAAGAGGTTTTGCAAAAAGAAGAGCGAGCACGCCTTCGAGCGCCACATCGAGCCACGACCTGGCAGCAAGACGGCCTGCCAAGGCCCTCCGTTTTGAACCAAGCTTCCACCGCTTGGGGCTCTCCCAGATCAGGGAGACGGTAAAAGGCGTTTTCGTAGGCCTCTCGACAGCCGATCCCTCACGCGCTAGCCTAGAAGAACTATGCGTCCATTGTTTGTCGCGTTCGGTTCCTTCTTCCTCCTCGCCGCTTCCCTCGGGGCGGGGTGTTCAAAAGAAACAGGAATGGCTCCCATTTCCTCGTCTTCTGATGCCTACGCCACGTCCACCGCCTCATCCACCGTTTCCACTCCCGCCATGTCTCCCGACCTGAGCTTCCCGGGCACTCGCCCTGCGGCTGAATTAGCGAAAAAAGTCCGCATCAAGACCACGAAAGGTGACATTATCGTTCAAATCGACCCGCAAGCCGGCCCGAATGCCGCCTCCAATTTCGTTTACCTCGTCGAACAGGGCTTTTATCAGGGCGTGATTTTCCATCGCGTGATCCCTGGCTTCATGATCCAAGGCGGCGACCCTACTGGCACCGGCTACAGTGGCCCAGGCTACACGATCCCCGATGACGCGGTCCGTGGCCTCCCGCAAAAGAATTTCCAGCCCTATGGTGTCCGCGCGTACTACCCGAAAGGCACGCTCGCTATGGCCCGTACCGGCGCTCCCAATAGCGGCGGCTCGCAATTCTTCCTCATGGTCGCCGACTACCCGCTTGATCCGACCTACGCCGTCTTCGGCAAGATCATCGAAGGTCAAGAAGTCGCCGATTCCATCGCCGCCGTTGAGCGAGACGAGGCCGACCGCCCGCTTGAGGACGTGAAGATGATCAGCGTTACCATCGAATCCTAGCCATATGAAGACCGACCGGAAGAAGGCAGGGGCCGTTCTCATCTGCGTCGGTCTTTTGCTGTTCGTCTTGGCGTGGAAGGTTTCCGATCTCCGGCGACCCGTCCCGCCGGCGCTGCCTCCAGCCGCGCCGTTCAATTCATCGACGGTCCCGACGGTTCCACCGACGCCGATCCGTCCGCCAGAAGCTCCTCAGCGGCCTACGTCTACATCGCCGGTGACTTCTCCCGTTCCAACATCGACCGTTTCTATTCCAAATGCACTTCGCCTTGATGTGCCGTTCCTCAGCCAGGCACCAAAAAAGGACTGGTCCATGCCATATCAGGAGGCCTGTGAGGAGGCTTCCGTCCTCATGATCCAGGCGTATTTCGCAAATAAGCGGACGAACTTTTCGCCCGAAGAAGGGGATGCGGCGATCCTTTCCCTGGTTGCCCGTCAGGCCGAAGCTCGCGGTCCGGAGCATGTTGATAGCACGATTCGCGAGATTGCTGAGGACGTCGAGGCGTTTATGCCGGAGCTTGATGCGCGCGTCGTTGCGGTCGAAAGCATCGACCAGATCAAAGGGATCCTGGCCCAGGGCTATCCGCTCGTCTTGCCGGCAGACGGAAAGGCTCTAAAAAATCCCCATTTCCGCAACGGTGGCCCGCCGTACCATATGCTCGTCCTGAAGGGGTACCTCGCCGACGGCCGTTGGATTACGAATGATCCGGGTACGCAATTTGGTGAAAATTTCCTCTATCCTCAGCAACGATTGTTCGACGCGATCCATGACATGAATGGGGGAGACGTCCCCAATGGCGAGGCGATCATGCTGGTTTTGCTGCCAAAAGAGGCCCCTTTACGGATCCCCTAAGGAGGGGGACAATGGGGGTATATGCCTACCAACCCTCCCGCCAACGACGCCCCGCGCCCGGTTGGCCAACTGAGCCTCTTCTTGCTGCTCATCGTCTTGGCGGCGCTCGCCTTGTTCTTGTTGATGCGTGCGGTGACGCCGATGAAGGAGCGTGACGCGTCGCCGATCCTGCCGACCTCGACGGTTCCGGTGACCCCGCCCGTCACCGTTCCAAGCTCGACGTCTCCACGTCCGACGCCTCCAACCCCTACGACACCCACTCCCACGGTTCCGTCGCCGACGCTTCCCGTCGTCCGTCCACGTCCCGCCAACGCCCTCTGTGACGAGCAGAACTTTATTTGCGTGAATACCCCGCGGCAGAATGATCTCGTAAGTAATCCGACCGTCGTCACGGGGACAGCGATTGTGTTTGAGAACACCTTCCTTTGGAGGATCGAAGATGGTCGCGGCACCCGCATCGCCGGTTCCCATGCCATGGCTGACGCGCCTGATATCGGGCAACCTGGCGCCTTCACGATCCGTGCCTTCTGGGATGTCACTCCGCAGACCGCCACGGGGACACTTATTGTCTACGAAGCCTCCGCTCGGGATGGTGAGCCTACCCACGTGGTCCGCGTTCCGATCCGTTTCGCGACGCGTGCAGCCGCCTCGCGCAACCTCTACTTTGTTCCGGAGGTCCTGAATGACAACATGGATTGCTCCAGTGTGCGTGCACAGTCCGTTTCAGTTCCCGGTTCGACCGCCCCGATCGAAGCGACTCTCCGCGCCCTCTTGTCCTACGACGACAGTCGCACCCCACCTGGCCTGAAGACCAGCATCCCGTCGGGGACCGGTCTCGTCTCAATCACGGTTAATAACGGCCTCGCGAAAGTCATTTTCGACGCCAACCTGGAGCGCGAAGTCGGTGGTTCTTGCCGTGTCGGTTCCATTCGTGCCCAAATCACGAAGACCCTGCTTCAATTCCCGTCCATCCAGCAGATCAACCTGTCTGTCGAAGGGAAAATGGCCGAAGAGACGTTACAGCCGTAGTCCTTGGCAGCGCCCTCCCAACGCGATAGCCTGGGGGTATGGATGCCCGTTCCCCTCTGTTTTTCCTCCCATTCGCCGCCGCTGCCGTCTTGCTCGGCGTGGCGACGATTATGGCGTTCATCTTTTTTGGCGGGGTGCCGACCAGAATTGTGATGGAGCCGAGCCCACTTCCCGTACCCACGGTGCCAACGAGGCTCGATCCATCTCCTACCGTCCCGATCGCAGTCGGTCCGCCGTCTTCCACGTTTCCCGTCGCATCTCTTCCTGATTGGAAGCCCGAAGTCTCGTTGCTGTTCGTCGGTGATATCATGCTCGACCGCAACGTCCGTCTCCGTTCGCTGCAAGCCGGCACCCGCGCCTATCCCTTCGCGAACCTCCCCCCAAGGTGGTTCGACACAGCTGACTTCGCGATCGCCAACCTCGAAGGGCCGGTCACCGACCTTCGTCGCGCTCCTGAAAAGTCGATTGATTTCCTCTTCGAGCCCGAAGTGATGGAATCGCTACGCGCGACGGGGATCGATGCGTTCTCCCAAGCGAATAACCACGCGCTGGACCAGGGATCGGCCGGCTATGCGGATTCGGTCACGCGTTTGCGCGAAGCCGGCTTTCTCGTCTTCGGTCACCAAGTCCAGGATGGGAACATTTCTGTCGCTACGACCACCATCAACGGGATCCGGCTCGCCTTTTTCGGCTGGAATACGACCGACAATCCCATCGATCGCGCGCAAGCCCAGGAGACGATCTCCCGGGTTCGTCCCGAAGCAGACGTCCTCATTGCGTACCTCCATTGGGGTCCGGAATACCGCAACACGCCCCATCCAAATGAGGTCCAGACCGCCCATTGGCTCATCGACCAGGGGTTCGACGCCATCATCGGCGGCCATCCCCACTGGGTTCAGGGCCTCAGCGAATACAAGGGTAAGCCTATCGCCTGGTCCCTCGGAAATTTCATCTTTGACCAAGACTTTTCCGTCGAAACCCGCCAAGGCATGGCTGTTCGATTGGTTGTGGATGTGCGCGGCGTCCTCTCCCTCGAGCTGATTCCGCTCCAGATCGACCGTAGCCAGCCACGTGTCCTCGAGGGGTCAGAACGACAAGCGCGTCTTGATGCCCTCGCCACCATTTCCGATTCCGCCCTTGCTTCCTCGACGGCTGCCGGCTTGTGGAAACTTCGCGCCTCCGAATAATCTCCCGATTTTCTCGCCCATATGGTGATGACCGTCACCCAATTCGTCACGTACCTGAACGAAACGTTCAAGGCGATTTGGGATAGCGCGGCCGTCGCGATCGAAGGAGAGGTGAGCGGTTTCCGCGTCTCGCAAGGGCAATGGGTAAATTTTGATCTCAAAGACAACGATTCTCTGGTTTCTTGCTTCTCCGTTCTCGCCAAGATGCCTTTTCGTCTTGAGGATGGCATGCGCGTCCGCGTCTTCGGCATGCCGCGCGTCTACCAGAAGTACGGAAAATTCTCGCTCTCGGTCGAACGGTTCGAGGTGGTGGGGGAGGGAGCTCTTAAAAAAGCCCTCGCCGCCCTCCGTGCCCGCCTCGAAGCCGAAGGCCTCTTCGATCCCACCCGCAAACGCCCCCTCCCACGTTTCCCACAACGCATCGCCCTGGTCGCCTCGACCGAAAGCGCCGCTTATGGAGATGTTCTCCGCATTCTCTCCGAACGGTGGGGCGGTCTCGAGATCGATGCCTATCACGTCGTCGTCCAAGGTGAGAAAGCGCCGCTCAGTCTTTGCCGCGCGTTTGCCCACATCGCCAAGAAAGCCGATCAATATGACGTCGTCGTGATGACGCGCGGCGGTGGATCGTTTGAGGAGCTCATGGCCTTCCAAGACGAGCGAGTCGTTCGCGCCGTCTACGCCTGCCCCATCCCCACGCTCGTCGCGATCGGCCATGAACGTGACACAACTCTCGCCGAAGAGGTCGCCGACGTCCGCGGCTCCACGCCCACCGATTGCGCCCGTCGCCTCGTCCCAGACCGCCGCGACGTGGCCTACGAAGTCTCCGTCCTCGGCGAGCGCATCGAGACCGCCCTCCAGCGTCAGCTGGATGACCTCCGCGCCGCCACCGAAACGGTCTTCACTGTGACGGAGCGCTGGATGTCCCGCTGTCTCCAGCAGGTCGACCAGACCCAACGCGCGCTCGATCAGGCCGTCGACCATTGGCTGGCGGGCTGTAAGGAGCGCCTTGTCCACGCCGCTGCCCTCACCGCCGCGATGGATCCGGCACGCGTCCTGGCCCGCGGTTACGCCCTGGTGAAGGATGTTCATACCGGCAAGCCACTCCTCCGCGTCGCTCAAATGCGTCCCAACCAACCCATCTCCCTCACCCTCCAAGACGGCACCATTGCCGCGACCCTAGATGGCGCCTCCTCATCCCCTCAACCATCCCTTCCCCTCTTCTCCTATGGCCAAGAAAAAGCTTGAGATCAAAGCCGCGTACGAAGAACTCGAAACGCTCACCCGCTGGTTCGAGCGTGGCGAACCCGACCTCGAGGCGGGCCTCGAAAAATTCGAACGCGCGACCGAACTGGTTCGTTTGCTGCAAGAACGTCTCCAAGAGGCCGAGCAAAAGATCCGCCTCATCCGCGTCCCTGCCGATGAGCCGATCCCAGAGCTTCCTGGGAAGATTGAAGAATTGGGATTTTAAACCAAAAATAAGGCCATTTTTACAAGGTTTTCCCTGGGTTGCCGAAACCGGTCGCCAGGTTAATACTACCTCTGTATGTATATCCTCCTTCGTCTCCTCTTCAATACGCTGGCTGTCCTCATCGTTGCTCGCGTGGTTCCTGGGGTCAGCGTCACGGGCTATGGCCCAGCTTTCCTGGCCGGTATCGCCATCGCCATCATCAATACCATTCTCCGTCCGATCCTGCAGATCCTCGCCCTCCCGGTCTCGATCCTGACGCTTGGATTCTTCTCCCTGGTCGTGAACGCGCTGCTCTTTTGGCTCGCGTCTAGCTTCGTTCCGGGCTTTACAGTCAGCGGCTTCTGGCCTGCATTTTGGGGATCGATTGTGTTCTGGCTGGTTTCGCTCATTACGAACGCCTTTTTGGCGGATGGGGATGCGAAATAAACGAAAACCGGCCTGTAGCCGGTTTTTGTTGTGGATTTCACTCGGTTTTCTCGCGATCTTCCCAGTCTTGACAGATCCCCCTCTTTTCCGCTACCCTTAGCTCAAATCGCAGGTCCTGAGACGCGTAGGTCCCCGTAAGGGGATGAAATGGGGCAACCCACCTCGCCGAGGCCGCCGCGGAAAAACCCTGTTTTTCCAAAGGCCACAGGACGTTCCTGTGGTTTTTTATCCCCGTTTCGGGGGTGAATTTACTCTTTATCCGCAATTCGTATGGCGAAATCCCGCGTCCAAAAGCAGGAAACGCTCACCGAGCTGCAGCAGGCCTTCACCGGGGCCAAGTCCGTGATGTTCGCGGACTACCAAGGCATGAACGTGCCGAAGGTCTCCCGGCTCCGCATGGACCTGACCGCCGCCAAGGTGCAGTACATCGTCGCGAAGAAAACGCTCCTCAGCCTCGCCGCCAAGCAAGCGGGCTACGAGATGGACATCAAGTCCCTCCCGGGCATGCTCGGCATTGCGATCGCGCACGACGATGAGATGGCTCCGGCCAAGATCATCGGCGACGCCGGCAAGGAATCGACGATCAAGCTGGTCGGTGGCATCTTCGAAGGGAAAGTGGTTGACCAGAATTACGTGGTCGCGCTCTCCAAGCTGCCGAGCAAGAGCCAGTTGTTGGGTCAATTGCTCAGCGTGATGAACGGGCCGATGAGTGGGTTCGTTCGCATTCTTGACGGATACCGTCAACAGAAAGAGCAGGCGGCGTAATCGTCGTCCAGTGGGGGAAGTAGGGAATCCTTAAAATGCTATTAATAAAATAAAATTGACGCATATGTCTGACATGAAGAACGTCGAGATCCCGGAGAAGTTCAAGGGACTCGTGGAAGCGATTGAGAAGCTTTCGGTGGTGGAATTGGCAGAGGTCGTGAAGCTCTTGGAAGAGAAGTTCGGCGTTTCTGCTGCGGCTCCGGCAGCGGCAGCGGCTCCGGGCGCGGCGGCGGTGGAAGAGAAGTCCTCGTTCAACGTCGAGCTCACCGAAGCCGGTGGGAACAAGATCGGCGTGATCAAGGCGGTCCGCGAACTCACGGGCTTGGGCCTCAAGGAAGCGAAGGACATGGTCGACGGCGCCCCGAAGGTCTTGAAGGAAGGCGTTGCCAAGGCCGAAGCCGAAGACATGAAGAAGAAGCTCGAGGAAGCTGGTGGCAAGGTCACCCTCAAATAACCTCAACAAAAAAGCCGCCCTCGGGCGGTTTTTTTGTATCCTCGTCTAACGCGTCCTCGCGCTCGGCAGCGTACTCGTCGTCGAGGTCGGGACGGCGATACGCGGCTGCTCCTGCTGCAGGGCGACGCGAGCGGAAAGGGTGTTTACTTGGCTCTGCAATGCGTCCAACCGCTGTTCAAGCACGATATTCGCTTGCCAAGCCTCTTGTCGGAGGTTCTCATCCCGAGCCGTTTGCGAGATCACGAAGAAGGTCGAAAAGACGAACGTCGCCGTGAGCAGCAGGAAGAAGAAAATGAAGCCGAATGGGGCGCGGGCACGTCCGTTATGGACGACGGAAGCGGGGCCGGCCGCCGTTTTTGCGGCCGCTGACTTCGAAGATTTTGGGGTGGGCATAGAAGGTGCGATTCACGATGAGTATACCAGGCGTCCTACTCGCGCGGAAGATCTGTTCTCAAGAGGCGATCACCATCCAGAATATAGAGGCGATTCGTGGCCGGGTCGCCCCAGGCCGCTTTCAGGTCCTTGAATTCCGGTGAAACGAGCTGTTCGATGAGGCGGCCATTTTTATTGAAGACAACGACCCGTTTTTCTGCGGTATCTGCAATCACGATCACGGGGCTGTCTGCATTCGTCCAGAGGCTGTTTACCTGCTTGAGCGGCGGATCGATGGGGACGAGCGTCCAGGCGTCCGCCTGTCCAGAAGTGAACTTGCCGACCTCACCGTTTGGCGTCCCAAGATACACGCTGGAATCGATCGCGATCGTCGTGGCCCGACGGGCGAGGTCGAGCGGCTCCCGGAGGTACCCATTTTCACCGCTCACGCCGCTTGCCGAGAGGGTGTAGCGCCAGATGAGACCTGCCGGATCGACCGCATAGGCCCGTTGCCCATACGTCGTGATGGCCGCAACCGATCCCAGCTGACGGATTCCGCCCGCATTGAGGGATGTGATCGCTCCATTCCGGACCGTCAGGAGCGTCTTATCGCCGCCCACCAACAGCGGAGCTTCACGGCCCATACCGATGGTCCGCAGGGTGACGCCCTCTGGTGCGCTCAGGCGGGTTGTTGAGCCTGTTTCCACGTCGACGGAGACCAGGCGATTGTTGGTGATATCAAGGGAAAAGGCTTTTTCTCCCTGAACGACGAGCTGTTGCGCGCCGATCGCCTGACCATTTTCTCGCAGGTCCGCCACGACCGTCGGGGTCGCGATCGTACGTTGCTTGCGGAGACGCGTTCGGATCTCTTCAAGTTCTTTCGCGAGCGTCGTCCGAGCCTGGGCGCGATCGGGGGTTTTCTCATCCAATTGCTGCAACTGGTTCATCGCCTGGGTGAATTGCGCCCGTACGCGATCCTCGTCGTTATAGACGAGGGCCGCTTCGGCGCGGTTTTTCGCTTCGACGGCTTGATCGTAGACCGCGGTCCAGAGCCGCTGCTCCGCCTGCTGTTGCCGGATGGAGCGGAGCCAGAGCCCACCGCTCACGAGGGCGACCAGGGCGACGGCCGCGATCACGAGCGCCGAACGCTTTTCCGCGAACAGGCCGCGCGCATACCCAGCATTCATCCCGCGCAGGCCAGCGAGCGAGATGGGGGAAAGGGAAGCCTTTTCTCCAGTTTGTCTTGGCGTTTTATTGCGGACGTCTTCCAGGCCGGTCCGGATGCGACCTACCAAGCCGGAGAGGATTGTCCCAACGTTCACCGCGGATCCTGCGGTGCCATGTTCAAGGATGTTTTCCGTCTGTTGCTCTGTCTGGTGGATCGCATGGATAGGCGGCTCAGGGGTGGCGGTCACCTCAGTGGCCAAGGGTCCCACCGCCTTATCGATCTTCGGACCGGTCAAGGCCACGCCGGCGATCACGACGCCGAAAGAGGATTCGAGAGAGCGAAGGGCTTGCAATTGTTGCTGGATCTCCAAGGCAGCCGTCACCGGGGGATGGTTCTGACAGAGCGATACCAGGCCGATCTTTTCGCGGATCTCCTGGAGGTTCTGCGTCCCAATGAACAGGACGTCGCCGATCGCGAGGTTTCCGCAGACGATGGATGCGAGCGGCTTACGCGGATCGGGGACCTCGGCCTGCTCAAGGGAGCCTAGGAGGTCGAAGGCTTTCGCGTCGCCGCTTTCTTGATGTTGCAAAAAGACGTTCGTCAGCGAACCGATCCCGGAAAAACACAAGTGTTCCTCGCCCAGCTGAAAAATGAAGAGGTTGACCCGCTGCCATTGGATGGGCGTGGCCTCACCAGAGGCAAAGTTCGCCAAGGCCTCGTTCACTTTTTGGATGATCTTTTCGAACCGGATCATCGGGTCGCCATCCATTTTTGCGACCAGCGTCCGGGCTTGGTTGATGGCCGCGTGGACCGTATCAAGGAGCCGTTCGTACACGTACACGGTCGAATGGATCTCCGCGATGGCGATGATCGACGAGCTTTTTTTCTGGCGTGCCTCATCATCAAAACGGAGACATTCGATGATGGCTCCGGAAGACGGACGCCGGGCGTCGATCTCCGCGATTCGAAATTGCAAGGATGGGGCAGGCATGGGAAAGGGGACGGCTGCCAAAGGGGACGTTGGCTTCTAGGATAGCGCCTCGGGCTGCCTGCGTCCAGGTGGCGGCTCTCGGATGGATCCCTCGCCAGATCCTTATGAAAAATACAGGTATCAGCGAGGAAAATCCCTTGCACGCGACATTGCTTAAGAGATTGACGGTTTGTGATCGGTTGCTTGCAAATACGGGGGCTATGAGGCACTCTAGCCCCAGATCCCCTATGCTTGAGCAGCTGTTCGGTTCACGGACCCGCGTAAAGCTTTTGAGCCTGTTTTTACGCTATCCGCGTGACCCGATGTTCGTTCGTGAACTCACTCGCAAGGTCGACACCCAGATCAATGCCGTCCGTCGCGAACTCGCCAATCTCCTGAAACTTGGCCTGATCACCGAGATCGAGTCGAACGAGGAAGCGGATCCCGAAGAGGCGGGGACCAAGAAGACCTTTGGGATCAAGCGCAAATACTACATGGCCAATCCGACGTTCCCGCTCCTTCCTGAGCTCACGACCCTGATCGTCAAGGCTCAGCTCATGCTCGAGAAGAACCTCGACGAGGAAATCCAGACGTATGGCGACATCCGCTATCTGGCCTTTTTAGGGGTGTTCATCGGCAAGCCGAAGGCTCCCGTCGACGTGTTCGTCGTTTCCGACAAATTCGATACCGACCGTCTCCGCAAGGTTCTTCAAGAAATGGAGCATGATTTGGGGACGGATATCAATTTCAGTGTCATGACCGTCGATGATTTTCGCTATCGCAAGGAAATGACCGACAAGTTCCTCTACGCGATTCTCGAAGCCCCTAAGAACGTCGTCATTGACAAGCTCAACGAGCGGGGAGCCTAAGCTATGGGATATTTGTTGATCGACACACGCCACGCCGGCCAGGCGCGGCTGCAGTGGGGGACGGACCGGTTGGAGACATGGCAGGAAGCAGGCGCTGCCAGCGCCCTTTTAGGGGTGATCCAGACTCATTGCGACCGGCTTGCCGCGGAGCTTGAAGGAATCATCGTCGCGGCCGGACCAGGGCGCTTCTCTGCGCTTCGGGTCGGGGTCTTGTACGCGCATTTGCTGGCCCGTTGGTTCCGTGTCCCGCTTTTTGAGGCGACCCCGGAAGACTTGCTTGATGAGGCGGCTCGCCAAGCCTGTCTGCTTGCCGTGCGCGCCGGACAACGCATGCCGGCACGTCTGATCCCTCCTCGCTACGATCGCGAACCCAACATCACCACCCCACGTCCATGAAACCCGCCCTCCGCATCCGCCTGTGGGAGATCATCCCTGGGACGCTCGTCTGGATCCTGCTCCTTGGTTCCGTCATCCTTTCCTTTCTCCAGCCTATCTGGATGATGTATTTCGTGATCCTGTTCGACTTATATTGGTTATTCCGCGTTTTCTACTTCACGCCGTTCATCCTGATCTCCTGGCGCCGCTATCGTCGGGCCTTGCAGCGTCCTTGGCAGCAGGAGGCCGAGCGATTGTCGGGCTATGACCGAGTTCGTCACGTCGTCTTCTTGCCGTTTTCCAAGGAATCCGCGGCGGTCGTCCGCGAGACCCTGCGTTCGCTGACCCGTATCGCCTATCCCGCGAAGCGGATGATTATTGTCCTGGCGGGGGAGGAGCGTTTTTCCGGGGTCGTCGACGAAGTTGAGCGTACCGTGATTCCTGAATTCGCAGACGCCTTCCAAGCTGTCTTCTTAACGAAGCATCCGCTCGGGCTGCCGGATGAGATCCCGGGTAAGGGATCGAACCTGAATTATGCGGGAAAAGCGATCCTGCCACGCTTGCAGGCCTTGGGCCTCGATCCGGATTGGACAGTCGTTTCATCGTTCGATGTCGACACCATCGTCCATCCACAGTATTTTTCGGCGCTGACGCAGGCATATCTCACGGTGCCCGAGCCGACGCGGAGCTCATACCAGCCGATGGCGCTTTATAACAACAATCTCTGGGAATCCCCGGCCGTCGTCCGGGTCGCGATGTTTGGTACGACCTTCTGGCTCATGCAGGAATTGGCTCGCCCCGAGGGCATGATGACCTTCTCATCGCACTCGATGAGCCTGCGGATGCTGATCGATGTCGATTTTTGGCAGAAGGACATCGTTTCAGAGGATTCGCGCATCTTCTTGCAAGGCCTGATCGCCTACCATGGCCGCTACCGCGTCACCCCGATCCATTTACCGGTCTCGATGGATACCGTCATGACGGACCACTACTGGAAGGCTTTACCGGCTCTCTACAAGCAGTTGCGCCGTTGGGCCTGGGGCATGGAGAACTTCCCTTACATGATGGAGACATTGTGGCGTGACCCAGCCTTTCCGCGTTGGCGAAAGGTCGTCTGGCTCTTCAAGCAGCTCGAAGGGGGCGTCATGTGGGCGACGGCTCCCATGCTGATCTTTTTGCTTGGATTCTTACCGTTTTGGGCCGCTCCAGACTCGTTCCACACCTTCGTTCTCTTCCAGAACACTCCGTTTACGCTACAGTGGCTGATGCGTTTGTCGATGATGGGGCTGTTCGTCTCGGCGGGATTGTCGTTGACGCTCTTGCCCGCGCCTCCGAAACACGTCTCGAAACCGTATGCGTATCTGACGATGATCCTGCAATGGGCGCTCTTGCCGTTCACGTATACAATTTTTGGCTCGATCCCGGCGACCGATGCGATGACCCGCCTCCTGCTCGGCGGTAAATATCGCCTTGGATTCCACGTTTCTCCGAAGCGGAGCGTTCCCAGCGTTACCGAAAAAACGCCTGCTTGACGCCGCCCATTCGCAAACGTATGTCGGCCCGATATGATGCGCACATGGAGGATCCTCGCCTGATTGTCGCCACCGTCGCCTGGAACCACCGCGACCGTTTGCCGCTCTTGTTGCGTTCTCTGGACGATCAGACGCGTCGCCCTGATCAAACAGTCCTCGTTGATGCCGCTTCTCATGACGGAGTGTCGGCGTGGTTAGCGCAAGCCTATCCGTACGTCTCGACGTTACGCTTGTTCCAGCATCACGGTCTTGGCCACGCCTGGCAACAGACTGCTAAATTCGCTCTCCAGCGCATTCCGGCTGCTGAGCAGGCTCATTCGTGGATTTTTTTCGTGAGTCCGGAAACGCTTTTGGCGAAAGACGTCTGCGAGCGTCTCTTAAAGGAAGTGGCCGAGCATTCCGAGGTCGGGGCCATCGGTCCGGCCGTCCTTCGCGCCTGGTATCTAGGGGAGGGGGATGATGGCCTCGAACAGATCGAGCCCACGGAACTGGTCGAATCGTTGGGGTTTGTGCCGACGAAGGCGTTCGCCTGGAAACACCGTGGCCAAGGCGGCTCCTTGCGGACCTATGAGCCCGTCTCCACGGAGGTCTTTGCCCTGCCCGCGACGGCGGCCCTTTATCGCGCCGATCATCTTGTCCGGTTATTGGAATTGGAAGCGCTTTCCTTTCCTTGGCGGACCGTCGATGCACTTTTCTTCGACTTGGGTTGGCGACTGCGTTGGTTAGGGGTGGGTGTTCGCGTCTTGCCCGACGCCCTTGCTTGGCGCGTCGAACGCAAAGGCGACGGTACCCAGGTCACGACCTGGGCCGCGCGTCTTGCCCGGGAAGCGGCTCCTCGGCGTCTGGTGAGTCTACACCTGACCGGGTTCGGTATCCGCCTGCGCACCTGGCCCTATCGTTTCTGGGCGGCCATTCGCTCTTGGCCATATCGCTTATGGGGCTGTCTTGCTCGTCGCCAGGATGCGCGTTCGGGTTTTACCGAGGCGGCCTGGAAGGTTGGTCGGCGCGTTCGGGGGCAGCACCGGGAAGTGGCGGTGAAGACGTTAAAAACGTGGCTCTAGCGCCTCTTGACGGAAGAGGTGGTTTTTGCTAGGTTTTTTTCGCATCGAGCAAAGTGGTTTCGATCATGCACGGAAAGGGATTTCACATGCTGGTACGTCTGTGGAACGGATTCCTGAGGTCGCTCATGGTTTCACGCCGGCCCGAAGAAGAGGAAGATGCTGACAAAGAAGAGGGGGATCAAGATCCCACGCCTCCGTCCCTTCCGGATGGTTCGCCTCGCAAGAACGTGATCGTTGTCGATTTCACGAAGGGGAGACGCATCGAAGGGGCTCCTACCCCTGCAGCTGATGATGATCTGGAGGATGAGCCTCTCAATCTCCATCTCGTGTTTCCGCCGCACATCCATACCCGCATGAATACCCTCAGGCGGATCGCTGGTGTCAAGCGCCATGTCGACATCATCAGGCGCGCCCTCGCCATCTACGATGTTCTCATCGAACGGCATGCCG
>CAZURG010000013.1:0-28832 GCA_964623645.1 uncultured Gammaproteobacteria bacterium | reverse complement strand
CTCGACTTCGTCCTCTTTCTGGCGGAGCGGGAGGCCCGTCTCGAACGTCTCGATAAGCGTCTGGCGGAGGTGGAGCTGGAAGTGCGCGAACGACTCGCTCGCCGCAACTTCCAGAGCTTCTGGACAGGCGAGTATGCGCGCGCCTTCGACACCGACTTCCAAATGGAGATCGAGGCGGACCTCAAGACACCCAAAGTCGACTGGCTCAAGCTGCACCGGCGCGTCGACGAGAGGATCCGCGCCTTGGCGGGCAGCAGCGACAGTACGGCAAAGCTGGTAGGGGATTGGCTCTTCGCAACCTTCACGATCACCTGCTATCGTCACCCGCCGAACGGACATACCGCAGAGATGCGTCTCGAAAACTACAAGGCTCTGGATATGCACGAACTGGGCGAAGACCACCCGGAAGCGCACCACGCGAATGCCGTGGCGAACGACCCAATGGGATACGGGATGCGCCTCTGGATCCGGCGGCAGCGCCTCGAGACGCAGGCGCTCCTGATGAGCATGTGTCTGATAAATTCGAATGGCGAGCTGACGTGTGCGCGGCCTACGTCTGGCACCGTCGAATTCATCCGTTACGAGACCCTCGTGGACGCCTACGCGGAAGGCACGCCCCCGACCTGCCAGCCCATCCCTGAAGCGGAAGCCGCCTGGGAGCAGAGGCTCGGTCCGTTCCGCGAGACGATCGGGCAGCCCGGATAAGCGACCTACCCCCCTCACCATTGAAAAGATGGTGATTTTTTATAGATGCGCTTCCCTTCCGTATCCATTCCTATCTTTTTTCTAGAGATTCTGGCACAACAAACGCATATGCCGATCCCGATCACCGATGCCGTCACGCAGACCTGGTGGGTCATCCTCGCCTTGAGCGCGGCGATCATCTTCACCATTCGACAAAAACGAGCGCTTGCGCTGACAAAAGAAACGACACAGGAACTTAAGGGCTTCGCCATCCTCGCCGTCCTCTTCGCCCATATCGGGTACGCTTTGGTCGACGACACGCGCTTCCTCTTCCCGCTCTCGATTTCGGCGGGCGTGGCAGTGAACCTCTTCCTGTTTTTGTCTGGATACGGGTTGGCGCAGACGAGCGGGCGGGAGTCGCCTTCACCGCTCGCATTTTATCGGAAACGGCTTTCCGGTCTCTATCTTCCGCTCTGGGTCACGCTCATCGTGATCATCGCGCTTGATGCTTGGCGCTTAGGATTGGGACGGTCTGCGACGGAAATCGTTCAAAGCTTCCTGGGGATCTTTCCGAAAGCAGACCTCTCTCAGAGCCTGAACTCCCCGCTGTGGTATTTCACGTTCATCGTGGGACATTACCTCCTGTTTCCCCTTGTCTATCGTGCCGCGCGACCGTTCCGTTCGGCGCTTCTCTTTGGGGCGATCGGCTGGTTATTGGCGTTTTTCATCCCTTGGCCAATCGATCTGGGCGTTCGGTCGCTCTATCAGCTCCATGTCTTGGCGTTCCCATTCGGAATGGGCGTCGCGGGAGTTGCGCAAAACGCGAACGGTTGGCCATCCCACGTTTACGCACGTTGGCAAGCCTGGTCGGAGAAACGACGAAACGCTTCCTTCCTGATCCGTTTAGGTGCGTCTCTCGTCCTGCTCGTTCCCTTTGTTTTCCTTTCCCTCCATGCGGCGATCGGGCAAGGCGTGTGGCGGGAACAGCTGGTGAGCCTGGTGACCCTGGCCTGCTTGATCCTATTCTTCCTCGTAAAGCCATTCGAGAGCCGGTTTCTACAGATGATGGGTCGATATTCGTATGAGATCTATCTGTTGCATTGGCCCCTATTGGCGCGGCATGACATTCTGTATGCAAGTCTTCCCGCAGGTTTTGCGACCGTTAGTTGGGCCATCTTTCTGACGGCTGCAGGAAAAGGACTTCAGCATACTACGAAGCGCGCCTTCGGGACGCGGCCAGGAATGAGCACCAACCCCACAGGAAAAGAGCAGAAATAAAAAGACGGGCAGATCGCCCAGGGCTCTGGCAGCTCTCTTTTTTCGGCTGAATCTTGACAAGATGCCCGTTTTCTGAGATAAACAAGCATCGGCCAATCCCTGGTCGCTCAAACAAAAAAAGGAGATCGACCCATGTGGGAACACCCGTCATTCCTCGATTTCGTCGCAGACACCTTCCCCCTCTTCGACACGAAGCGACGCCTGAAGGACCATGAGATGGCGGCAGTGCGGCTGCTCGCGCGGGCGATCCTGGCCACGGGGCGCTTCCCCACGCTGGGCGAGGTCCTGACCTGGATCGGACGCCACGAGGCCCGCCTGGAGAATCTGGAGGAGCGGATCGCAGCGTCCGCCCTCGATATCTCGCATCGTTGCACCTACGAGTGCCTCCATGCGTTCTGGACCAAGGAGCGGCTGGCGCGGCTGGAACCGGAACATGCGCACGCGCTTCAGGAATGGCTGGACCGGCCTCTCGAGCGCTACCGTGGCGCCGGATGGCCCACAGGCGTCATTAACGAAGCGCTCCGCGCCGCGAAAGACGGAGCCCTGGTGGTAGCCTGGCAGGAGACCTGCTTCCCGATCCGCGAACGCGCGGACACAGAAAAGGAGGCGGCCCATACCGCGCTCATCCGGACGGCCGGCCTCGACGAAAGGGATCTGAAGCGCATCGATAGCGGAGGAACCACCATCTCCAAAGCCGACTACGACCGGTTCCGCGGCGACGACGCCGGCGGCTTCCACCCGTTCATCCGGATGATCCGCGACAATCCCCCCACCGTGGATGGGAAGTCCTTCGGACGACCGACCGTGAGCGAACCTTCAAGCCGCGATGCTTTCTACTGTTCAGGCACGCTCGACCAGGCGCGCCGGACGCTCTGCAAACACCCCCAAGCCATCATCGAGACGACTCTGGAACGCGACCTGCGTCTCAATCAACTGCCCCGACTCAGGCAACTCACGGCAGAGACGGCGACGGAGCGCATCCTCCTGGCCCCGAACCTGCTCCAGTTGCTGACCGACGATAACCCCTTGATCCGCGAGGCTGTGCTGCGGTTCCTGGAGGAGCTAGGGTTCGATCCCCGCAGTGACGCCGCTTTCGTGACCAGCGGACGGCAGGTGGGCTGGGCCGGCGATACTTACGACGGAAGCTGGCACCTGTACCCGATCCCAGCGAGCGGGTACGTCGTGACCGTGGGCGTCCACGAACACAGCCTGACCCTGATCCGCATCGACACGGGCGACCTCGAGACCGTCAAGGCACGGCTCGCCCGCGAAAGCAGCCCGACGTACGTCCGAGACCGGTCGATCGAGGATTCGGAACGGCTCACGCGCGAGCTCGATCCGGCTCCACACCTCGCCGCGAACGTCTTCGCGGCGTACCCGAACCTCTTCGATACCCGCAAGATCGCCGCCCAGTACGCGCTGCGGGCGGCGGTCGAAGCAGAACGCCAACGCCCCTGACCCCACCGGTCCCATCCGGTGGGTTTTTCTTTCCTAAATCGGCGTCCCAAGGTACCCTTTTTTCATGTCTTCCCATCCAACGCTCAAGCTCAATACCGGCGCCACCATCCCCACGCTCGGGCTAGGCGTGTATCAAATGAAAAAAGGCGAACAGACGCGCCAGGCCGTCCGTTGGGCCTTAGACGCAGGCTACCGCCACATCGATACGGCCTCATTTTATGGAAACGAAGAGGACGTCGGACGCGCCGTGAAAGAAAGTGGCGTTCCACGTGAAGAGATCTTTCTGACCACGAAGCTCTGGCCGACGGACTTCTTACGGCCCGAAAAAGCCCTGAAAGAGAGCCTGAAACGACTCGACACTCCCTACCTCGACCTCTATCTGATCCACTGGCCGTTCGTGGGGCGAGATCGCGCCTGGAAAAAGCTCGAACAGGCGTCTGCGGATGGACTCGTGCGCGCGATCGGGGTCAGTAACTATTCGATCAGGCAGCTCGAGGAGCTCTTCAAGAAAGCGAGCGTCGTGCCGGCCGTGAACCAGGTCGAGATCAGCCCGTTCCTCTTCCAGAAGGAGCTGATCGCCTTCTGCCAAGGAAAAGGCATCCTCGTCGAGGCCTACAGCCCGCTCACGCGCGGGAAGAAGCTTGGGAATGGGACGATCGAGGAGATCGCAAAGACACACCAACGGAGCGCGGCGCAAGTAATGATCCGCTGGTCGCTGCAGCATGGGCTCGTGCCGCTGCCTAAATCGTCGAAACGCGAACGGATCGGGGAAAATGCGAACGTCTTCGACTTCACGTTAAGCGAGGAGGAGATGCGGATGCTTGATGGTCTGCATGCGAACTATAGCGCGCTCTTCTAATAGCGAAAAACAGCCATGGTGGCTGTTTTTCGATACGGCTTCTACGTCTGCTTCTTGAACGCCACCTTGAACACCGGCTCGTATTTGACGTCGTTCTCATCGACGACCTCGATAGACTCCCCTTTCATGAACTTGTTGAGCGCGAGGTCGGTGAGGAGCTGCGTGTCAGCCTTAAGGCTTTGGGTGATCTTTTCAGATTTCTCGAATTCGGCGGTAAATTCCTGGCGGATCTCGGCTTCAATTTTCGCCTTTTTTGTACGGGCTTCTTTTAGCTTCTCGACAGCGTCCTGGTATGGCTTGGATTGGGCAAGGACATCGCGATAGGCCTCGTTGATCTTTTTCTTCTCTTTCTTCTGTTCGCGGATGCGCTGGAGGACGTCGTTGATGGTTTGCATAGGGCGGATGAGAGGGATGATAGCACACTTTGGGGGAGGGCGGGAAAGACGTGAAGGGGTTTTGCGGGTGGACCTGTGGAAGAAGGGGTTTTTCCCTTATTCGAGGCTATAATCAGCCTTTTTATCACCTATCGCCCTTGACAAAAGCAGCTGGATATTCTATGATCGCTTGTCACTCAAAACCATCCCGTTGCCGCCCGTCACAGACGGGTGGCAACCGTTCCCAACCGAAGGAGAAGCACCATGACCGAACAGAACGCGAACACGCACGATCCCTTCCCGTCTACGCCGATCATCGAGAGCCCGGACGACCTCGGGGGCCGCGCCCTCAAGCCGATCCCCGTCGGGACACCGGTCCTGGCGGTCATCTGCCCGGGGCTCGTGTGGCGCCTCCTCATGGAAGAGTTCCCGGAGGGGAAGGAGGGAGCGGACATCGTCAACGAGCTCCAGGTCGGGATCATGGAGGCCGTCCAGGCGAACCCGCAACTCGGCGTCCTCCACGCAAAAGTCCAGGAGGTGGGCCGAGGCTCGGAGATCGGCCTCCACGAGCTGAGGGTCGCACTCAACGAGGGCCCGACCGCCCTGTTCCTGGACACTGAGACGCGCCTCACGGCCGCCCTCTGTGGGCTGGTGGCTGCGACCGGCGAGCCCTCGTCAGCAATCAGTGAGAGCGCGCGCGAAGACGCCGCCCTCGACCAGATCCTGCCGCTCATGGGGATCGACGCGGCGGCCTTCGAGCGGGCGCACCCCTGGATCACGCGCGCAGGACTGCGGGGTGGCGAGCGTCGCGAGATCATGCGCCAGCTGAGCGAGAGAGGCCTCTTCGAGAGCATGCGGGAGATCATGGAGAGCGAGGAGGCGATCCAGATGCTCGTGGAGCGGATCCCCGGACTCAAGGAGCCGTTCGAAACCGCCGTCAACGCGGGGGACGGCATCCTGGTGGGCAAGCTCGTCATGGCGGCGCTGCGGATGTTCTTCCTCAAACGCCCCTGTGAGCGTCTCCAGCTCGTCTTCGCCGACACCCCGGAGAACCGCGAGCGGATCACGAAGACGTTCGACCAACTGGTGAACGACGTCGCGTACCCGCTGCAGCTGGCGCGGGAGCGGGCAACGTTCTAAACCCTACGCCTCCGACCTGGCCACCTAGCCATGCTCGGAAGGCGATCTTTTTTTATGCTCGTAGAGGATACGTACGAATGGTCATTCCGATCCCAACTTCTCTTCCGCCTCCGCCGCAATCGTTTCTGTATCAACCGGATAGGTCTCCAACGTCACCCGACCC
Organism: uncultured Gammaproteobacteria bacterium; assembly: GCA_964623645.1. Taxonomy (GTDB): domain Bacteria; phylum Patescibacteriota; class Patescibacteriia; order 2-12-FULL-60-25; family 2-12-FULL-60-25; genus JAGOUA01. Next base: position 22,876 of record CAZURG010000013.1, on the reverse strand, counting down.
TCTTCCCAATCCTTGAGGATCGGATCGATGAACGCCCACATGGCCCGCAATTCCTCGGTACTTACGAAGAGCGTCTGGTCGCCGTTGATCGCATCAAGCATCACTTTCTCGTATTCTTCGGTGTATTGGACGCGCTGGGAAGCGTCACGCAGCAGGAAATCGAGGGAGCGTTTTTCGGTTTCCCAGTCATAGCCCGGCTTCTTGGACCAGAGCTCGACCCGGATCTCTTCGAGCGGCTCGAGGGTGATGAGCAGGCGGTTACGGTGATGTTCCCCTCCTTCCGGGCACAAGCATGGCGCCGGATGGCGGAAGAGGATCTCGACTTCCTTACGGGCGCGCCCCATCCGCTTCCCTGCCTCGAGGCGGCACGGGACACCTTGCCAGCGCGGCAGATCGAGGAACGTCTCGACCGAGAAATAGGTTTCGGTCTGGGAGTTCGGTTGGACGCCGGGAATGGCTTGGTATCCCTCGTATTGCGCGCGGAACGTGCGCATGGGCGAGGCGGGGCGGAGGGTCTTGAGGAGGGCGGCCCGCTGTGTGCGGATCCCGTCAGCGTCAAGGAAGCGGGGCGTGTCCATCGTCACGAGGGCGAGCATCTGGAGAAGATGATTCTGGCCGACGTCGCGGAGGGTGCCGACCTTGTCATAAAAGGCGCCGCGCGTCTCGACACCGATCGCTTCCCAAAGGCGGACATGGATGCGCTCGATGTAGTCGTGGTTCCAGATCCCCTCGAAGAGGTCGTTGCCGAAACGGAAGACGAGGAGGTTACGGATCATCTCTTTCGCGAGATAATGCTCGATACGATAGATCTGCTCTTCGCGGAAGAGCGTCCCCAACAGGCCATCGATCGTTTCCGAGGTCGCTTGGTCCATCCCGATGGGCTTTTCAACGAGGATGCGGGTCCACCCGCCATCTTCGCCACATTCCTTCGTGAGGCCCGCGTCGGAGAGATGATGAAAAATAGGCTCGTAGAGGTCCGGCGGCACAGCGAGATAAAACAGCTTGTTGGCACACGTCTTCCACTCCCCATCGACCTGGCCGAGGGTACGGGCGAGACCGTCATAGTCGTCCTTCTGATCAAACGCACCGCGCGTATAGGTGAACAGGGCGGAAAACTTCATGATCTGCTCTTCCGTCGCCTTCAGGTCCGCTTTTTTCGCGACGAGTTCGCGGATATAAGCTTGAAACACCTCATCCGACTGCTCACGGCGCGAGAAGCCGACGACTTGAAACAGCGGCGGCAGCTTTCCTGCCGAAAACAAGCGGAAAATCGCAGGAACGATCTTTTTCGCAACGACATCGCCCGTCGCGCCGAAGATGATGAGGATCGTGGGATGGGAGGAGGGAGCCATAGGGTTCGAGGGTAGCAGGGGAGCAGAATCGACGCCATGCGTTGACAAAACACCCTCTTCCTGTTACGTTTTTCGGACCACTCTTGATGATCCAGGAAAGAGGAGGCCTTCGCGATGAAGCCGACCACCCGAACCTGCAAAGGGATCTCGTACAAGCCATTCGCCCAGGGCGACGCCCTGCTCGTGGTCGCCTCTCCTGCCCTCGTCCTTCAAACAGTAGGTTCCCTCGCCATTCAGGATGAGACGACGAGCGAGATCATCGTCCAAATCGTCATCCCCTTGCTGGATGCCGTCCACGCCAATGCGCCGCTGGGCGTGTTTCAAGGAACGGCAAGGGAACGCGCACGGATGGCCGACCTGAAAGCGGTTCCCTGGGCTTGGGAGGGCGAGGTCACCGTCGAACCAGCAAACCAGCCCGTGATCGATTCAGAACGATTCATCTCCGGCATAACCGCGGCCTATGCACATCAAACCGGCTCCGCAGCAACCGCCGCGTTCGTGCGAGACCACCCGTGGCTCCCTCAGACCATCGTCGAAGCGGAAGCGCGTGAGGATTTCGCCAAACGCCTGAGCGACGACCGCCTCGAACAGCTCTTCGGAAAAACCACCGACACGTTTTTCGAGACCATCCTCCGGGAAGCGAAACCGAAGCTGCGTCGCGCATTCAGTCAGGCGGTACACAGCCAGAATCCGGACAGAGGAAAACGCCTCTTCGTTCAGATGATGCGCGCGCACCTGACGAGGCCCCGCTTTCCGCCGCTTGCCCTGGTGCTGCCCGACACCCGCGCGAGCCGGACATATCTCGAACGCCTGCTCCACAAAACCCTCACAGGCTTCACGCTCGATGGCATCCAGGCAATGGAACGTCATTGAACCCACCGACCTGGTGGGTTTTTCTTTTGGCAGACCCCTTCCCTCCTGACCTTCCTCCTGTGTACCATGCCTTCCATATGACGCCTTCCGCCCCCGCCCTCCGTGTCGCCGTCGATGCGGTGATCTTCACCGTCCAGGACAAGCGCCTCAAGGTCCTGCTGATCCAGATGAAAAAAGCCCCATTCACGGGCCTGTGGGCCTTTCCGGGTGGGCTTATGGAGATCGACGAGACGGCCATGGGTGCTGCCAAACGGATCCTCGCGACGCAGACGAACCTCCCCGCCGGCTACCTCGAACAGCTCGCCACCTTTGACGCGCTTGATCGCGACCCGCTCGGCCGCGTCGTCAGCGTCTCCCATTTCGCCCTCCTCCCCTGCGAAGACATCGAACTAAAAACAACGGAAAAATATGGCGATGTCCGCTGGTGCCCAGTCGATGAGCTGCCGAGCAAGATGGCCTACGACCACGTCCATATGGCCAAGGTCGCCTGCGATCGGCTGCGCGGCCGCCTCAGCTACACCAACATCGCCTGGAGCCTCCTGCCCAGTACCTTTACGCTGAGCGAGCTGCAGCAGATCTACGAGACGATCCTCGGCGAGGCGTTCGACAAGCGCAATTTCCGCAAGAAGATCCTCTCCCTCGGCATGATCAAGCCCGTCGCCAACAAGCGCCGACTCGGGCATCACCGCCCCGCCCAGCTCTATCGCTTCAAGACCCAGGAATTAGCCTACGTGGAGGTCATCTAACGAGCCGGCTCTTCCAACGTGGCGCGCGCGAAGACAACCGAGAAGGCGCGGCACCAAATCCAGACTTCGTCATACCCTTCCACGTCCCATTCCGGAGGGATGACATAGTTTTGTGACCCCTTGTTGCCCTTGAGGGCGGCGAGGCGTTTTTCTTTGTCGATCTTCCCATCCTTTCCCAAATACACGAACAGGTCGGGCCCATTCGTCGCCACAAAGTCCTCTTGGAAACGAAGGACATCCTGATCCTCGGTCTGCACACGGACCACGGTCCCCGTCGCGCGATGGCCCAAGAGCCCAACGAAGGACCCGCGCGTGAGACGAGGCGACGTCGGCACAAGCTCCGTGGAGGTGGAGCCGAGCGGCAATACGGGTGTCGACGTCGTTGGAGAGGCGGTCATTTCCATGGCATCCGTAAAGATCGCCGGAGGCGCCTCATCGACCACCCGATCATAAAAGAGAGGCGACAACAGGAACCCAACGCCTACCAAAAGGACAAATCCCGTGGCCACCAATACGACGCGAGCTGTTTTCATATAGCGATACATCTATGCCCGTTGCTTAATAAACCGTTGGCCAAGATATTTCCCTAATCCGAACAAGGCGAACACCAGTACGACGAACGCTGCAAAGAAGGAGAGCTTGCCGAAGACGCCCTCGATTTGCGCATACAAATGGCCGAAGAAATACCCCAACGACAGCATCATCCCCGTCCAGACGATCTGCCCCAGGAAATTCAAAAGCAGGTACCGCCTGAACGGGATCTTCACCATTCCCGCCGTCACAAGTACGGCCAGCGCCAATCCGAACCCCGTGGTGATCTTCGAGAACAGGAGGATGAACTGGTTATGCCGATGGAAGACACGCGTCGCGGTCGCGACCGATTCGTCGGTGATGCTGAAATACTTGCCGAAGCGACGGATGAATGGGCGGCCCGAATAATATCCCACCAAGTACCAACCAACATCCCCTAACAGGTCGCCCAACATCAGGCAGAGGTAGGCGGGGACCACGCGCATGATCCCTCCTTGGATGAGGAACCCCGAATAGATGCTCACCATCGGCCCTTCGATGATCGCCAAGGGAATGAGCAGCACGTACTTATAGAGCAGGATGGAGGCAAGGAGAGCGTTCACAAAAAAAGGGATTCGGAGCAAGTATACCTAAAACGGAGGAATCCAGGGAGCATGACACGTACCAACAATAAATCCCTAAGACGGGGGTCTTTTTCGCGATCGATCGGCCCGCAACGCATCGACCAGAACACAGGCGACGATCGTCAACGCCCCGCCAACGAAGCTCAAGGTCAGGTCATCGGCCGTATCCATCCCACCGCCCGAACGCCGCGAGCCGAACAGGACATCTTCAAGATATTCTTGCATCTCGTAGAGAACCGAGAAGGTCTCATGCGTCCCAAACGCCAGCAGTCCGACCACCCCACGCGGCACCCGCCACGCAAGCCCAGCGGCCAGGTCGCGGAAGACGAGGAACAGCGAACCCGCGACCAAGGGTCCACTCAACGCATGCGCGAACCGGTCATACCAGCCCACCGAAAGATACAGGCGAAATACGTCCCCACAAAAATCCACCAGGATCAGCAAGATCATCGCCACCCACACCCATCCCGACAACCGCTTCCCCACCCAACGCCGCATCACACTATCCACACCATACGCGACCAAAAACACAAATGCCGTGCTAATCACCCGCCCACGCCACGTGTAATCTAAACGAACCTCCAGGATCCCCAAAAGATTCAATAACTCGAACAGGAATAGCCCTAAAAACAATCCATAACCGACCCAGCGCACCCACCGATCCAAACGGGTTTTTCCAGACATAAGCGGATCGAAAAAAGAGAAAATGGCTTCTGGAACTACCGTACACCGAACGCAGAAATGGGCAAACTCCGGACCTTTTAGCATCGTCCGAACTCTTCCCCTATGCATCCTCTCCTTTCGCTCCCCCACCCCCGTCAGGGATTTTTTTGACAGCGCTCCTCCATCCTCCCTACGATCTCCCCATCCCTATGCGCGAAAAAACACCTGGCACGTTTGCAGAAGCGGAATATCAGGACCACGTCTTCCAGGACCTCACCTTTGACCAAGCGGACGCGAACAAGCGCCGTTTCACGGATTGCACGTTCAAGGACTGCGTCTTGATAAACATGCGGCTCCTCAACACCGACCTCTGCGACGTGACATTCGACCATTGTGAACTCACCCTCGTAGACATCTCCGCCTGTGCGTTCCGTGGCGTGACGTTCCGCCAATGCAAACTCGTCGGCATCGATTTCCGCAAGGCCTCTCCCCATCTCCTTGCCCTCCGCTTCGAAGACTGCCTGATCGACACCGGGAACTTCTCCGGTCTGAAGCTGGCACAGACAGGCTTCCCACGCTGCACGATCCGCGACACCCGCTTCATCGAGACGGACCTGGGCGGCAGCGACTTCTCGCACGCGGATCTCATGGAGAGCCTCTTCCATCAGTGCGACCTGCGGAAAGCAACCTTCGAACGCGCCCAAAACTACGCCATCGACCCGCGGAACAATCGCCTGGAGGGCGCGACCTTCTCCCTTCCGGAAGCCGTCTCGCTCCTGCACGGTTTCGGCATCAAGCTAACTCAATGAAAAAACACCTGTGAAAGGTGTTTTTTCGATCGTCTTGCTTAGACCGCGGGCAATGCATCGCTCGGCGACGCAACGGCATTCCGCGCCCCCTCAACGCTGAAGTCGGAGGCAGAACGAACGTCGGTCCCGAACTGGTAGTCGCCGTAGAAGGCGTCGGAGATGTCATCGATCTGACGGTTCCAAGTGCTGCCGTAGAGGGCGATCGCGACGGATTCGCTGGCGATCGAACGCAACTGGCGACCGAGAACCACGTAGACGCGCGCATCCGTCTGGAATTTCACGAGCTTGACGCCCGGCTTATAGGTCACGTTCGCACCCAGTGGGATGCTGGCAAGAGCTGAAGCGCTCACCGTCCGCACGCCCGCGAAATCCGTGTACCAGGTGAAGTAGACCTTATCATTCGAGAAGGCATGACGGCGGCCATCGGCACCGATGTAATAGACGGCGCTATCGGCCTGCGTCAGACGGTTACCATCATCCGGAAGCTTGACGAGACTGTGAACGCTGATTCCGAGCCCGCTCAACACGTTGAGACGCGTCGTGAGGGCCGGAGTCAAAGGGGAGACGATCGGAGAGACGATCGGCGAAGTAACGATGGGAGGGGTAATGATCGGGGAAACGATGATCGGACTCGTCACGGTCGCCGGGGCGATCGTGATCGTATAGGGCGCGAACGCGCTGGCGCCAGACCCGTCATCGACACGCACCTGGAAGGCATACGTCCCGGCGACCGTCGGGGTCCCGCTGATCATCCCATCCATCCCCACGGTTGCGATATTCAAGCCCAGCGGAAAGTTTCCACTGATGATGCTCCAGGTGTAGGATCCACGCCCACCGGTCGCGCGAATGAGCTGGGCAGGGTAGCTCACCCCAACCCGTCCGGAAAGGAGCGGCAAGCTAGGGGTAACCGTGAGCGGCGAAGAAGCGGCCGCAACCGACATCGTAATGATTGGTGCGACACTAGCCCCCGCCTGATCTTCGATCTTGATCGTAAACGAATACGTCCCGGCCACGGTAGGCGTCCCAGAGAGGAAACCGTCGCCCGTCAATGAGAGTCCCGGCGGAAGCTGAGCGGCGTTCAGGACGCGGACCGCGTAGCCCGGAGCACCCCCTTCAGCGGTAAACCGGTAGCTGTAGGCGGTCCCGACCGTAGCGGGGCTCGGGGTCGTCGTGACGGCGCGAAGGGCGGCGGCCGCATTTACTCGCAACGTGAAATCACGATACGCATAACTGGAGCCAGCCGTGGTACCAATGGCATAGAGACGGAAATTATATGTTCCGCTCGCCGTCGGCGTCCCGGACAAGAGGCCCGTGGATGAATCGAGCGCCAGCCCCGGAGGCAAGAAGCTCGAGGTGTAGACAGCCCACTGCGTCGCCCCTAAACGAATGCCGGTAGATGTCTCAAGGGAAAGCTGCTTGGAAAAAGGGGCGCCCAGCGTCGCATCCGCGATCGTAGGGGGATTAATAACGAGGGAAGGCTGGTAGACGTCAAACGTGTAGACGCCTTCGTGCGCCGTACCGGTAGCATCTTCGCCGCGGACCTGCACCACATAAGTGCCAGGAGTCGTCGCGGTGCCGACCGTATTCGCCGCATTATCAAGGCGGCTGACAGCCGTATCAAGCGTCAGGCCGGGTGGCAGCATCCCGCTAGAAACGGTCCAAACGATCGGCGTCGGTGCGGAGGAGGGAGCGGCCTCTAAATAATATGCGCCATACGCAATGCCGGTACGCACCACAATGGTCGAACCGGGAGCATACGTGGTACGGGCAAATGCGGAGGGCGAGGCGGCGAAAAACACGCCAACGATCCCCACGAGGAGGACGAGCGCCTGGGAAAGGCGACGGACAAAGGGAGAAAGAGGAAGCATAAGAAGAGATTATTTTGCTAAGATAAGGCCTTTCTAGCCGAACAAGAAGACAAATGACGGCCCGGATCGGCCGCACATGATTTTAGACGTTCCAAGCGAACGACTCTTACCGCAGCTCGGGCATGGTATCATACGCGCATGATCGGTGAATCTTCTTGGGGCCAGGCCACGCAGGGCGATCCCCTCCCTCCAGGTCAGCCGGAGCTGGTCCCCACAGGGGGCGCTCCTTCGCTTTGGGAACAGGGGCGTGCCTATGCGCGCGCCCATCAAAAAGACCTGGAACGTGAGGCGGCGGACGAGACCCTCGGCAAGCGCTATGGCGAGAGTCTGGTGCGTGGGAAGATGGACCGCTGCGCGAACAACCCGAACGCCTGCATCAAAAGCTACCTGAATCGGCGGGCGGACACGGACCGGCCCCTCAGCGACGTCACCCGAGCGAAAGCGCGCCTCCGCGAGCTTCTGCAGTGGCAGCAGCGAGCAAAGCAAGAGAAGATCGTAAAGAAGCTCCGCAAAAGCCTCAAGAGGCTCCAGACGCGGATCCACCTCGGATTGGAACAGAACGCCCAGAGCCTGATGGCTGAACGCCGCGAAGAGCTGCTGCACGAGGAACGCAAGCTGGACATGCTCCCTCCCGGACGCGCCCCGACGGAGGCACAAGAGGTCATCCGACTCGAAGAGATGTCCCAGGAATACGCTATGGAGGCGTTGGACGAAAAGATTCGGGAAAAGCTCATCGATCCTGCGTCCCTGAACGCACGGATCTTGCATGAGCTGGCGTTGACGGAGACGCCGGACCCGTCGCTGGAAGCCTTTGCCAATCGCGTGCCGGAGGGCCCGTCACCATTAGACGTGCTCGTTAAGCAAGGGTCGCTCGAAATGAAAGACGTGCGCACGATCAAGCAGGTGATGGCCGCGACGCGGGAGGAGATGGCGACATTCGTGGAAAAACGGTTCGTGACGAAACGCGAAGCCGACGTCATTTTGGAGTACGCGGAACGGTACGCGATCGATTTTGTGCATGCCTTCGACCGACGATTGCGGGCCGACCTGCCTCGGCAGCTGTTCGAGGCGGTGCGGGACAACGCACGCAAGGTCGCCTACCAAACCAAGGTCGATAAGCGCACGCTGAGCGGGAGCGACCATGGGGTGCGCCATATCTATCAAGGAAATACGGCCTTCGCGGAACAAATCATCGCGAGCGCGGCGAAGGCGGGGGCGGACCTGAAGCCGCGGGACGCCGTCCTGATCCGACAGATCATCATTGACCACGATTTAGGCTATACGACCCCAGCGGCGCAGACAAAGGAAGGGGCAGGCGCGGCCAAGGACCATCCGTGCGTGGGCTGCAAATATGTGGAGACGAATGCGGCGTATTATCGCGACAAGTTCGGCGAACATGGCTACGAGGTGATGCGCGATGTTTTATTGAACCATAGCTACCCATCCTCGCGGTATGACGGGAAGCGGCCGAAAACGAGTGAGAAGCGGCCGTTCACCTATAACCGTCCGCTGATCCGTTCGGTGGTGTCGACCGTGGACTCGTTGGGGGTGACGGCAGAGACGAAAGCAATGGACCTGTTCCGGCACCCGGAAACGATCGAGGTACTGCAAAATGCACGGATCCATCTCGACGCGCACGGCGGGACAATGGAAGCGGAGCATCTGGAAGCGTTCAAGGCGGATTTACGTGACGCGATCGATAGGCTTGAAGGAGCGGGGCGCGTGTCCGCGGAACGGGCGGCGGCGTATCGGCTGGCGGTCGAGCGAAAATTTGACGTGAAAGTGATTAAGAAGACGATCGGACAGTACGCGGGGATCGTCCGAACGGTGCGCCTAACGCGAAACGCCAAGAATGAGCTAGCCCCAGAGATCCGCATGGACGTGTCGCGACTGCAAGCGCTGGTGGCGGGGGCGTTCGGGGAGGAGGCGTCGCTCGCGGGGTTCAACAAAGCGCTCGAGTCATTCGGGTTTAGGACGAAGGATATGGATGAATTGGGCAAGATCGTGGCCAAGTTGCGGCGTGAGAAGGATGGATACAAACGACAAAAGCTTTTGGAGCGATTGACCTTCACGACCGAGCGGGCCACGTTTGTGATCGGCGACGAAGAGACGCTTGGGTTCCGGGACGAGCGAGCGGAGGAGTTCGCGGCCCTGCAGGGTTCGTTTGCAGCCCTCGCGGAGACATCGCCGCGACAGGAACGGCGGGACCTGTTTCGGCAACTGCTGCGGACGGAGCCGCCGCGGGAACACGAGCTGGTAGAGCGGACGATCAAGCGCTTGGCAAGCCTCATCGACCGTGACGAGCCGGCCCAGGAGCAGCGGTTCACGCAGTTATCTTCCCTGCTCCGGGAGAATGCGGACGATACTGACGGGGTGGAAGCCATCGAGGAGGAGTTCCGGAGGCTCCTTTCCAAGGACGAACGAGCCCGAGTGAAGGGGCCCAGAGGCCGCTCCGCATCCCAACCATTGACAAACGGCTAAGGAAACGCTTACCTTGCCAAGGTCAGCCGGATGTGCCACAGTGGGAGTGTTCGTGCTGATAGTGTTCGAATAACACGAACACAGGCAGAAAGCAGAGGAGGAGGAAACGCCATGGAGAAGATCGAAAAGCGGCGAATCAGGGCGAAGGAAGACGATAAGGTCGCTGAGGGCACGGCGAGCACCCCGACCGCTTCGGACGGGATGAGCCCGCTGTGGCGGGAGACGATGGGCCCGTTCTTCGACACCTTGGGCATCTCGCTCAAGGAAGGGACGGAACGGATCCTGGCAGGCCACAACGGCAAGAAGCTCATCCGCGCGGCGAACGACCGCGCGGCCCAGCAGATGCGCAACCCGCGCTACGTGAGCCCGGAGAGCCTGCGCGCCGTCTTCGGCCCGGACGAGGTGCCGGAAGCGGACTTCCACGAGGCGATGGACAAGCTGCAGGGGGCGCCGACGACGGCAGCGATGGAAGTGCCGGCACGTGGGCCGTTCCTGGGAGGAGCCTTGCCGGAACCGGGGAGCAACCTTCTGTCGCTGCTTCCGGAGCCGGCCGAGAGCAGCAGCCTGCTCAAGGTCCTGGCAAGCAAGGCGACCCTGACCGCGACCAGCCAGGAAGCGATCCAGGCCATGGTCGAAGTGTCCCTCAACGATGAACAGTTGGATGATGTGCCGGAGCGCCTGCTGAAAGAGATCGAGCAGTACGCCCGGGACAACGGCGAAGAGGTCGGGAACGAGTACTTCGAACTGCAGGCCGTCGTCCGGTCACGCAAGTACGGTGAGTACCACACCGACCGCCAGGCGGCCTCCAAGGAGAAGCGAGACCTCCTCTACTCAGACCTGAAGGAGCTGCACATCGCGGCCGGGGAGTTCCATCGAGTCCTGTCGAACTGGGTCGGCAGCATGGAGCGGGGCGTCGGGATGATGGTGTACGCGCTACTCCGCGGACAGCGGCCACAGTATCCGAACCACGCAACGGTCGTGTCCGCTTCGGAAGGCGTGATCGCCGTGCTCAAGCGGGCCCACAGTTCGGTCGGCGGAATGACGGTTCGCGCGATCATCTGCGAGAACGCCCGGGCACGGGAGGTCCTCACGCGGAAGAACCTTCCTCAGCTGGTCGGCAAGCCGAACCTGGAAGGGGTGAAGGCCCTGCTCGGCTGCCGCGCGGACTCCCTGGATACGGTGATGGAGCAGGCCGTCGTGAAGTACGTCATGGCGGTGGCGAGGACGGTCCCCAACCTGCCGGCAGGCAAGGCGGGACCGACACTGGAGGAGCTGCACTCCCTGGGCGAGGAGATCAAGGGCTGGATGGAGACGGGACGAATCGGCAGCGCGGTGCGCAGCACGAACTTCCCCAAGCCCGTGGGACGGAACCAGGCTCCCACGCCCCTCCTCGGCAACGGCGCGCGGCAACGCTGACGAGACCTGCCGAGCGGAACGATTCCGTTCCTGCTCGGCTTCTTTCTTCAAGGCTGTTTCGAACGGAATGAGCTTTGAACCGAAGAACTTGAAACGCGGCGCTTTCTTGACAACGGATCGAAGACGGAAGGAGAACGGACATGGGATACGGCAGAAGCGAAGAGCACGAGCACACGTATCGCTCGACGGAAAGCCTCTATTCGGAAGACGAGGCGACGCGCCGACGCGCAGAGACGGAGCGGGTGGATCGCCTGAATCGGTCGCGCGAGGCCGCGAATACCGAGGAAGAGCGCCGACGCGCACGGCCCATGCCGAAGGCGGCAGAAGCGATCGATCGAAGCCTGGCGCGCCTGAAGATCGAGGAACCGCCGGCGAACGCCAACCGGCTGTACGTCCTGATGATCGACAACTCGTCGTCGAATGAGCTGATCGCTCGGGCGATGTGCGCGAACATCGATCGCTTGCAGGGCTACCTCAGCGGCTTCGCCCAGGATGCTTCCATCGCCATCCAGTGCGTGAGCGACCACTGCGACCACGCGGACATGATCCAGGAGGTGGACTGGTTGCCGCTCACCGGTGACGGCAAGAAGGTATTCCTCGCGGGCGTGAGCCACGTGCGCGGGGCGAGTGGAGGCGACCTTCCGGAAGCCTACGAGTGCGGCCTGCATATCGCCGCGACGAAGTACCGGTTCGGGAACGTCCCGCGCGAGCGGCGCCACCTGATCCTGGTGGGTGATGACGTCGCGCACGGCATGGGCGGCGGGGGCGACCGTGGCTGCCCCGACGAGCGGGACTGGCGCACGTCGCTCGAAGAGGTGCAGGCGGCCTACGGCACCTTCCAGGTGATCGCCTGCGGGACCGACGCACGCACCCTCAAGCTCCAGGAGCAGTTCATCCGGACCCAGGGACGGCTGCGCTACGACCTCGTGGACCTCTCAACCTCCGAACGGCTCGACGATACGGAACGGCGCCGCCTGGTCATCCCGGCCACCATCTTCCTGATGGCGCGCTGCATCGGGACGCGGGTCGCCGAACGTTACCTGACCTCCCTCTTCGAGGACTGGTTGGCGCAGAACCACTACGGCAAGGCGACGGAGACCCGCGCCCGCGAGCAGATCGGCTGGTTCGCGGACTACCTCGAGGTCAGCGCGACGGAACGCCAGGCCCTCCTCAGGCGCATCTTCGGGACCACCTGATGATCCCCTCCCCCGCCTCGTCGGGGGTTCTTTCATAAAAAGGGCGGATTTCTTTTGGTGACGGGTGTGGCCTCGTCACCAAAACACCTCTGCGCTTTCGGAAAGGGATCGAACATGTACACGCAAGAAGAGATCAGGCAGCTGATCGAGGAAATCTCGCGGCGGATCCGCAATGATGATCCGAGCGAGATGGAAGGAGTTCTCGACGCCCTGCTGCGACTCGGGAAGGAGCCGCCAGGCTTCAGACCAGAACTGCTGGTGGATGCGCATGTCGCGCTCGCGACGCTCGACCATCGGCACCTGCTGGCGGCGGTGCGGCTGAGCGAGCGGCATGGACTCGCGGCAAAACAACCGGAACTCCTGCTCGTGGCGCGTCGACACGGGAACATCCGGGCGGTCTACGAGCTGATCACGGCGCGGGATGGGCGGACGTGTCCGGCCCTGGAGATGCCCGATTTCGCGACGTGGTTCGAGGAACATGGGCTGTTCCGCTTCGACCTCTATCATCGAGGAGGATATCACTTCTTCATCGAGGAGGAAGACGCGGACCTCATCCGCACGATCATCGCGACGATGGTGCCGTCGCCGGAAACGTTCTGGTCACGCGCGTTGGCGCGGATGCAGGATAAGGCGGGGCCGATCAACGAGATTCGGGTCGCGTTGCTCGAACGACTGGCGCGCGATCAGGCTCCGATAGTCAATGATCGGGCGGGGTGGTCGCGCAAGGCAGATGAGGATTTCCCCCTGTTCTGCGAAAAAGAGGGGCTGGCGCTCATCGAACAGGCTCAGGTAGGCAATGAGGAGCGTGGCGGATCGAGTTCGGTCTTCGTGGCGCGCGATGCGGATGGGATCTTCAAGATCTTCAAGGAACGCCTCGCCGAGCCGCCGTTCTGCCGCGTGCACGAGCCCATCGAAAGCGAGGAAGCCTTGCACGCCCGACTCACGGGCTGCACGGGCATCCCTCGCTGCTATGGGCGGACCGATGTGGATGCGTCGCTCTCGCTCCTCCGCCTCGAGCTGCGCTACGGTCAACGGCTGACGGATTACATCGACACGGGCAAGCGCTTGTCGATCGACGATGCGTGTGCGGTGGTCGGACGGATCGCGGACATCCTGCATGATGCGCACCTGCGCGGGGTCGCGCATCTCGACGTGCAGCCGCAGAACATCAAGATCGACGGACGTGACGTAAGCCTGCTCGACCTGGGGGAAAGCCGATTCTTCCCGGATGGCCAGCGTTCCGGACCGTGCCGGATCCATAATCCGCGTTATGCGGCACCGGAGACGGTGCGGTGCGCGGAGGCGAGCCGGGAGTCGGACCTGTTCGCGCTCGGGGTCGTCTTCGCGGAACTCGCGTACGGTGAGCACCCGTTCATGCCGTACGGGGACAGCCATTCCCCCAGCCAGCTGCGGTTTCTCGCGTATGCGCTGGGGAATGCGCACACGCGATTCGAGCGACCGCCCGGCGACGAGCAGGATCCGCGGCTCGCGCTCATTCCACGCCTGCTCGCCCGTGCCCCAGAGGAACGGCCTTCCATCACGGAGGTCGTGCGGCAGCTGAAGCCTTCACGCACCCACTCGATTCGCCATTCCGGGCGCATCGTGCAGGTGGCATCGGGAACGGTGATCGTGCCCGTACGGATGGGAGTGCCGCACGATGGGCACATCCGCTTCCTCGCGCGACTGCTCGAGCTGGGGTACCGGATCGACATCTGGCTGCACCACGCCTACCACCTGCGACCCGCGGATCCGCTGCACAAGTGGGACGTGGCCAAGATCGTCGCCAAGAGCCTCATCCGTCGGGGCTTCGACCTGGAGCGGGTGCGGTTCCGCTACGTCCCCCTCTTCGCGACGGAAGCGGACCGGCAGCTCTACAACGCGAACATGCGACCGGAAAAGCTCGTCGCGGTCGCCTCAGGGAATCCCGAGGCCTGGGCCGCCTTCCCCGGGCTGCCGATCATCGACCAACGCGCTCTCTTCGGACAAGAGGGCACGCCCTACGAAACCCGTTCGTGGGGTGAGCGGCTGCGCAAGGCCCTGCGCGAAGATGACCGTACGACCTGCGCGGATCTCCTCGCGGATGGGGCGGAAGAGGTCTTCTCCCTGAGCGAGCTGCGAAGGTGGTGCCTGAAGGTGGAAGCTCCTCGGCGGTTCGTGTGGGATGGCCTGTCCGGAAAGCACGTGTACGCCATCATTCAAGAGGATGGGTCCGCCGACGGCCCACGGCGCAAGCGCGTCAGCCTCTACGGCACGCCCGAGGAGACGGTGCTCGCAGACCTCCCGGGCGCACGTTGGGAAGACCGCTTCGCGCGTGACAGCGTCCTCATCCATGACGGGAAGCGTCGTCTCCTGCGCTGTGAAGGCGCGGAGCTGGATGAAGACGGTAACCACTTCATCCACTTCCGTCTCCTCGACGCATAAACACACCTGACCGAGCCTTCCCTGGAACGCTCGGTTTTTTCATGCCATAGTGGACCCACCTATGCACGTCATCATCTTGCGAGGGGTTTCCGGGTCAGGGAAAAGCACGTGGGCATCACGATTCGCAGGCCGGGCGACGATCCTGTCGACGGATGATTTCTTCTATATCGATGGGGTATACCGACACGACCATACAAAACTGCGCGAATATCATGGGCGGACCTTCCGCCTCTTTCTCGATGCGCTGAACCGTGGGGACCGGTTGATTATCGTCGACAATACGAACGTCGAGCCTTGGGAATTCTCTCCATATGCCCTCGCGGGCGAGGCGTTTGGATGTAAGACGGAACTCCTCACCTTCCGCTGTTCGCTCGAGACGGCACTCGCCCGCAAGCAACTCGTGCCCGTCGAACAGATGGAACGGATTTATGATAATTTCGAGGCATGGACCAAGCGGATGCCGGGGCGGTTTCGGCAGATGCATCGGATTATCGAGACGGAAAACGAATCCCCTACCGACCGTTCGGACATCCCATCAACAGAACCAGAAGCGCCGCGCCCATATTGACAAGATGGGCGTTTTTTTGATACAGGTTTTCACGCACGGAAGGAAAAGGTGAGCATGTCTCCCACAAGCAAACAACGACGCGCCGCCTCGCCCGCAGAACTCATGTTCCACAAGGACGAACTCGTCCGCTGGACCGAAGAGGTCACCGACGAAGGCGACGAGAGAAAAACCGTCACGCGCCACGGCCTCACGATCGGCGAGACGCCCGGCGGGCTGCGGGTGTGGGTCTTCGACTTCGAACGCCGGAACGCCTTCGACCTCGCGCGCTATCACCTGGCTTGGAGGAACAACATCTACGCTCTGGGTCGGGCAAACCTGGAGACGCTCTGCGAGCTGACCTGGGCGAATGCGCCGGAGGGAACAGACGTAGGCACCGGGGAATGGAATGTCACCGAGGAGCAGCGACGGCCGCTGGATCGCCTTTCGGCGGGCGCCCTAACTGAGATTTCCGACTACGTCGACACCGACGGCGAGAACAGCTTCCTCGAGATCCTCATCGGCCAACTCCGAGAGACAAAGGACGCTTCCCTGCGGCAGTGGCGAACGAAACGCCTTTATGGCGCGGTGCTTCCCCACCACTTCACAAAGGAAGGCACAGGCTGGAGCGATGTCGCCATCTGGCTTCTCCAGACAGACGCGAACGAGAGTGGCGACCCGTTCGCCCTCGTGGAGGGGTATGCGACCACGCAGGCCCTCGTTCTGTCGAAGCTCTACCTGCCGCTCCTCCTGACACCGCAAGGCGGACGCAAGGAGTATGAGCGCTTCCTGCGACGGCGAGAGGAGTTCCTCATCCCGTCGTCACGCGAGGCCGAGGCACGCGCCGAGCTCGACACGTTCTGCAAGCGCCATGGCGATGAGCTTCTCGAGCTGATCGTCTACCTGCTGGAAATGAAGTCACGGGTCTTTCTGAGCAAAAAGGCTCGCAAGGCCCTGATCGATCCTGGGAGCTGGTCTCCTCGGATCTGGGAAGCGCTCGTGGAACCGCTGCGGACAGCGGAAGAAGACGATCTCGAGCACGCGCTGCGCGATCACCACGATATGCCGTACTTCAACACCTTCCTCGAGACCCTCGCCAAGGCCCGTCCCGACCTCGGCGGCACCTTCCTGACCTGGCTCGGGGAGATCCGAGGGAAGCGCGGGGTCCCCGTCGCCTGGTCTGACCTCTTCCGACCGGAAGACGAAGACACTAAAACCTGACCCGAAGGGGTCTTTTTTCTTGCGGAGAGTCTTGACAAACATCCGAAAAAACCCTCAAATACGCTCGTCCACACCCACTCATTCGGAGGACCAATGGCCAACGCAAAGAAAAACCCGGACGCGAGCTTCCTCCCCCAACGGATCGTCTACTGGCGCAACCCGCGCGCCCAGGAGGAGGGGCAGCCGAAGTGGCTGCACGGAATGGTAGCGGGTGAGCAGCTCGACGGTCTGCGTGTGTACGTGTTCGACACGGAGTACCTCGACGCCATGGATCTCGTTCTGCGTCGCGTCCCGTGGACGGAACAGCCGTCAGGCACGGACCGCTTCGGGCTCGATGCACTGTTCGAGCTTTCGATCCTGAGCCTCTCCGAAGAACGACAAAAGGAGGTAGCCGAGGGAGAATGCCTCTGCTCGGACACGCTCCGACCGCTCGACCAGCTGTCGGATGCGCTCGTCCGTCGGCTGGCGGGCGCAAAAAATCAGGTTTACCTTCGCCCGATGGCCTACCACATCTACGAGACTGCCTTCGGTGGGGATGCTGACGCGCGTTCGCTTCGGAAGCGACGGCTCGACCGGTTCTATCACGTCGTCCTCCCCGCCTTCTTGAAGAAAGCGTCCTTGATGGAGCTTCTCGAACTTCTCGATGACGCGCCGGACACGGAGCGCGGAAGACATCTGGGATTCACCTGGGAACGGATCGTCAAGAGCGCCTACTGGCCCGTGATCTCCCTCCCTCAAGCGTTTCGCCGCAGATACCGTTCACTCAGCATCAAAAGTGACGTCGCGGCCGCCGTCAAGCGCGTAAATCAGCACAGAATGTCCGACAAGGATCTTCTCCTGGAGACGTACCTACTGTTCGCAGAGTCGGGATCGGACGAACTGATGTTCACGGTGATCGATCCTGGCGGGTGGAAGAGGTCGCTCTGGACTGACCTCGCACCGCATTTCGCGTCGGCAGACGAAAGCGTCGTCACCCACATGCTCCGCGACCACTGGGGCATGCGCTACTTCCACAAGCTGGTGGGCGCGCTCATGAAGGATGCGACAGCTACGCGTACGGACCTCGTCACGAAGACGCTCAATGCCCTGAACACGGACCGGACCCTCCCACGCCTGCGCTCGTCGACCCAGACGCGGCTGCGCGGGCTCGTGCCGGGGTTCGTGATCTGTCTTGACCCTTAAACAGGGTCTTTTTTTCTACCCATTCCCCTTGACAAATCCCCTCCTCCCGCTACCATCCCGATAGTCCCTTTCCCGAGAGGAGCCTCTCCATGCCCGCGAAAAAGCCCGATAAACACCCTCGAAAACCCGCCCCCGCGACGGACCGGATCGTCCGCTGGCCGAATCCGAACAAGAAGAAGGACGATCGTGGTCCCTGGCTGTACGGGATGGTCCTGAAGGAGCGCACGCACGCCCTCACCGTCCAGATCCTCGACTTCGCCTGGCGTGACGCCTGGGACCTGACCACGCGCCACCTCTCCTGGTCCGCGGACGTCTACGAGATGGAGGGGCGGCGCGGGTTGCACGACCTCGTCACGCTCACCATGGATGGACGTGATGACGAGAAAGAAATCCTCCCTGGAACGGAGGAGGACGGGTACAGCCATGAAGGCCTCCGACCCCTCGATACCTTCGATCGCGAGACCGTCAAGCTCCTGACCAGCCGGTACAAAGGCTTCGTCTGGCTCGCCATCCGACAGCTTTGGAGCGCACGTGCCGCCGCAAGCGAGGGGAGACCGGCCCTGCTCAAGCGCCGCTCGGACCGCTTCTATGAGACGATCCTGCCGACCGCGGTGGAAAAGCATCTCACCTGGTGGAAGATCATCATCCTTCTGGAAGAGGCCTCCGGATTGGATAGGCTTCTGCATAAGAGCGTGACGCCCTTCCAGATGCTCGCGGCCTATCCAAAAACGCAAGACCTGATCATCGAGCGCGTCTACTGGCCTCTCTTGAGCTGCCGCCAAGCGCAACGCGCCCGCTACAAGGAACTGTACATCCGGACACGGATCCCGAAGGACAACGATGAGCTCGCGCGTGGCGTGAAGCGCCTGTATAGAAAGTTCAGCTGCACGACGGATCCGGTTCAGGTCATCCATCCGGAGACCTGGGAAGAGACCGTCTGGCAACGCTTGCAGACTCACTTCCGCCTACTCCACACCGACTCTCGAGTGCACATGTTCCGAGACCACTGGCAGCAGCCGTACTTCCCCCGCCTCCTGAAGGGCTGCCTGGACGGACTCATTCAGAGCGTCGGCGCGGCAAAGGCCTGCGAGACCGTGAGCGAGGAAATCCGGCAGATCATCGCAGAACACGCTCGCCTCCTGTGCCCGAACTGGATGAACGAGGCGGAGAAGCTCCTGCCCGGCCTCAAGGCCCCCTGACCCAAAACGGGTCTTTTTTCTTTCTGTTAAGCCTCTTTCTTGACAAAATCGCCCGTTTCTGCTATACTTCCCGAGTTGTTCCTACGTGCAACGTTGAGAGTTTTAGCGCATTGATCGGTTTCCGCTGGTTGAAGGGCCCGCCCCGTGCGGCCCGCGCGCTAAGAGCCTGTTCAAGTCCTCCGTTTTCCCCTTTTTATACGCAAAAACCGGCCACGGAGGCCACGAACAGGTTCCCGACTCTCGTCTTGATTTCTTTTTTTCTTTTTCACAATGAGCACCACCCCTTCCGGCTTCTCCGGACTTGGCATCGCGCCGAAACTGCTTGAGGTCCTTACGAACGCCGGCTATACCAACCCGACCCCGATCCAGGCCCAATCGATCCCGATCGGCCTTGAAGGCAAGGACATGATGGGCATCGCCCAGACCGGGACCGGCAAGACGCTGGCCTTCAGCATCCCGATGCTCCAGCAGCTCGCCAAGAACGGCGGCACGGGGCTCGTCGTCCTCCCGACCCGCGAGCTCGCGCTCCAGGTCGACGAGACCATGCAGAAGATCGGTCGCCCGATCGCCCTCCGCACGGCCGTCCTGATCGGCGGCGCCTCGATGCACAACCAGTTGCGCGAACTCAAGAAGAACCCGCACGTCCTCATCGTGACGCCGGGCCGCTTGAACGACCACCTCGACCAGAAGACCGTTGACTTGAGCAAGGTTTCCGTCCTCGTCCTCGACGAAGCGGACCGCATGCTCGATATGGGCTTCGAACCGCAGATCCGCCGGATCCTGCAGCACGTGCCGCCGCAACGCCAGACGATGCTCTTCTCGGCCACCATGCCGCAGGAGATCACCAAGATGGCCTCCTCGTACATGAAGCTTCCGGTCCGCGTGGAAATCGCCCGCGCCGGCACCGCGGCCTCGACCGTCACGCAAGAAGTCTTCATCGTGCCGCGCGAACAGAAGGTTCCGCTCCTCGAACGTCTCCTGGGCGTATACAAGGGCACGGTCCTCGTCTTCACCCGCACCAAGCACGGAGCCACCAAGCTCACGCGTCAGTTGCGCATGAAGAACATCACGGCCGCCGAGATCCACTCCAATCGCTCGCTCGCCCAACGGCGTGCGGCACTTGATGGATTCAAGACCGGCAAGAACCGCGTCCTGGTCGCGACGGACATCGCGGCGCGCGGGATCGACGTGCAAGGCATCGAGCTCGTCGTGAACTTCGACTTGCCGGACCACACTGAAGACTACATCCACCGCATCGGCCGCACCGGCCGCGCGGGCCGCGCCGGGGTCGCCGTGTCGTTCGCGACGCCCGACCAGACGCGTGACCTCCGCGACATCGAGCGCCTGACGCGCATCGCCCTCAAGATTTCCCCGCTCCCTGAGCTCCCGAAACCGACGCGGGAAGAGATGGAGCAGGAACGGATCGCCATCGCCCGCGAACGCGAGATGGCCGAATCGGCTCCCCGTTCGCACCGCGGCAGCTTCGGCTCGAGCTTCGGCAACCGCTATGGCGGAGGCAGCCGCTCCTCGGGCGGCTCGTCGTACGGCGCCCGCAGCCAGGGCTCCAGCAGTGGCGCTCCCCGCTCGGATCGCCCAGCCGGACACTTCGGCCGCCAATCCAGCCGCACCGGCACCAGCAGCAGCGGCAGCGGACGGCCGCGACGGTAAGCAAAAGAAAAAAGAACCTCGTGAGGGGTTCTTTTTATTTTTGCAGAGGAGAAAAAAAATCCGACCCAGGGTCGGAAGCGGTCACGAATCGAGGATCAGGGCGATCTCGCCCTTGGGCAGGTAGCCGCGGGCACAGAGATCGTTCATGGCCATTGGAATACAGCGAAACCGGTCCTGCTCAGAAAGGAACGGGCCTTCCGGCTCCTCCCGAAACGCCGCAGCTGTGAACGGGGTTTTCGACACGATGCAGACCACCGCATAGATGCGCACGAGATGGCCGCGATACCGGTTGAACCCGCGCTGGACCAGCTCGGTCTTCGGCAGCCCGTAGACGTGGGCGATGAGGGTCAGAAGGTCGTCGATCCGGAGACGAAATGCGGGGCACAGGCCGATGGTGGGGGTCGCGCCACGCAGCGCCTTGAGGGCGTGGAAGTGCCGCTCATATTCGCGGCAATAGAGCGCGTGCAGATCAGGTGCGTGCATGATCGTCCCGCGCAGGAACTCCGGGTCAGGATCGGGAGCAGGCGGCGCCCCCTGCGCATCCGCGGCTTCGAGGGCGATCGCCCGCTCGCGGGCGTGCACGAGGGTCCGTTCACGGAGGGCCTCGTCGTCAGAATCGATGGGTCTGTTTGGTGGGGATGCGGCGGTCATGGGATCCTCCTTGAAAAGGGACCGTTCTCGACAGTAGGGGGAATCCGTGAAATAGTCAAGATACCTTGACGAAATGGGCTTTTTCTAGTAGGTTTTTGCCGCTGGCACGCCTTCTCCATAAAAGGAACGATCATGAACGTGATGCCTCATCTCCAAAGTCTCCTGGACCAGGTGGATGACCCTGGCGCCGCCCTCCGGCTGATCCTCCACAACGGACCATTCCGACTGGAGGCGCAGGCGCGCCGCGAAGCCCTCCTGCGCACGGCACGCAACAGCCTCGGCTTCTTCGCCCGACCGCCGGGACACGAGGCAAAGGGACTCCTACTCGGGCGACGCGCCGATACGCGGGTCCCGATCACGTTCTGGGCGCGCGACAAGGAGCGCGCATCCATCGAGCAGTTCGTCCATCCGGGAGACATCCTGTTCGCGGTGGGCCTGGAACCCTCGTTCGACCTGCGCACCGCCAAGGAGACCTGCGACGTCAGTGACTTGCTGTCGTACGACCTGCGCCCCGAGGTGGAGACGTTCGTGCGCGAGGTCCTCAGGCGGACCATCAGCACCTACGACGACAGCCGACACGCCACAGAGGTCGCTCTCGTGTCCGGGAGCCTGGTCATGGCGCGGACACTTCTGGAAGCGAACGATCCCCTGCGGCGCGGAGTCGAATTCTGGGCGCTCCGCCACCGGCTGGTCCATTTGGACCTGGAGGCCATCCTCGACGACGAGCGCTGGGCGGGAAATGATCCGACGGGGCGCATCGAGCTCCGGGAGCGTCACAATCCGGAAGACGTGAACCGACAGGCCCTCCAACACGCCTTCGAACGGCTGAAGACCCTGGACGCGCCGCAGGGCAGGCGAGACGATGGGCTCTGGATCGCGCAACGCATCTTGCAGGAACATGTCCCTTTTCTCCTCAACCATCCGGAGGTGATCGGCTGGGTCTGTACGCTCGAGGGCTTCAGTTCGCAAGAGCAACAGAGGATCACGGCCAGAGCAGGCGAGCTGCTCGCAAGCCCCCTTTTCGAACGCATCTGCAAGCCGGAAGGCGTCGCTGGTTATGTGATGACTCTGGAGCGACTGGGGGCGCGCGGATTCTGGAACGGCCTGGACCACGCCCACGTCGAAACCGGCCTGGTGGACCTCATGGCGGCCGGAGACTTCGACAACGTCTATGGATTCCTTCGGGCGATGCAGGATTCCGCTTTCACCTGCAAGCTCCGCATCCGAGAGCCCGACGACCCGGAAGGCTCGGACCGGCCCTCACGACACATCGACGAGATCCGCGCCTACCTGGCAGGCCTCCTCCCCCGCGTCCACGCGCGGGCGATGGCGACGGGGCGTCTCGACGTGGCCCGCTTCCTGCGCGAACGGTGCCCGAAGGAGGTCCTCGACATCCCGCGGGATTCGCTCTGCGATCTCATGAACGCGAGCC
>CAZURG010000012.1:10662-34054 GCA_964623645.1 uncultured Gammaproteobacteria bacterium | reverse complement strand
CATGCCCGCCGGCAAGACGGCGGCGTTTTCATCGCTGAAGAAAACCGAAGCGCACGACCACCTCTCAAGCGGCGTCGCGGCGCTTGATCGCGTCTTGGGCGGCGGGTTCGTGGCAGGGTCGATCAGCCTCATCGGCGGCGAACCGGGCATCGGCAAGTCCACGCTCATCGCGCAGGCGACTTTAGCGATCGCAACAGGCGGCGGCACGGTCCTGTACGTCACGGGCGAAGAATCCCCGACCCAAGTCGGTCGGCGGTTTGAGCGGTTGGCGAAGAAACCCCTTCCGGACACCCTACGCTTCCTCGATCAAACAGAAAGCGGCGTCATCGCGGCCACGATCTCCTCCGAAAAACCAACATTGACCATCATCGATTCCATCCAGACGCTCCGGTCTTCTGGTGTCGCGGGCGAACCAGGAAATCCGACCCAGATCCGTGCATCGGCCTCGATCGTCGGCGAGGCGGCAAAACGCGCGTCTGTCCCCCTCGTGCTCGTGGGCCAGGTCACGAAAGACGGTGACCTCGCAGGTCCGCGCCTTCTCGAGCATCTCGTGGACAGCGTCCTCATGCTCGAAGGAGACCGCTCGCAAGAATTGCGCATTTTACGGGTCCTGAAGCATCGTTTCGGCCCCACCGAAGAAAGCGCGCTCTTCACCATGGAAGAGGCGGGACTGATGGAGCTCATCGATCCGTCGTTGCGGTTCCTCCAAGAGCGCAGCGCGCCCGTCTCCGGCTCCATCGCGAGCTGCACGCTCGACGGCGGGCGTCCCATCGTGTGCGAGGTCCAATCCCTCGTGACCCCAGCCGGTTTTGGGATCCCCGCGCGACGCATCGTCGGGCTTGATCCGAACCGGGTGCAGCTGCTGATCGCGGTCCTTACGCGACGCGCGCGCTGCCCTTTGAGCGACCAGGACGTCTTCGTGAACACCGTCGGTGGGTTACGCATCAACGATCCCGCAACGGACGTTCCCGTGGCCTTGGCCCTTGCCTCCGCGCTCTGGGACCAACCCGTCCGCGAACGGACGATGGCCTTTGGGGAGATCAGCCTGTCCGGAGAGATCCGGCCCATCCCACGGCTGGAGCTGCGTCTCAAGGAAGCTCAGCGGCTCGGGTATACGACAGCGATCGTGCCGGCGCAGCCGGTTTCCGCGCCGAAAGGGTTAACGGTTCTGACCGCTCCGACCCTTGCGAAGGCCGTGGAACTGGCAGGACTGAAACCCATCCACCGAGCGAGCTCCAAACGGCCGCCGGAAGAGGCGGAACGGTTTTTTGAACCCTGATTTGGGCAGGATGAGCCATCGAAAAAAAGCCCACGGGAGGCTATACTGTCGGCATGCAGCAGAACGAGCAGGCGACACCGACACCACAAAATGATCCCTCAAACGGATACCTCTCCAAACTGTTCGCGTATGATACGGCAGGATACGAGTCCCTCGCCCGAACCATCGGCAAAGAGGAGCTTCGGGCCCGTTGCGCATTCTTGATGGGCGCCTTGGAAGCGACTCCTGACATGGCGGAATACCTCCAAAAACGCCTTCTTTTACGAGGAATCCCGCCAGTCCGCCGCCTGATCCGAAATACACGATGGCCGGAGATGCAAGCAATCGTCTGCGACGCGCTCACGCTGGATGAGGAGAGCGAGTTCACGCTTCACTCGTACGAGCAAAAGATCCGTCTCTGGGAAGAACTCTCCGACCATCGGTTGGCGAGAGCCCTGCGCGACGCACATGCGGACACAAACCCAGACGAATCGGCGACCGACCTCATGCACCTCTTTTTCGGTCGGACGAGCTGGACCCGCGCCCTTATCGATCTCGGCAGTATTGAAGAGGTGCGCACGCTTCTCCTGGATCCGGAAACGAGGCATGCGCTCTTTGAGGGGTACATGGCCGCGGCACTCACCCCAACCATCCACCCGTATCCTGCCTGGAGGCATCGTGAGCGCCTACCGATTTCTGAAGGTGATACCTACGATCCCGTCACGGAATCCCGCTCCCGAAATGAGTTACGTGGCATCATCCGCGCGAGCGGGATTGAGGAGATCATGAAGCGCTGCGCCTCCTCCGTCCGGATCATGGGCGCAGACCAGATGTCCGGAAACCTGGGGTACTACTTTAAAACAGATGGCGCCATATGGGTGACGCTTGAGGTGGAATCGGGGGTACGCGAGCAGATCCCCGGGACGCTCTTCCATGAGACCGGACACGCGGTCATGCATGCCCTGGCGGCAAAGAAAGATGGCCAGATGCTCTTCGATCGATATGCGGTCCAGGCGATGTTCGGCGGCCCCTATCGATCTTCTGGCTACGTCGCCCCGATGCAGGCCATCGATGGGACAACCTCAGACGTCTTCATCATGGAAGCCTTCGCGGAGGACTTTCGGATCTTCCTCGAGCATCCTCCGCTTCTTCCAGAAGGCAGATATATCGAGATGCGGAACATGTTTCGAGCATTCTTCCCGGACATCGATCTTGAGGAGATCCGTAGGAAAATCGCCTCGATGTACGGGACGTACTATGGAAAAAGCGCCCGCGACGTCCAAGATCCCGTCCTCTGTGGAAACACGTTTCGGCGCACCTTGAAGTACCGACACGGAGATCGGCGACAATCACGGGATGAACAAGAAGCCGCTGACGCCGAGGAAAATGCCTCCACCAAGGGGCGGGATGTATCCGATTGGATGGACGACACCGCCCCCTTTCTCTTCTAGACAAGCCGGGCTCTTTTCGGCTATGTCGAGGGAGGTGGCCGCGGCAAGATCCACCAGCCCCGCATCCCGAAAGGGATTTTTTCGTGAGAAAAAGGCCAAGAACAAAGGACACCCGGCACGGGAACATCTCCGCATCAGGTCCCCTCACTCCAAATGCGACGACTCCCGCAGCTCCCTCACCCGTTCCCGGAACCACGGATACCCTTCCAGCTCCGGATCCCTCTCGACCATCTCGCGCGCGAGCTGGGCCGCCTTCTGCAGAAGGTCCATGTCCGACCACCGCACCGCGCGGAAGGCCAAATATCCGCTCTGCTGCGTCCCGAAGATGTTTCCCGCCCCACGGCGACGAAAATCCTCCTCCGCAAGCGCGAAGCCATCCTGCAGGCGCGCCACCTGCTCCAACCGCTCCAACGGCTCCCCCTCCGCATCCGTCAGGAAAAAACAGCGGCTCGGCAGGCTCGAACGGCCAACACGGCCACGCAACTGGTGCAGTTGGGCCATCCCAAACCGATCCGCTCCTTCGATCGCCATGACGGTCGCATGCGGAACATCAACGCCGACCTCGATCACGGTCGTGGAAATGAGGACGTCCAGCTCCTTGCGCAACAGCCGATCCATCACGTCCGCCTTCTCTTCGGATTTCAGGCGGCCATGCAGGACCCCGATCCGCAAGCCGGCGAGCGCACCCGTTGAGAGTTGCCGCTCCGTTTCCTGCACCGAGGCCTTCCCCAACGCGTCGGATGGATCAATGAGCGGACACACCACGAAACTTGCCTCCCCGCGGCTGGCAGCCGCCCGGATCGCTTCATACGCGGACGACCGACGCGTCCCGACACACACCTCCGAACGGATCGGTAAACGGCCTCCCGGTTTCTCGAGCAGCGAAGAGACCTCAAGATCCCCCAACAACGTCAGGGCCAACGAGCGCGGGATGGGCGTCGCCGTCATCGATAGCAGGTGAGGCAACCGCCCATCCGCACGCGTCGCTTCCGCCAAAAATTGCCGCTGCTCGACGCCGAACCGGTGCTGCTCGTCGACGATCACGAGGCCCAGGTCGGCTGGGATGCGTTTTTCCTGCAACAAGGCGTGTGTCCCCACCAAGATGATGCCCCCTTGTCGCGCGCGCACATTCGCGGCTTCCTTTTTCAAGACCTCTTCTTGATGCCCAAGCCAAGCCTGCTGCTTGGTGCGCGTCAGGAGCATCAGGGGTAACTGGTGCGCCGCAAACATCCGCCGCAACGTCTGCGCGTGCTGGACCGCCAGCAAGTCGGTCGGAGCCAACAAGGCCGCCGACATCCCCCCACGCAACACATGCGCCGCCAAGAACGCGGCTACGGCCGTCTTCCCTGATCCCACATCCCCCTGCAGCAGCCGCCGCATCGGAACGGGCTTCTCCATGTCCTGCAAGGCGACCCAGACCGCGCGCTTCTGGTCTCCGGTAAGCGGAAAGGGTAAGGATTCGGCAAAGGTACGGGCGAACGTCTCCTGGAACGGCATGGCGACACCGCCTTGTCTCACGATGTCTTTTCCGGTCAAGGAAAAACCTAAGCGATACGCCAAGGCCTCATCAAATGCGAAACGGCGACGGCCTTGCTCGGCCTGCGCGAGCGTCGTTGGCAGATGGACGGCACGGAACGCTTCGGCAAAGCCCATGAGCCCCGTCGGAGCTTCTCCCGCCGCCAACGGCTCCGTCTTCGGCCACGGCTCCCCCGCTAACGCCCGCTCGACGATCCGACGGTACGTCTTCTGCGGGATCGCACGTGTCGTCGCATACACGGCCAGGATCTCCCCCACCGGCAGGATCCCGTCCTCTGGAACGGGCCGCCACGCGGGACGGGTGATCTGTCGTCCGTATTGCGGATGCACGGAAATCAGGCCGGACAATACGATCTCGCGGCCTGCCGTAAACTCCTTCATGAGCCACGGCTGGTTGAAGAACAGCGCACTCGCGGAACCGGACGCATCCTCGACGATCGCCCGCACGAGTTTGCGCCGTCCGAAGCCCGGGGTCATCGACGCTTTCTTGACGCGGACGCGCACCGTCACGCTGTCGCCGTCGGTACAGGCGTATAAAAGCTTCTCGCTCGAAAAGTCCTCGTAGCGCCGCGGCAGGCGCGTGAGCAGGTCACCCATCGTCCGCATATCCAACGCCTCAAACCCCCGACGCATCGAGGGGGTCACACCTTGGATAAAGCCGATCGGATCGTTCCAGGAGAGCATAGGCTCATCGTGCCGAAAACACGGGCGTTGGGCAAGGGGAAAAAGGGCCTACGTTGGGGAAATTATGACATATCACCCAGGATTAAGCCTTGACAGAAAACTTGACCGGACGCAAGATCGCGACCGGTCTACAGGAGAAGAGGATCGCCTAGAGTACGCGTCGCGCCAAAACGGAGGAACCCCATGGTCATCGCCCTTGTCATCATCTGCGTCACGCTCATCCTGATGGTGCCCGTCGCCTATGTGGCAAGACGGATGTTGCCGCCCGTACGGACCCCGCAACAGCAGACACGAGGAAGCGCTCCCTACACCGCCGAACTCGACGCGACCGACATCGACCACCTCGAGAGCGGGATCCGTCCGGAAGCGCTCCTTCCGCTCGTACAGGCAAGCGTCCCGACCAGGATCCGGGCACTGACCCGCCTCCCTTACAGCGAGGAAGACCGCTCCGTCACCGCTGAACGGTACGCCTTCCTCGACACGGACCTGCCCCTGGGCACGGTGAGCGTCTTCATTGATCGCGATGGAAGCATCCGCCGGACCTACTACCGCATCGGCTCCTCCTGGCTCATGCACAAGGACGTCAGGCAGATCGGGCCAGACGGGACACACGCCTGGTTCCCCTGCATGCTCAGCATTCGCGACGTGACCCGTCTCGCGCTCACGACGGACATCGATGCGGAACTAGTGACCGTGCGGTTCCGCTCCACAGGTCGGGTAATGAAGCGGGACCCAGGCGGATCCGTCCAGCTGCTGCTTCCCGCCTCTTTCAGCTTCAACTACAGCTATCTCTGGCACGTCAACGACCTGTTGGTCCGGAGAGACCTCCCGACGGCCAACGACCAGGAACCGGCGGCGGAAGGCAAGTTAGCGCTGACCGAGGATGAGCACCACGCCGTCGAAGGCCTGATGGCCTGGCTCAGCGCCCACGCCGACACGCTCCCGAACCAGTAACAGACCCGCCCTCTGGCGGGTTTTTTCTTGATGAACGCATGCCCCTCTCCGGCATTGACACCCGCTCCCCATCCCCTTAGCCTTCCCAACGGAAAGGAGCTTCGCATGTCCGGACTCAGACTCTTCGGCGGCCTGTTCCTCATCCTTTTAGGGACGATCCTCCTGATCCTTCGTTCGCTCGCCTCTCTCAAGCGACCTGCCGACATGTCGGACGACACGTTCTATCGCACGGAAGCAGGAAGGATCTACGTCGAGCGCGCGTCATGGCTCCTCCCGCTTGGGATCTGCTTGCTGATCATCACCGTCGCGCTCGGCCTCGCCATTAGCGAATGGCCGGGACCCTCTCCCTGAACCCGTCGTTCATCGCTCGAAGCCCACAAGGAAACAGAACGGACTCCAGTCGCGCCCGCCTACGCCTCCGACATCGAGCCGATCATTCAGCCGCGTACCGAACAAGCCGACTGGGCCCAGCCCATCTAACCGCATCCTCAGCGGTATTTTTATACATACATGTATATACATAAATCATCCTAATAGCATATACCATTGACGTATCGCTCATTTTCCGCTACCCTCCCCAGGCGTCCAACCAAAAGAGGAACACATGGATCTCCCTTTCCTGTTCTGCCTCCTCATGGTCCTAGTGATCGTAGGCTGCGTCACCTTCAAACACCGCGAGCAACGTCGGAATGAGCCGGGCACCTTCCCCAAGATCTTCCTCGATCGCGTCCGCCCGTTCGCCGAAGAGCATCGCGCCGAGATCCGGCCAAGCGCGTTCCTGAAAGCGGTGGGGGGACGTCCGGTTTGGAGGCTGCAACGCTTTTCGACCCCCGCCTACCTGGAGTCGCGCGTCGACACGAGCAAGACCGAGTTCGAGGAAATCAAGAAGTTCCTGCCCTTCCACGCCCTCGAGGTCGCCCGGGAAGAAGGGGATGACCGACGCCGAATCCTCTTCCGCGACGACCCCTACTGGATCCTGCTCGTGGAACGCCGGAGTCCGAACGGACCGTGGACTCCCGAGCTTCTCCAGCTCCGCGATCACACCCCGATCACGATCCTCCGCACGACGAAGGGGAGCATCATGGAGCAACGGTACTTTTTCGAGACGTGGCACTCCTTCGGCATCTGCTCCGACTGGCACCTTGACGAGAAGGTCAGCCGCTTCCCGCTCTTCGGGGCCCGCCGCGAACGGGCACGCGAGCTGGCCGCCGCCCACACGCTCGCCCGCTGGCTCAAGGACCACGCCGAGCTCATGGACGAGGCCCGCCCATCCTAACCCGCCCATCCCGGCGGGTTTCTTGCGCCCATCCCTTGAAAAACGTGGCGTCCTGCGCTACCCTCCCCAACATGCTTGACTGGAAATCCCTGCCGCGGCCGATCGTGGCCCTTGCGCCCATGGCCGACATGAGCGATCTTCCGTTTTGTTTGATCTGCAAGGAAAAAGGCACGCCCCTCATGTTTCGCGAGATGGTCTCGTCGGAAGCGATCGTCCGGCTGAACCCCAAGACCCTCAAGATGGCGACGTTTGACCAGCGTGAACGTCCGCTCGTGCAGCAGGTCTTCGGCAGCAACCCCGCGGTGATGGCCGAAGCCGCCCGCATCATCGAGGAACGGTTTGCCCCGGATGCGATCGACATCAACATGGGCTGCCCGGTGTATAACCTCGTTTCAAACTTTAATGGCGCCTCCCTGATCCGCGAGCCCGAACGTGCGCATGCGATCGTGAAGGCGATGAAGGCGGCGGTGAAGGTCCCCGTGAGCGTGAAGACGCGCCTCGGCTGGAGCAAGGACACCGATTGCCTCGACTTCGTGAAGGTCGTGGCCGATGCGGGCGCGGACCTGATCTCGATGCACGGCCGCACGCGCGAGCAAGGGTATAGCGGCACCGCGAACTGGGTCCGCATCGGCGAGGCGCGCCGCAACGTCCCCCACCTCCCTTTCCTCGTGAACGGGGACATCACGACCGTGGAACGGGCAAAGCTCGCGATGGAGCAAAGCGGCGCCGATGGCGTCCTAATTGGGCGTGGGCTCTTGGGAAACCCCTGGTTCGCCAAACGCGTCGAGGCCTACCTCCAGGACGGCACCCTCCTCCCCGAACCCACTTGGGACGAACGCGTCGCCACCGTCCTCGCCCATGCGCAGCTCCAGATCGACCATTATGGCGAGCGCGGCCTCGTGAAGCTCCGCAAGCACCTCCCCTGGTACTTCAAGGGCACCCCCGCCGAAAAGACGCTCAAGCCTACCTTAGTGCGTATTTCACACTATTTAGAGCTGAAAACCGCTCTGGATCAGGCCAACCTTGACAACGGTTTTTAGATCTGGTACACGTGGAAGGGTCAGACCGGACCAAAAAATCTAGGAGGTGATGCGTGGGAAGACAGCCCGATAACCCGCTCCTCGTGAAGGCGCGGGACCTGCTCCTTCAAGGGCGGGTGAAACGATTCAATGCGCTCTTGCAAGGACTGAGGAAAGACGGCCAGGACCTGGCCTTCTCCCTCAGCCGCAAGACCCTGGCAGGACTCGACCTGCGCGGGGCAGACCTCCGTGGAGCCCTCCTCGAACGGGTCACGCTGAGTGACGCCGACCTGAGCGGGGCGAACTTCGACGGCGCGGTCCTGAACGGCTGCATCGCCGATGGGGCAAAGCTCGAAGGCGCCTCATTCGTCGGGGCCGAGATCGGCCCCTTCGAGGTCGACAAGAACAACCGGCAGGACAGTCGCTTCCAGAGAGCGAACCTGCGCAAGACGCGTTTCGAACGGGCTTCGCTCCTCGAAGGCACCGACCTCTCGGAAGCAGACCTTCGTGAGGCGAACCTGCGCGGCGCGTCCCTGTGTCGGGTTACGGTACGGAAGACCGACCTGACAGGCGCCGACGGCAGCCACTGCTCCATCGAAGGAGTCAAAAGCGACCTCCTCCCCTTCCTCGAAGGGCAGGAGAACGCCGATTCCCCAACCATCACCGGGCTCAACGTCTTCGGAGCGCGGCTCCTGAACACGAAGAACGCCAACGAGTACGCTGCCGCCCCGATCCCCTGGCGCGAAGGCACCGTCTCGAACCCCCCAAGCCAGGACACCACCCGCAACGACGAAGACGACCAGGAAGAAGAGGAAGACACCATGGCGACAACATCCAGCACCAGTCCGATGGTCGACCGTTTCAAGCGAAACGCCCGTGCCGGCGCCATCGCCTTCGGCGCGGAAGAGACGATCAACGCCATCAGGGGCGCGATCGTGCTCGGCCTCCAGAAGACCGATCTCATCACGGATGACACCAAGAAGAAGGCCATCGCGTTCCTCGAGAGCAGCGCCGGAACGGCGATCCTGACGGCCTTCGTCTCGGGTGGCTTGCGGATGGGGTTCCTCGACCACCTCCCCATGATCCCCAAGTCGGTCCGCGACCTGCTTCAGAGGGAGATCGCCGACGAGCTCAAGAAGAACACCTTCAAGGAGGGGTTCCGGACGCTCGCCAAGCTCGTGATCCCCTTCATGGGCAGCCTCGGTGGCGCCCTCATCGCGATCGCGACCACGGTGGAGAAGATGTCCGAGGGCGAGATCGAGCCCGAGAGGCTCCCCACCAGCGACACCCGCGGCATCGGCGTGGACGCGGTCGCGCCGGCAGCCGCCGAGACTTCTCCGGCCCAGCGGATGGACAAGGCCTGACGGTCACCTGAGTAGGCTCATCCCCTACTCTTTTTCTTTTTCTGAAAACGGATCCGAGATAGAGGGTCTCGTTTTAAAAAAATACATACAAGAAAATACCAAGTTTAATCTTGGTATTTACTGTTAGAGTTCCGGTAGAAACAACTCCGGATTCACCGGCACCCCATCTTGCCGCACCTCGAAGTGCAGGTGAGGACCCGTCGAAAGCCCCGCGCCCGCATCCCCCGGACGTCCTCCGGAATACCCGATGACCTCGCCGCGCTCGACATACGTATCCGGCTGGGCGGCAAAGGAGGAGAGGTGGGCGTACACCGTGGCGATCCCGTTCGGATGGATCACCATGATGTAATTGCCGTATTGGCGGCCGACGCGGTTCCAGGCCACGTAGCCACCGGCGGCGGCACGGACCGGCGTGCCGACGGGCGCGGGTAGGTCGGTACCCGGATGCTCGAAGAGGTTGCGGAACGGGTAGGTCGTATCATGGAAGTGTGCGGAGATCCCCTTCTTGGGCTCGATGGGCCAAGTGAGCAGCAGGTCACCACGGGCTAGCACGTCATCAGACGTATTGATCGAATCATGGAGACGGTCGCGGAGACTGTTCACGGCCTCCGTCTCGTTCTGCTGCTCGCGTTGGAGGTCGGCGACGAGGCGGCGGAACCGTTCCTCGCGGTTCCCGGTCTCGGCGATGAGGCCGCGTTTCGCGGCGCGATCATCCTCGAGCTGGTGCTGCGCACGTTCGAGGGCCTGCGTCTCCTGGAGTTGCGTCGTGCGCGCGACCTGGAGTTCGGTGCGTTTTGCTTCGGCGGCCGTCTTCGCCTCGTGAACGGAGAGGGTCGCGGCCGTAAGAGCTTGCTGCAGCGCGCGGAGTTCAGCGCGACGCGTTACGTATCCTGATAACGATTTTTCCCCAAAGAGAGCCAAAAGCGGCGAGGATTCTTGGCTTTGTTCGAGCTGGAACAGGACTTCCACCAGCAAGGTCCGACGCAGGGTCAGCGTCGCTTGCAATTCCTTCTCCTGACGTTCGGCACGGCTGATCTCGAGGGCGAGGCGATCAAGCTCCTCACGAGAGCGGCGGATGCGGAGGCTTTGGGCCT
This sequence comes from uncultured Gammaproteobacteria bacterium, assembly GCA_964623645.1. Classification (GTDB taxonomy): domain Bacteria; phylum Patescibacteriota; class Patescibacteriia; order 2-12-FULL-60-25; family 2-12-FULL-60-25; genus JAGOUA01. Next base: position 23,418 of record CAZURG010000012.1, on the reverse strand, counting down.
CGGCACGCGTGTCGAGGAGCGTGAGCTGAGCCTGGAGCGTCAGCGCCGTCGCCGTCTGCTGCTGGATACGGGTACGGTATTGCGTGATGAGCTCGTCGAGCGCCTTTACGCGACGCTGCTTGCCTTCGATCTCGATCTGCACAGCGTCGACCTGGGCGGAATCCGGGTCGGAGGTGTCCGCATCCGCAATCGTCTCATCGACCAGCACTTGCGTGGATGACGGGTTTTCTTGCGCAAAAACAGGAGCCACGAAGAGCGGTCCCATGAGCGGAAGGATCAGGAGCAAGGAAAATGGAAAGGTCGAACGTCGCACCATGTCCCCCATTATGCCAGACAAGCGGCCGCCGCGTCGATGCGGCGCAAGGCTTCGTCTTTTCCGAGCAGATACAAGAATTCAAACGGGCTCGGCGATTGCTTGGCGCCGGAGAGCGCCGTCCGCAACGGCCAAAGCACTTCCCCATTTCCCCAGCCGCGTTCGGCAATCCAGGCCTTGAGGGCGGTCTCGATGTCGGCGAGGACGGCGAAGGAGGATTCGGGCCAGGCGGCGAGCTCGGCACGGACCGCTTCGAGGCGTTCGCGGGTTTCGGCGGCGGTCTGCGTCTTCCAGAGCAGCAAGGCAGGATCAGCAACCGGGGCCGTCAACCAGGGCGTGACCAATTCCGGAAGGAGCTGGACACGGGCGACACGGTCACGGAACAGCAAGGCGGCGCGGGTGCGGATGGCGAGGGCGTCGGGACCAGGAATAGCCTCTTCGAGGGCCGGTAGGGCCAAGGCGAGATAGTCCGCATCCGGAAGGGCGCGGAGATAATGGCCGTTCAACCAATCCAGCTTCTCGATATTGAAGATGGCGCCGGCCTTGTTCACTTTTTCCAATTCAAACAGGGTCGCCAATTCTTCCTTCGAGAAGATCTCGCGGTCGGAGGTCGGATTCCAGCCGAGGAGCGCGACGAAGTTCAAAAGGGCTTCGGGGAGGTAGCCTTTGGCGAGATAATCTTCCGCCGCGACATCGCCTTGGCGCTTGGAGAGCTTAGAACGATCTGGGTTCAGCAAGAGCGGAACGTGCGCATACAGCGGCACTTCCCAACCCATTGCCCGCATCAGAAAGAGATGTTTCGGCGTGCTGGAGATCCACTCTTCCGCACGGACGACGTGGGTGATCTGCATGTCATGGTCGTCGGCGATGGCGGCGAGGTGGTAGGTTGGAAAGCCATCGGACTTGATGAGGACCTGGTCGTCGACCTGGGCCCAAGGAACCTCGATGCGGCCACGGATCTGGTCATGAAAGACGCAGCTCCCCTCGAGTGGGATCTTGAGACGGATCGTGCAGGCGTCGCCCACGGCGGCGCGGTTCTCGGCGACCTCTTTCGAGAGGGACCGGCAGCGGCGGTCGTACATGAGCGGCTGCTTGGCGGCGGTTTGGAGCGCGCGCATCTCGTCCAGCGTTTCGGCGGTGCAAAAACAATAGTAGGCCGCATCGCGCTCGATGAGCTCGTAGGCGTAGGCGAGGTGCTTCTCGCGGCGCTTGGACTGGATGTAGGGCGCGTGGGGACCTTCTTCGATGAGGGCGCCCTCGGCGCTGAGTTTCACCCCCTCATCCGGCGCGAGGCCACAGCGGGTCAGGGCCTGGACCATCTTGAGAGCGGCGTCATCAACAAGACGCGTGCGGTCGGTGTCCTCGATGCGCAGGATGAACGTCCCGCCCGTCTTGCGGGCCAGGAACCAGTTATAGAGCGCGGTCCGGAGCCCGCCGATATGCAAATACCCCGTCGGGCTGGGGGCGAAGCGGACGCGGGCGGGAGTGGACATAGATGCCCGTCAGCCTACCGAAATAGACGGGAAACGTCTAGGAAAGGCGCCGGCTGCCGCCAGGCCAGGAAAACGAAGCGGTCAGCCTTCCGGAAACACGATGGCGTGTGCCTTGCGGGCATACGAAGCCACGATCCGCCGTGCCGCGGCACGTAAAGAACCGTCGGCCATTTTTTCGGTCAGAAAGAGTGCGTTGCTATCGGCGATATTCTCTGTAAGGCTGAAACCTTCGCTCAATTGGATGACCTCTTCCTGTAACGGGAGCCACAGGTCCGCGAGGACCTCTTGTGCTTCGCTCAGGCGTCCGTTAACACGCGCGCGCTCTTGTGACGCGTAGAAGATGGACATGAGGCATTGAGACTCTGCGAGCAGGCGGTAGGTTGGGAAATCTCGGAATTCTCCGGCCCGCAGTTCGAGGCGGAACCGGCTCCCATATTCGCTCGGCTGCGCGTCCTCCTTGAGCTGCACGGACTGGCTCGTCTTTCGGCTCATTAGGCGCTTTGGCGAGGTGAACGCCCAGGTAAGAACATCATTAATCGCGTAAATCCCCTCCCATGAGCCGAGGGCGTGGGGATTCAAGTCCTTAGGATAGCCAAAATTCACATGGAGCGAGAGTGGTCGTTCCTTGGAGACGCGTGGGCGCCCTTCCGGCTGTGTCACCGAGGCAAGAGGAACCGCTCCCCATAGAGCAAGGTCCTGCAACAGGCGCGCCTGGACCCACGGGCTGTAGGAAAAATCTGGATTCATTTCATTCAGATCCTCATCTTGGTGATAATTTGGGATTTCAAGCAGGTCTAGAACCTCACGATGTTGGACGGTGAAGACCTCACTAGGCACTTCCACCTCGACGCCAATGGTCGGCAAGATGGCCTTGGCTTGTGCATATTGCGCCTCCAGCCGAATGAGGTGCTGACAGGTACGGATCGCCTCTTCGTACGCTCGTCCGGAATCCGCATGCAGAGAACGGTACAGGTGCAGACGCACCGCCGGTCCGGCCTTAGATCCAGGAGGGACAATCCGAGCAGCGAGAGCCCAGACGTCGTCGCATCGCTCCTTTTCCTCGAGATACCGCTCATAGGCGTCGGAATCGAGCAGGCACGCCAGATTTTCCGAAGCGGGCTCATTCGGATACGGAAGATATTGGTCATCAGCGCTGTCATCTCCCTGGACCAACGCATGTCTCGCGATCAACGCCTCAATATAAGGAGCCGCCCTAGACCGAATCGGTTCCACGAAACGCTTCAAGCGCCCTTGCAGCCATTGCTCGTCCGCATACGGATCGAGCGGATACGGATCTCCGGCGTCCACAGACATCCGAACCCTGTGCAGCGCCCAGGCGAGGCGGTCGATTTGCCGCTTCTCTTCGGGGGTGAGGGATTTTTCGCGTGCGCCCCCTTCTTTCCAACGGAAGGAATCCAGCGCCCGAACATCGATGCGGCCTTCGGGGGGAAAAGAGGCTTGAAGCATACCGCCCAATGATAACAAAAAGCCGCGGGTCACGCAGCAGGGAAAAACGGGTTGACCGACCTAGTTGGGCGGGTTGTGCACGGCCGCCTCGGCGCGGGCCTGGGCGGTGCGGATGCGGGCGATCACCTCGAGCGGGTTCTCGGCCGGGCTGAAGACGGTCGCGTAATGGACGGGGTCGCGGGGATCGAGCACGTCAGGCCCAGGATCGTCGACGATGCAGGTGAAGCGGGTGGTCCCCGACGCGTGGTCGGCGACGACCTCGCAGACGATTCCGCCGAAGCAGCCCATGTTGACGAAGGTGCGGCGCGTCTCGACGAACCCTTCGCCGAGGTCAGGGCTCTTGAAACGGCGTCCCTCTTCTTTGGACCGGAGCAGGATCAGCGCCTCGAAGAACGCAAGGCGCAAGAGTTGAGGCGGGACCGGACGGGACGTCTTGAGGATCGCGATGTCGCGCATGAGGCCGCTCCTTGTGGATGGGGTGTAGGACGTGGGAACCGGAGCAGGGACGATACCAGAACAGAGGGAATTGTCAAGATGAAAGGCGATCCGCGCGCGCGCGCCACGCCCGCCAAGGAAACAACAAAACGGCGCGAAACATCCGCCGCCAGCGGGACGGCTCGAGCCAAAACCGCCAGACCCATTCCAACCCTACCCTCTGCAAAAAACGGGGCGCGCGCGGCAGGCGCCCGGCCCACATGTCGAAGGCCCCGCCGACGCCCATCACGATCCGCAGCCACGGCCAACGGGCGTGCTGGGCCTGGATCCAACGCTCTTGTTTTTTTCCACCGCCAAGGGAGACAAGGAGGACATCCGGACGCCAAGCCTCGAAGGCTTCGCGATCCTCTTTCGTGCGCGCATCCTCATCTCCCGTCGGGCCGACGACCCCTCCGGACCAGCCACGGATGGCGAGTTCCGGCAATGCCTGTCGCCACTTCCCTAGCACGGCCTCAAGATCGGCGGACGTCGAACCGAAGAGAGCGACACGCCAATCGCCCGCGGCCGCATGCGCAAGGATCGCTTCGGCGAGGTCGACGCCCGTCACGCGATCGAGCGGATTGCCTTGGAGATGCAAGGCGAGCTGCAGGCCAAACCCATCGACGGTCCGCCACGAGGCCGCACGGAGCGTGGCGGCATAGTCCGGATCCTCTTGTGCATTGAGGAGGATCTCCGGGTTCGCGGTCACGATCCAAAACGGCGGCCGCGTGTGGGTGGCCGCCGCGAGGACGGTCTCGGCGGTGCCCCCCTCAAGCGGAACGCCGAAGATCGTGGGCGCATCCTTCATACGGTCCGGCGGAGGGCGAGGTCATAGGCCACGTCCTCGATCTTGCGCAAATGCTGGCGCGCCTGGTCGACCTTCTGGCGACCGTAGCCGGTGGCGTCGAACTCCAAGAGGAACTCGAGCGATTGCTGCGCGGTCTGGTGGATGAAGGTGACGCGGTCGAGACGGCCTTGCGTGACGTCGTGGATGAGCACGCGAGCCAACTCCCCCAACAGGTCGGACAGCGCGCCGATGACGCGTTCAGGCTCGTCGAGCGGGAGGTCGATCTCATGATCCCCTAACGCGGCAACGAGAAGCTCGGCCTCGAGCCATTCTTCCTGCGCGGCGCGCCAGGAGCCTTCGTGAGACAAGGCCTGGTCATGATGGCAAAGGCGCTCGGCCTCGCGGGCCCGCTCTCGGACGGTCGACAAGAACGCCTGGGCCGCCTCGAGATCGTCGCGATGGACCGAAAAGATGGCCCGCTTGGCGGTCGTCTGGACCTGCTGGGCCAAGGCAACAAGTTCGCGGCGAACCTGCTCGCGCTCGATATAGCGCTGCCGAACGGCTTGGAAGGCGGAAAGGGAGGGGAGCATACGGGGACATGGTACGGGGTTTTTGCGGGGGCGTGAAGGGCTGACAAAGGATGAAAAGATCCGCAAGGTGGCCGCGGAGGTTTCATCGCATGAAGACCGTTGAAATCGGGGAAGACGTACAGGCCGGTCAGGCCATTCGGCTGGTACAGGATCAACCGACCGAGCGCCAAGAAGAAGCCCTTCTCGAGGTGTTCGAAAACAACAAGAAAGCCCTTGGAGGGAGCTTCGAGGCCTTCCTAGACCGCGTCAAGCGACATCCGCGCTGGCCGGTCGTACAGGCGATCGGACGCGATCTGCAGGCGGAGCAGATCATCGCCCATCTCGTACGGGTGACAGAGCAAGGGAACGTGATCATGGAATGCCATGGACGGAACCTATTCCACGCAAGCGAGGGCCGCCTGGGTCCAGACTTCGCGCAATTCTGGATGCGCCTGATCCGCAACCCCGCCTGGCCGAAAAAGATGAGCGCCTCTCTTCCGATCAGCATGCTCGCGGAAGGCCTCTCCTCCGCCGCCAGCAGCCTCCTCGACAAAACGGAATGTGCGACATCAAAAGATCTCCTGGCGGGATGGACGGAAAAACGCCTTCTCGAACTGGCAAAAAAAACCACGGACGACCCCACCAAGGACCCCGTCGGTGAGATCCGGCTCCGTCTCGCTTCCCTAGGCCTGAACCTGCGACACGAACCCATCTCCGGCCTCCTCCTCTGACCAACCGGTCGGACTAACACCTCATTTCCCATGAGGATTTTTCTTACCGCTAAAAACATCGAAAAATGGTTCGGGGATTGACAAAAGTGCCTCCCCCTCCCTAGGCTGGAGACCGGAGGCCACATGGACAGAGACCTGAAGGAACTGACTGACGCGATCGGTGGTGACGTCCAGGCGGAACGCATCATCGTCCTGGCGAGCCAAGAGCCCCTTGAGCTTCGCGAACGCTGGCTGCAACAGCTGTTCGATACCCAGGCGCAAGCTCTGGGACTGGGAGATGACTACGCCGCATTCCTGAATCGGCTGCAACGTCATCCGACGTGGGGACTGGCCATGGACGTGATCGCCGCCGACGACCAGGCGAGACGGATCGCCCAACACCTGAACAGCTTCCCTCCGGAAGCGCGCGAGACCGAAGCCCGCAAGATCTTTGACGCCTGTGAGGGCCGACTGGGGAAGGCTTATCCCGCCTTCCGCGAGCGGCTGACCCCGTTCCTGACGACCGCACAGGAAAGAACGGAAACCGACGGGACACCGATCAGCTCGCTGACGGCCCTCCTCAACGGGCACGCCTTGAGTACCATCAAGGCGACGGGCTGCCAGACGATCGAAGCGCTCATCGAACGGCACGGGGAACGCGACCTGCTCATGCAGAAGAACTGCGGAAGAACCAGCCTCAGGCGGATCGTCGAGGCCCTCAAGACGCTGGGGTTCCAGCTGCGCACCGACTGAACCCTCCTCCCCGACCCTTCGGGGATTTTATGTTCCTAGGTGGCAGGGACCCGGGACTTGATTTCCGAGACCGGTTTTGGTACTATCTGGCGCAGTTGAGAGGTGAAGGAGCGAAAGGAAGGCGAATATAGCGCCAAGAGAAAACAAGAAAACGCATGGGACTGTCTGGCGCCGCACGCCAGACAGTCCCACTCCGTTCGGGAATGAACGCCATCCGATGGCCTTCATCCCTCTCACTCCGTGGGACTGTAGCTCAGTTGGTAGAGCACCGGCCTTTTAAGCCGAGGGTCGTGGGTTCGATCCCCACCGGTCCCACCACGCAAGACACCCGCATCAAGATGCTGGGTGTTTTGTTTTGTCGAATGCCGCGGACGCTCTCAAACGGATCGTCGTTACGTGTTCGAAACCATCCAAACAAAAAACCGACCGCACCCTCCTGGGCTTGGTCGGCAGACCGCTATAGCGCGTTGTAACGAATCAGGTCATATGCATACTCCGTCAACCGCTTGAGCTTGCTAGGCGTGGCCCCGAGCTCCTCATAGGTCGCGAGGCCCGCGTTGACGGCGTCGTGGAGACGTCCGAGGAGGTAGGCGGGATGGGAATCGCCCTGGCCCATCTCCTCGTCATGCATGGCGTCCTGCATGAGCGACCGCTCGATCAGGCCGCGCAGGCGGACCACGAGCGCGTCGCGCATCCGACTCACGAAGGCCTCGCGGGTAAGACCGACCTCGTCGTGGGTGAGGTGGTCCGCAGGTTCTTCGAGTTGCCCGGGACGGTGAGGCGTGAGACCTGGGAAGGCTTCGCCATACAGGGAACGTCCGGCGTGTTCCAGGCAATCGAAGGCGTCCCCGACCTCCTCGATGGCGCGCGGATCATCCCCCATCTCGAGGCTCTGACGCACGCACAGGACCCAGATCCGCCGCTGGAGAGCGGCACGCTCGCTTGAAGAGAACGCTCCGGGATGGACGACCCCATAACGTTCACAGTCTTGGCGGAGCCGTTGTTCGATGGCGCGCAGCGCCTCGTCATCTTCCTTGGCTCGGACATCAGCCTCGAGATCTTCGAACGTCCCTTTGAGTCCGAATTCGGCGGGGAGGATGCCCCACGTCTCGCAGAACTGCTTGAGGCCGGTCACGAGATAGAGCCGCTGTTCCCGACGCAAGTCCTCCAGCCTGCCTGACGCCTCGAAGACGAGGGCCTGGTGGAGCCGGGCGTCGATTTGGTCCTGCGTCGTGTCGATGTCCGTGGGCGAGACCCCCAGCCTCAGGACGTGCGTAAGGTCGTGAGCCGGCTTGGCGGGGTTAAAGTCCTGCGTCCATTCAGCGGAGAGACTCGCCCAGAGGCGTCTGGCGAGGGTGACGCGCGCCTGTTGCCAGCGCGTGCGCAACTCCGCTTCCGACGTGCCGATCTCCTCCGGACGGATGGCTTGCGTATCGAAGAAGATGAGGAGGCTCTCGAAGGTGCAGCCTACGCACCCGGCATGGCTCGGCTCAAGCGAGCGCTCGAAACGCTCCTTAAAGCCCGCAAGGAAATGCTCCCTCCCCATATGCCGCTCCTCCGCGCGGCGCCTGAGCTTCGCGAGCTCCTCGTATGAGGTGCCGAGCTGTTCGAAGATCGTCGGATCGTGCAAGCGGTCGAGCTGCTCACGAAAGGCGCGGAGCCGAGACAGGAACGGGTCCGACCGGAGATACCGGAGCGCGTGCCGGAGGCGGACCGTCTTCGCCGCACGCTGAAGGGTCGCATGCGCCGCCTGAAGCACGCGGTACTCTTCGAGCGTGAGGCCGATCTCCGAAGGGAGCACGAGGTAGTGACAGAGGAGGAACGTGAGCGCCTCGTACGCGCCCTCTTCACCCCTTCGGGCAGCCTCGAGGCGTTCGCGGGCGATGGCGATGAAGTCGGTACTGGTGCGGATCGTCATGGGTGGGACTCCGATGGGGTGGAAAGGGCCTCGACAGGGTCGTTCCGGCCGAGCCGGAGGAAACGCGAGCTGGCACGGAACGTACCGTAAATTTGGCGTTTCGTCAAGGATTGTACGGAACGCCCGCCGAACACCTGGAGCCGTCATTACACGGAATGCCACGATCTGCCGCACCGCGACCAATCAGCGAAAAAATCAATAAAATCGGATCAGGCGCCCCTTGACAAAAGAGACCGTCCATGGCACCATCCCAACTCATCGTCCATCCCCTCCCCTTCAGGATACGCAGGGCCGCCTGCGGAAACGTACCCGTTTCCATAGACGGCTCTGCCGCATCCGTCAGTGGTCGAGGGAACCGGCTGAGCGCTGAACAACAAGAAGGAGTCCGCATGAAAGACGCGTACAGATTCGCAACGGTCCTGTTCCTGACCGTGATGCTCGCCCTCACCGCCCTGGCAACCCCCGCAAGCGCAGGCCCCGGAGACGGCGGAGGCACCGGCGGCACGACCGGCGGCACCAATTCCACCCCCTGCACGCAGGGGATGTGGAACACGGAACAGTGCGACCTGGTCACCGTCACGCCCGTCCGCTACCAACCGGAAGTGGCCTGGGTGAGCCTCCCCCTGTACAACCCCCAGATCCAGGGCAGCTCACCCGCCCCGCTGCAACGCGGAGTCACGGGCACGGGGCAGCACACGATGCGCTTCGACATCCGGGACTTCCACTCGCGGATGGACTCGCTCTGCCCGACGATGCAGTGCGGGATCGGGTTCGTCTACACGGGCCCGACGTCCAGCGATCGGGAGCTCGACATCTGGGTCGTCCGGCAAAACGATGGCTCGCTCTGGCACCTGGCGTACACGTACCTCCGCAGCAGCCCGTACACCACGTTCGTGCGGGCGGACACGTTCGCCCTCCCGTGGTGGACCCTGACGCCGACCGCGCGACGCACCATGCCTCGGACGGATGAGAACGGCTACAACCAGTGGTTCATGGCGAACCCCACCGGCGCCCTCTTCAGCACGGCCTATCCCGGCTGGAGCGTGGCCCCCTGACCTCCGACGGACCTCCCGTCGGATTTTTCATATCCCAAACAACTCGAACATGTGACCAAACACGGTTTTTCTAGCAACAAAAAAAATCCCCCGATCACCGTGACGCGGCCGCGTCACGGGATCAAGGGCAGGGACCAACTCAGCGACTCAGCTCCGCCACGTACGTCGGCGAGAACATCCCCGACGGAAAGGCGGCGCCGTTGATCCAGTCGTTCGACCCGCCGCTCGCGCAGTCGCGGTCGGAATGGCGAGGGTCTGTCATGGGCGACCAGACGAAGAACCCTGACGACGTGTTGCCCAGATCAGGCTGCACCGGCAGGCGGAACGTGCGACAGGGCAGCTCGCCGTCATAGACATGCGGACCGTGAGGCATCCCTGCCGACCAGCCAACCAGGAGGACGGGCGTGAGGGCCCCACGGCGCCCGCTCCCGAAAACGGGACCAGGCTGGATCTGGGCCGAGATCCGCAGACGGTCCCCCGGCACGGCTTCGCGGTTCAGGCCGACGACGAGGTCCGCGTCGAAGCCAGCACGGTCGACGATGCGCTCGTCATGGAACACCGCGGCCACCCGGAGCGTCTGCGTCGAAGGCGATGGGTCGGCGTAGACCTGCACCGGCAGGGGCCCGTCGGCGTTCAGGAGGTTGACGGACGAAGCGAGCGCATCCCGCGTCGCATCGAACGCCTCGATCAGGTAGCCGAAGCGCTTGAGCGCCACGGGCCGCGCGCCAGAGGAAGCGAAATGGAGGCGCATGACCGTCTGCGGACGCCCGGTGAGCGGCTCGACCGGAAGGATGACCTGGCTCACGATGAGGACGCTCGACGAGTCGTCGGCATCCGGAACAGACGGGACATCCACGTCAGCGATCGCGACATCGAGAGCGACGTCGACGGGTACATCCTCATTGCCGGGGATGGCCACGTCACCATCGTCAACGGCAGCGGCATCCGGAGGGAAGATCGAAGCCTCCTCCAGACCCGCCTCGAGGACGGGAACTTCGGGCTGGGCGGCGGCGTCCCGCTCCGTCGGAACCGTCGAACCGGCGATGGAAGCGCTGCAAGCGGCGAGGGTGAAGAGGGCGGAGGCGGACAGGAGGCGGCGCTGGGCGTACATGGGGAACCTTTCCTTCTTGAAACGTTTTTCTCGCCGAAGAGCGAGAGAAAACCGGCACTCGCCGATGCGCAACGATAGCACGCCTTTGGAAGTGTGTCAATCCTGGCGACCCAGGAAAACGCATTCAAAACGACAAAAAACCTCTCCCCATAAACAAAAACACCCGTCCTGATTCAATAGAACCAAGACGGGTAAGAACCCATCACCCAACCAGGAGCCCTCGCTCGATGTAGCCGGGCCCCTCCTGGAGGGAGCGGCGCGGTCCGATGAAGTCGCCGTTGATGTCCGGGCGGGTGTACTTGCGGCCGATCACGAAGCGCGGAAGCAAGGCCTTCGCGAGGGGCGGCATCGCGTACTCGTCGGTGTAGTCCACCTCCGTGGCGTACTGGTGTTTACGCTCGCGGGTGCCGAGGATGATCCAGTGGTCCAGGTCCACGCGCGCCTTGAGGTCGGGCGGGGCGCCGGTGTGGGCGTCGAGGCCCGGGAGCATCAGGCGGTCCGTCTGGTTCGGCTCGTACCAGAACATCAGCGGAGCGGCCTTCACCATCGTCCGCGCGTCGAAGCAGCAGAGCGCGAAGGAATTGTCGGGGAACTGCCGCTCGTACCAGTCGAAGATCGCCTGGTTGAGCTTGGGGCGGCGCTTCTCCGGCACGCGCGCGAGGGCCGCGGGGATGTCGCCCGCGCGCTCGGCGAGGACGACGGTGTAGGCCCCGACGTCGAACACGTCGACGGCACCGCGGGTCGGCTCCATCATGGCGCTGAAGCTGCGCGCGCCGTGGTTGGCCGGGTTGACCGCCTCGACGAGGTCGTCCGCAAAGGTCGCGAACGCGGTCGTGTCGATGGCGCAGTCGCGCGTCATCTTGCGGGCCGGAAAGTGCAAGAGCATGGCGTTGCCCGCCCCCACCGGACCCGTGTGCTGCACGCGGTTGGTGTAGGTGAGGACGAAGACCTGACGGCCGGTCACGGGGTGGATCGCCTCGCTGAGGCTGATGATCGTTCCGGCGAGGATGGCGCTGGCGAGTGAAACGCACATGCGAGGCCCCTTTCGTCGTGTCCGCGAGGGACATGGAGGGTGGTGAGAAGGGACGGGTGACGACCGATTATGTCATATCATAGGAATTCTGTCAAGATCATTGCCCCCTATTTTCCCTTATTATAGCCATTCTTATTTCCTGAAAGAGACCGAGAAAAGAAAAATCCTTCGCGACCTGGCGAAGGAAGATAGCCATTGGCCCGTCGGCCTAGCTGCCGCCCACGGCACCGTTCGGGGGGATCGACACGTTCGGATCGACCACGACCCCGGTGATGGTCCCGGTCATGCTCTGGGAAGTGCGAAAGAAAGCGATTAGCCGTCTCTTGCGGCAAGAACAGGAACGGACGGCGCGGGCGTCGGCAGGCGCCGTTCCCAATCGGCCACCGTCTCGAGAGCACGCTGGGCGGCAAGGCGCTGGGCCTCGCGCTTGCGCCGCGCCTCGCCCGTCGCGAGCAGGACGTCCCCCACGAGGCAGGCAACCCGGAAGACCTTATCGAACTGGGGCCCACCTTCCTGCATGGTCACGTAGGTCGGGGTGGCACGAAAGCGCGCGTGCAGAAGGGTCTGCAGGTCACCCTTGGGGTCGACGAAGGCCGCGATGAGGATCTCGGCCCGAGGCAGAATCAGACGCTCGACAAGCCCACGGCATGCCTCGAGTCCCTGATCAAGATAGACAGCAGCGAAGAGCGCCTCGGCGAAACAGCCGGAAAGGTGCCGTCCAGGATGGACGACCTCGACACCCGGACCGGGATCATATGGCGGGATGAACAGCAGGCAGAGGTCGAGCCCCAGCGCATACATCGTCTCCCCTAACGCACGAGTGCTCACGAGGGCGGAACGATCGTTCGTCAACCGTCCCTCCGAGGCGTCCGGATAGTGTTTGAACAGCGCCTCCGTGACGACGAGCTGGAGAACCGAATCCCCCAGGAATTCGAGCCGTTCGTTGCAGGGAACAGGATGGTCAGGATGCGCCTCGAGATGGTCTCGTGGGTCAGAGCCTCCAGAAGGAGCTCCCTCTTATGAAACGTGATGCCTAACCGCTGCTCCACAGCCTCGACGGCTGCCTGTAGACG
>CAZURG010000012.1:3616-10562 GCA_964623645.1 uncultured Gammaproteobacteria bacterium | reverse complement strand
GTCTCGACCATGACGTCGTTGACGTAGGCCTTGCCGTCGCGGATCGTGACTTTCAATTCCTTCCCCTGGACCGTTTTGAGCATCATGCCATCGCGGAGGTCGGCGGCCTTATAGGCGCCGGACACCACGTGGTAGGTGAGGATGTCGACGAGCTTGGCCTTGTTCTCGGTCTTGAGGAGGTTCTCGACCGTCCCGGCCGGGAGCTTGTTGAAGCCGTCATTCGTGGGGGCGAAGACCGTGAACGGGCCCGGACCTTTGAGCGTGTCGACGAGGCCGGCCGCCTTGACGGCTGCGACGAGGGTCGTGACGTTGTTGGCGTTCATCGCGTTGGCGACGATGTCGAGGTTGCGGACCATCATGGCGCCGCCGACCATCACGCCTTGACCTTCCATCATGCCTTGCGTGCTGGTGGGGGTCATCATGCCGTTGTCCATCATGTTGTCCTTCTTGCTGCCGCAGCCGGCGCCGAGGAGGGTGACCGCCGTGAGCATGAGGCCCGCGGAGACCAGGAGGTTCTTGCGCATACGAGTTGATCAAGATTTTACAAAGGATAAATACTTACGTAACATAAGGATATCAGGTTTCCCATCACCTACCAAAAGAACCGTCAAGGGTCCCCCGGAAACGCACCCCTCTCCCATGCTAAACGAGATCGTCCGCCGGCTCCTGCCGGAAAGCTACTCCCCCACCACGTACGGCCTGGGGATTCTTCAGGCAAAAAGCTTTCGCCACTTGAAGACCGAGACGGCGGCGGCCCTGAAGGGCCACGGGATCACCAGCGTGGATTGGGCGATCTTGGGGGTCGTTTCGGAAAGTGCGGAGGGACTGAGCCTGTCGGCGATCAGCAAGGAGCTGGGCATCCAGGCGCCGCTCGTGACGGTGCGGGTCAACCGGCTGGCGGCGAAGCGACTGATCACCGTCGCGGCGTCACGTGCGGATTCGCGGCAACGCATGGCGAAGCTCTCCGCGAGCGGCAAACAGCTCCTGCCGGAGATCGAACGACTGCTCCGCGATCGGCTGAAGCCGCTTTTCCGCGGCGCGTCGGTGCGGGATTTACTCGGGTACGTAAGCGTCTTGGCGCGCATCGTCAAGAACCAGGAGACGGACGTATGAACATTCCTTTCTTGTACAAGGCCTTCGCCGTCGTCGCGTGCGCCCTCATCGGAGTGTTCTTGATTTTCCTTCAGGTGAACCCACGGCAAAAACAGGAGGCAGGCAGAGCGGAACGAAACAAGCTCACAACACAACAGTGGCATATTCTGTACGGTGGCGGAACGGAGACTCCCTTCACGAGCGACCTGCTCCATGAGAAGCGGCCCGGGACCTACGTCACGGCGGATTGCGGGGAACCAGTGTTCCGCTCGGAACAGAAATTCGATTCAGGAACAGGCTGGCCCAGTTTTTGGGCCCCCATCCGTACGAGCTCCGTGACGTTCGTGAAGGATACGGGCTTGCTTGAGGAGCGCGTTGAAGTGCGCTCGACTTGCGGCGAACACCTGGGCCACGTCTTCCCAGACGGCCCGCCGCCCACGGGGCAGCGGTATTGCATCAACGGCCTCGCCCTGCGCTTCATTCCCGACGCGCCGACGTCGACCTCCCCTGCTCTATGATTCTTCTTCTCATCTCTTTCCTCGCGGGCATGATGACCGTGCTCGCGCCGTGCGTGTTGCCCGTTTTGCCAATCATCATCGGGGGCTCGGCTCAAGGGAAGGATCGCCGCAATCCGTACGTGATCACGGCCTCGCTCGCGCTCGCGATCGTACTGTTCACCCTCCTCCTCAAGTTCAGCGCGCTATTCATCGACATCCCGCAGAGCGTGTGGAGCGGGATTTCAGGTGGAATCATTATCCTGTTCGGCCTGATCAGCCTGTTTCCGACGGCGTGGGACCGGGTGAGCGCGCGCTTCGGGCTCAGCAACCGGTCGGAACAGCTGTTGGCCAATTCGACGCGGACTTCGAGCCGCTGGAGCGACGTCCTGATCGGGCTGTCCCTTGGGCCTGTGTTCTCGAGCTGCTCACCGACGTATTTTCTGATCCTGGCGACGGTCTTACCACGAAGTCTCCTGGTCGGGACCGTGTATCTGATCGCATATGCGGCGGGCTTGGCGTTAGTCCTGCTGCTCGTGAGCCTGTTGGGGCAGCGGTTCATCCGTAACGCGCGTTGGGCGGCTGATCCGCGAGGCTGGTTCAAGCGCGGATTAGGCGTACTGTTCATCATCGTGGGCATCTTCCTCCTAACCGGTGCGGACCGGCGCTTGCAGACATTTCTTCTTGAAAAGGGGCTCTTCAATATCACGAACGTGGAACAGGCGCTCCTACAAAAGAGCGAATCGATGGAGAAAGCCACGAAGACGAAAGCGGTCGCATACCCGCGGTATAATGAGATCGTCCGGCCGACCGGGTTCGTGAATACGGACGGGATCACACTCGGCGAACTGGTCGGGAAGAAAGTGATCCTGGTCGATTTCATGACGTACAGCTGCATCAATTGCATCCGCACCTTCCCATACCTGAACGCCTGGTACGACACATACAAGGACCAGGGCCTCGAGATCGTGGGGATCCATACGCCGGAATTCGCGTTCGAGAAGAAGGAAGAGAACGTCGAGGCAGCCATGGAACGGTATGGCATCAAATTCCCGATTGTCCTCGATAACGACTACGCGACCTGGAGCGCGTACCAGAACAACTACTGGCCCCGGAAATACCTGATCGACCTCGATGGGAACATTGTGCATGACCACATCGGCGAGGGCGGGTACGCGGAGACCGAGAAGAAGATCCAGGACCTGCTGCGCGAGAAGGCGATCCGTGAGCAAAAACCCCTCTTGCCGGCGGTGACGGCACCCGTCGCGAACTCGATGGACGAGGTAAGGAGCGCAGCCATTACCCCGGAAACGTATTTCGGCGGAACACGAAACGATCTCCTCACGAACGGGATCCCGAAAAAGACGGGCGAACAAACCCTCGTCGCCCGCGAGCCGCTCGCGCTGAACGCCTTGGCACTCGATGGGGTCTGGGACATCGAAAATGAATTTGCACAGAATAATGGGAAAAATGCATCAATCTGGCAACGCGTTCAAGCTCGCAATATCTTCTTCGTCGCAAGCGCGGAGGGCGGGATGGATGTGGAGGTCACCATTGACGGCAAACCGATCGAACAGGCACAGGCCGGGAGCGATGTCACGTACCGTGAAGGGAAGAGCTTCGTACGGATCGGCGAGGAACGGTTGTACGAGCTACTCAAGAATCAAGATGCGTCGGAGAGCCACTTGTTGAAGATCTTGATCCCGGATGGTGGATTGAGGGCGTATACGTTCACGTTCGGCTAAGGAAAAAACACCCTGAACGAGAAGGATTTTCCCAGACGAGACACGTCTGGGTTTTTCTTTCGAAGACCCCTGTCCGAACCGCGGGGATACGGCCTGGGTATTGACATTTCCGCATATATATGACATACTCCCCACTCGCCACCAAACACCCCCCGATACCCGGAGCCACCTCTGGGAAAGCCTCGCTTTCCCAGAGGTGGCTCCTCGGCGGATCGGATCATGGGGATCTTAGAGATCTGCTGCGTTGGAGCAACGAAAGGCATTCGAACAATGCGTACACTCGCCATGATGACTCTCACGATGCTGCTCGCGCTCGTCTCCTCCGCCACCGCAGAGGCCGGTCCGGGAGCGGGTGGGCCGCCGGCCATCACCACCTGCACCGCGCGAGCCTGGAACGCGGGTGACTGCAGCCTCGTGGTCGTGACCGCCGTCCGGTTCGGCGCGATCGGATCGTGGGTGCAGTACCCGCTCGAGATCCCGCAGCGTGGCGGCGAGCGCATCGAGCCCTTCGAGCGGGGTACCACGGGCAACGGGCAGTACACGGCCCGCTTCGACACCCGGGACTTCGCCTGGGAGATGAACGCCCTGTGCCCGCAGGTGACCTGCGAGGTGTCCTTCATGTACGGCAGCGGATCTTCGTCCAGCATCCTGGAGATCCGCGTGAGCCGAGGCGCCGATCGGGGCATGAACTATCTGGTCAGCACCTTCGACCCCAACGCCGCCGAACCCACCTGGGTCCAGACCCCTGCCTATGCCGTCTCTTGGAACGACTCGACGCTCGCGGCACGCCGAATGATGCACGTCATCGATGCCTCGGGGAACGGGATCTCGTGGATCACCCCGAACGCGCGAGGTGCCCTCTTCAGCAGTCAGCAGCCGGGCTGGCAGATGAGCTTCTGAACCCTTCCCCAACGGATTTCCCCCGTTGGTCTTTTTTTATTCTCTTCACAGATCCGACCTCGAAAAAACCCTTCCCAAAATAAAAAGTCCCCGCCGGAACGAGCGATCGTTCCGAACGGGGAGGGAGAGGTCCGCCTAGAAATGGCGGGCGGCACCGACGGGCGCGCCGTCGGGACCGAGATCCTCGGCCTTGTACGGGGCACCGTTGCGGAGCAGCCACTTCTGGTCGTCGTGACCGTCGCCGTCGCAGTCGAGGCGCAGCTGCGACCACTGCGCCTCGTTGTCCGAGAAGCGCGCGGCGGGACTGCCCGGCGGGAAGCGGACGGCGGTGAGGCGGTGGGCGATGCCGGGTACGGCGTCGACGGCCCGGACCTGGCCGTGCCGGTCGCCGTGCGTCGCGAGCCAGCCGACGAGGGCTGGATGGACGGTCGCGTCGGCCGGGCAAACGGCGGGGCGAGTGACCGTCACCGCCACCGCAGGCGCGGTCGGACGCGACGTCGAACGGACGTGCGAGGAAGCGAGGTAGCCACCCGCGATGGCCGCGGTCAGGCCGACGCCGGCTGCGAGGGCGACGAACGTGTTGTGTTTCATATGCAGGATTCCTTTTCGTTGCGGGAACATCTGGAAGGAAGAGGCGGGCCGAGGAAGCCCCTAGTCTCTAGCCTCTTGTCGGGCCCCACTCAGGCGGAGGAGAGACGCGGGGAGAAGCCGAAGCGCCCCCCTCCCCTTCTTCGGCCGCGAGACGGGCGGCGTAGCGGAGGGCCTTGGCCTTGGCACGGTCGAACTCGGCGAGGACCGTGAGAGCCTTGAGGCGACGCTCTTCGAGGGCGAAGACCTCCTCATGCAGGCGGTTGATGCGCTGGTCGAAGGTGGCCACCTCAGAACAAGGTGAAGGATCTGCCGCCTCCAGGAAGGCCTGGAACTGCGCACGGACGAGGGGAAGGACCTGGACGGAGGCCGCGTCCGCCAAGGCGGCGGAGAGCTCGCGGTGACGGAGCAGGTTCGCCTGCAGCCCGTCCCGCTCGCTCTCCGCGACCTGGACGGCCAGTACGGCCATATCGCGGGCCCGTTGGTGAGCGAGATACTGGACGAGCAGGGCCCGCCAATCGGGCACCTTGGCCTGGGTGCAGGCCTTGTCGGCGGCACGCCAGTCGGCGTGGTATTGCCGCTGCCAGAACCGGTGGGGATAGGTCCCGGTGTCATAGCCACTCGCGATGAGGCGGGTGACGTCCGGGATCTGGGCGAGCGCGTCGAAGGCCTCCTGGGCCTGGTCGCGCTCAGAACGGAGCGGTGGGAGACGGACCTCGAGACGGAGGATCCGGCTCTCTGCTTCGGCGGGATCGAAAGAGCCCAGGCCTTGGAGCTGGCGCAGGAACGGCGCTTGTGCCAGACCGATCTCTTGACGGACACGGTCCCGAACGTGAAAGCCCGGGAACCGCTCCTCGAGTCGCGCAAGCGTCTCGTCGCGGAGGTCCGCGACGTGGGTCGTCGCATACGACCGGAGGCGTTCGGAGCGGCGGTCCGTGAGGGCGGCAAGGCTCGCCTGCCGCTCACCGATCAGGCCCGTCACCAACTCGATCTCCTCACGCAGGGCGGCCATGCGCAGCTCCGTGCCCTCGCCTGCATATTTCACTTCAGCCATGGTGGTTCTCCTTTGCAGGTCAGGCAGCGACACGGGCGCCATCCTCACGACGTTCGGCGAAATACGACGTGAACCAGCTCGTGAGCTCAGAACGCTCGCGCCCGGGACGGAGTTCGAGCGGGCGGCCAGGGTTGGCCACCAGGTCGAGGTAGGGGTCGAAGGCGAGCTGGGTGAAATCCTTGTGGCGTTCCGAGTAGCGGCGATCCTTGAGGTCACCGTGCCACAGGTGGATCACCTCGCCGGGGACCGTTCCGATCTCACCGCGCGCGGATTCCGCGAACGGCTCGGCCCAGGCCTGGAAATGCTCGATGAGCCGCGGCCCCTTATACATCATGCGCAGGCCGCAGGGCGACACGAGGTCACCGCAGGCCGCGTGGGCCATGTAGTGGTCGGCCGACCCGGCGATCGCATGCTCATACAGGCCGTGGCGGTCGAGAAGTTCGCGGCGCGCGGCCCAAGCGTAGCCCGTATGGCCGTGCTCAGCGTAGTTCCCGGAGCGCAAGATCCAGGGGTCCGCCCCCACGACCTTGGTGAAGGACGTGCAGACGTCGCGCGCGGCGTCGGCCGGGCGGTAGTCCTCGGGAACACGGTTACAGGTCTCGAAGACCTGGGCGACCGCGACCGTATCGAGAAGCCTCGCCGTGTCGCGCGCCCAATCCGGGTTCGTGAAGACGAGGTCGCAGTCGGCCCAGACGACGTAGTCACAGGTCCGCGGCAAATAGGTGAGCGCCAGGTTGAGCAGGCGCTCCTTCTGCCAGAGCGGCGTACGACCGCGCACCTTGATGACATCGAGACGATCCGGCAGGTCGAACGGCTGGTCGCCGAACGCGCACTCGACCGTGAGGAGCGGAATACCCGCCTCGCGAAGGAGGGCCGCGAACAGCTCGTAGTTGCGTCTCCGCGAGGCGAACCCGGCGGGGTTGTAGTAGGCCGTGATGACCCAGAGACGCGGCGCGTAGCGATACGCGTAGCGGCCGAGCGGCTGGCCCAAGACAGGCGTGTCGAGAAGCGACGAAGGCTCCATGTTTTTCCCTCTTGTTCCTGTTCGCCCGAACGAAACGGGCGATGCGGAA
>CAZURG010000012.1:0-3516 GCA_964623645.1 uncultured Gammaproteobacteria bacterium | reverse complement strand
AAGCCGCCCGCCTCGGGCATGAACGTCCCGAGGGCCTTGAGGTCCCCGCCCTTGATCCCCTCGAGCTGGTCGAAGAGGACGGGCATGTCGACGAGCTGCCCGAAGCGCTCCATGGCCTGGGCCCCGAGGTCGGTGGCGGCTTCGAATGCACGGTCCGCGACGCCGATGGACTGCTCGGTCAGGTCGACCGCGATGCCGTACGCCTCGACGAACGCTTCCGGACCGAGCGTATCGAGCGTGATGTCGACGCACTCGAGGAGGCGGTCGATGAAGACCTCGCGCGAGACATCGTACCCGCGGCGGTTGAAGGCCGTGTGGGCGCGGCGGACGCGGGTGGTCGTCCGGGTGGCACGGGCCCGGAAGCCGGCGGGGCAGCCGAGCAGCCAGGGCGCGAAGTCCTTGTTGCGGTCGGTGCGGTCAGAATCGCTGCGGGCGGGACCGCGGCGTCGACGGCTGTACTTGCCCCAGACGCCCAGGACCTCCTTGACCTTGGCCTGGTAGGCGCGGATCGGCTTCACCTCGGCCTCGAGCGGCGCGCGCAGCTTGGCGAGCTGGGTGAGCTGCTCGTCGATGAGCAGGACGCGCAGGCCAGCGCGACGCAGGGCCTTGGTCGGCCAGCCGATCACCTCGCGGCGCGTGAAGCCGAAGGTGGCGTTCCGCCCCAGGAACCGCTCGTCGAGGGCGGCATGGATGAGGGTCGGGAGGCTCGCCTTGACCGTGCGGATCTGGTCCGCGGTGAGGTCGGCATGCCGCTTGGCCTCGGCCAGCTGACGCCGGAGGTCGGCGGGGACGCGGAGGGCGTTCTGGAGCCGGCTGAGGTTCGCCTTGTCGGTGAGGTGCGCCTCGAAGTGGCCGGTGAGGCCCTGCGGATGCGTCCCGAAGATGCGAGTCCCCTCCTCCAGGGCCAACGCCTGGTCCTTGCGACGCGCCTGGTCCCAGATGGCGTAGAACACCGAGATGAGCAGGAAGGGCGCGAGAGCGACGATCGTGAGCCAGTACCACTTCGACGGCGGCTCCGGGTCGACGGCCTGGAATTCTCCGGACTCGTGGGTGGCCTGGAGACGCATGAAGGCGTCGGTCGCATCGCAGGCGTCGATCCGCCGCTTCAAGGCGTCGATCTCGCCCTGACTGTGGGCAACTTCCGACAGGGCGGAGTCGAGCTGCTGCTGGAGATGCGGAATGGCGCGCTGGGCCGTGGCGTGAGCGGTCTCCGCGTTCGCGACGTCACGCTCGTACTTGTCGAGCTTGTCGCTGATGGCCCGGGACCCAAGGAGCTTGGCCACCCGGCGCCCTTCGGCGACGGTGGCGGCCGTGAGCTGGGCCTTCCAGAGCTTGAGGACTTCGCGGAGGGCGAGGTCCTTGTCGCCATGGAGGCTGGCCGCCTCACGGTCCATCGCGGCGAGTTCGCCCAAGAGCTCCTTCAGGGCGAGGTCGGATTCGGCGAGGCCCTGCGCCGCCGCCCGGCGGGCATCGCCGTAGGTGCGGGTGGGCTGGTAGACGGTTGCGGTCGTTGTCATGTCGTCATCGATCCTTTCCGGTCGGGAGAAGGCGCTCAGGCCGCCAAACGGTCGGCGATCCGAGTGCGGAGACTGAAGAGATCGGAGCTGTCACGCAGGGCAAGGCGGAGCGCGTCGTTGAAGGCGCGGGGTTCCGCGCGGGACTGCTCGCGGTCCAAGACAAGCTTAAGCGCGAACTCGAGGGCTTCGCGGAGGAGTTCGACGGCGACCTGGTTGGTCGGGTCGTTGATGAGCGCTCCCGCCGCGTAGAACAGGTTCCCTTCGGGGCTGGGCGTGCGGTTGGATTGCAAGAGCAGGAGGACGCGGAGCGTTTCGGTGAAGCGCATCCCCTCAGGGTCCGTGACGGCATAGGTCGAAGCGACCCGGGTCCACAGCAGCCGACAGGCATAGGCCAGCGGCAGTTTCGTGGCCACGACCGTGGCGTATTCGCGATGCGCGCGCAGGCCGAGCAGGGCGACCATGTAGGCCGCCTTGGTCGCCCCTGTCGCGACCGGACGCCGGCTCAGGGACCGGAGAAGCGAACCGCGGCCCTCAACGCTGAGCAGCTCGGCCAGACAACGACGAATCGTCTCGGGACGGATGTCCGCCAGGGCCAGGTGCCAGCCGCGCGCGACGCCGAGGGCGACGCGCTCGTCCTGGCGGTCCATCTTCTTCACTTGCGCGAAGAAGGCCGTCGGCACGTGGGCCGCGAGGAGCTCGTGGTAGGTGTTGTACCCGGCCGCGCTGAAGGCGGCATCGACGCCCGCGAAGTAGCGGGAGACGTCCACGTCCTGGAAGGCGATGACGTTGCGCCGATGGCGAATGCGGCCCTTGTAGAGGGGGCCGTAGCCGACCAGGAAGCGCAGGTTCGGTTCGGTCCCAAGCGCATCGAGGATGGCCGCAAGCGTGCGCTCGGCTTCCGGATCCCCGCCCGCGCCTGCCGAGACGTAGACCAGCGATTCGCTCGGAAGCACGTCGAGCTCGGTCCGGGCCTCGTCACGGGTGAGAGCCCGTTCACGACGGTAGCCGTGGATCACGCCGACGAAGCTGTTCTTCGCGCGGAGGTCTTCGTTCCCGAAAACGTACCGCTCGGCCTCCGTGGCATCGTCGGGCGTGAGGATGGTGGCGTAGACGCTGAGGTTCCGCTGGTAGGCGGCATCCGCCTGCTGTGCCTCGTCGCGATGACGGTTCACGAACACGCATGACGCGGCCAAGTTGCAGAGCAGGCCGATCTCGTTGAAGCTCCCCTCGGGCGCGGTGTCCATCACGAGGACGGACGGCCGCATCGCCGCGACGGTGTTCATCACGAAGGTCTGGCTGCGGACGATGTAGTCGCGCACCCCGGCCGGGCCGATCGAGGTCTTCGACGGCAGCTTGTAGGTGAGGAGGCCGTGCGCAATCTGCGGCGCATCGGACGTCGTGAGCATGACCAGGTCATGCGGGACGTCGATGGCCTGCAGCAGCGCGCGGACCTCACGGGCGATGTTCGCCTGGCGGGTGATGTGCCCGCCGCCGGTGCCATTGAGGGCGTAGAAGAGGAAGACAGGGCCGTCGGCCATGGGAATCTCCTGGAAAAGGTGGTGGTTCAGTTGTAAGAGGACGCCCAATGCTAGCAGGGATAGGCCATTTTGTCAAGATTCGTGACGACGGACGGGCCGCCGAGGACATGGTTGACAAATCAGCTTTTTTAGCTACAAATAAGCCTCGACAACCCCTTCGAACACGGTCACGGATGCTCCCCTCCCGGAACGCCCATGACCGTGCTCGAAGGAAGCGCCCTACGGAAGGACCTTCTCGCTTCGGAACGGTGGAATGGACGCAAGACCCCATGGACAGACGATCCCACCTCAAGACGGTCCTAATCACGCTCACGCTCGACCGGCGAGCGGGCGCGGTAGCGGTCACCAACATCCTTCCCTGATCGACGATCAGGTATTTTCTTGCAAAAAAATCCCCACCAGAAACGGTGAGGTGAGATCCGCTCAGATGGAGGATGCGTCCGTCACGGCCGCTCATACCA